>CABUJP010000197.1:0-1532 GCA_902491835.1 uncultured Alistipes sp. | reverse complement strand
GTCATTCCGGCATTGTAGCTCATCCCGCGAAAAGGCCCGTCGCCTCCTCCGCGCAGGCGGACGATGCTCTCGCCGTAAATATCCGGCATCGTACTCGACATCCGATACAGCAGACGGGCATAACGCTGCTCGGGCAGCTCCTGCTCGGACATCGGAAACAGCACTTGTCTCCGGCTCTCGTCCGAGCAAATATGGATGTTGATCAAAAGGGCGGTCCCGTCGTCCGTACCCAGCTTGCGGATGCTCTCGGCCGCGTCGAGCAACCGCCGCTCGTCGCCCTCGGACGACTCGCCGTCCGTAATATTGAAGATCGTCGGAGGATAACTCTCACGGTTGGAACGCCGGGCGCACCACTGGCTGCACAACTCGTAGCATCGCCTCAGGGCCGAGTACATCGGCGTTTTGTCGGACGCCAGAGGCCTGACCCAGATTTTCTGGCTCACGACCGAAACGACGGTCTTGCCTCCGGGCAGCGTGCGCTCCTGCTGGACGTCCACGCGGCAGAGCTCGGCTCCCGCCAGCTCGCTCGGACGCATGAACGTCCGCTCCGGATCGCCCCAGAGCGAAACCACCCGGTCGCCGTGATAACCTTGCACGGCAATATCGAAATAGTCGCGATACCCTTCCTCGCGCTTGCAACGGTTCAGCAATTCGTCGATCAGCATATTGACTGTCAGGGCGACGGCCTCGGACTTGGACATTCTGCGACCGTGAAACGTCGTAGGCTCCGACATGGAACCGGACTGATCAATCAGAATCAGAAACGCAGCCGGATGGTTCCGGCTGATTCTAGCCTCATACATATACCTTGTCTATCAATACTTTACCATATATGCCGGCACATGCCTGCGACAGGCATTTCCGAAAAAATGCAGCTGAGAATCCGCCCATTCCGCAAACAGCGGAATAAAGTTAGCGACTTTAATCAAATTTGAGCCAACATTCATCCGATTTGTCGATAAAAAAAGTCTCGCCGCAGCGGTTGACGCGCGCCTTCCCGCCGACGAAGCGATACGCGCGGTCGAAAACGGGCGGAATCGCCTGACGTCCCTCGGTATCGATATAGCCGTACTTGTCGCCGATACGGACGACCGCACGGCCCTCGTGAAACCCGCAGGCGAACGGATACCGCACGGCTATCGCCTCGCAGCCGCGACGGTCTATGAAGCCGTAGAGGCCGTCGCGGCGGACCAGAGCCCGGTCGCCGCTCAACGGCCCCACATAGTCGTATTGACCGCAGTCGACCCGCCACACCCCGTCGCGGTCGATCAGACCGAGCCCGCCGCCGAGACGCACGACGGCCAGCCCCTCCCGGAAAGGCCCCGCATCCTGATAGACCGGAGGCAGGAGAAACTTTCCCCGTTCCAGATCGGCATAGCCGAAAAGACCTCCCTGCGAAACGACGGCCATCCGGGGGTCCTCGTCGTCGATCACGCTCCAGTTTGCCGTTCCGGATGTCGTCTCGATTCTGGAGAGCCCTGCCAACGCCTCCGCAAGTCCGTCCAAACGGGGCGAGGGACTTCTCAGCAACC
>CABUJP010000196.1:0-1573 GCA_902491835.1 uncultured Alistipes sp. | reverse complement strand
GTAAGACGCCTGTTTTAGAGGCAACCGCAGATCAAAACGCTTCCGACCCTAATCGTTGCTGCCTCAGCGTAAGACGTCTGTCTTAGAGTGCAACTGCAGGCCAGAGGGCTCGGAAAACCAGATTTCTGCTCCCAGGCGTAAGACGCCTGTCTTAGAGGCAACCGCAGATCAAAACGCTTCCGACCCTAATCGTTGCTGTCTTCAGCGTAAGACGCCTGTTTTAAGGGCAATCGAAAGCCAGCACAGCCATCCCCATCCTGAAAACGCCCCGTTCCGGCAAACCGGTACGGGGCATATCGTATCAGGCCCTCTCCCGGTTCTCGCCGGGCGCCGCGCGGTATTCCGACGGCGTGCAGCCGAACCGTGCTTTGAAGAGCTTGCCGAAATATTGCAGCGAGTTGATACCCACCCTGTCGGCGATCTCGGCGATCTTCAGTTCGGGACACTCGGCCAGCATCCGCGCGGCTTCGCGCAGGCGGATGCCCTGGATCAGCTCGGTGGGAGTCTGTCCGAAGACGCCTTTGATCTTGGCGAACAGCGCCGTGCGGCTCAGGGCCAGTTCTCGGCTCAGCATCCCGACACCCAGCGACTCGCTGTCGAGGTGGTCGCCGATCAGCGCCAGCGTCTTGCGCACGAAAGCCTCGTCCATCGGATTACCCGAAAGGATTTCCGGAACGGGTTCGGAGCTTCCCTCGAGGAACTTGCTCTGCAACAGCCGGCGGTTGCGCACCATGCCGTTGCACTTGGCCATCAGCACATCCGTGTCGAAGGGCTTCGAAACGTAATCGTCGGCGCCGCTCTCGAGTCCCGAGATGCGTTGTTCGGGCGACGAGAGCGCCGTGAGCAGAATCACGGGAATATGGCAGGTTTCGAAATCATGTTTGATCGCCGCACACAGCTCCGTCCCCGACATGCCGGGCATCAGCACGTCGCTCACGATCAGGTCAGGCTGTTCTTCACGCGCCAGCCGCAGTCCCTCCGCACCGTCCGGGGCCAGCGTCACGCGGTAGTGCTGCGAAAAGATGGTGCCGAACATGCTCCGCAGCTCGTCGTCGTCCTCGACGACCAGCAGGCGCGGCAGCTCCTCCGCCCCCGGAATCCGTTCGGGAGCGGGCAGATAGTCGGCCACGGGCGCCGGACGGGCATATTCCTGCTTCTCGACCACCTCGACGTTGGAATTGCCGCTGAAGTCGGGATTCAGCAGGAGCGTCACCGTAAAGGTCGAGCCCACCCCCACCTCGCTCTCGACGCCGATCCCTCCGCCGTGCAGTTCGACGATGCCTTTCGAAAGGGCCAGCCCGATACCGACCCCGGCGTCCTGCGTGTCGGCATCGTTGTGGTAAAAGCGCTCGAAAATCGTCGCAAAGAATTTTTCCTCGATACCGTGGCCCGTATCGGCCACCTTCACCACGGCCTGCACGTCGTCCGCCGAGAGCGTCACCGTGATCCGGCCGCCCCGGTCGGTATGTTTGAACGCATTGCTAATCAGATTATAGAAGACTTTCTGCAACTGCATGGGGTCGAACGGCAGCTCCAACCGCTCCGTTCCGGGTTCGTAGCGCAGTTCCACCTC
>CABUJP010000195.1:0-1632 GCA_902491835.1 uncultured Alistipes sp. | reverse complement strand
TTACCTGTTGCACCGCTTCGTGCCCGGTTTCGCCCGCGACTATCCGAACGTCGAACTGCAGATCCGCGAGCTGATGACGGCCGATATCATCCGCGCGCTCGGCCGCGACATGCTCGACGCGGCGATTCTGGCGGGCGGGACCTCGCCCGACGGCATTCAGGAGGAGGAGCTCTTCAACGACCGTTTTTATGCTTACGTGTCGACCGGCCATCCGCTTTTCGAGCGCAGCAACATCCGCATCGAGGATATCGACGTGCGGCGCCTGCTGCTGCTTTCGGAAGGAAACTGCTTGAGGGATCAGGTGCTGGAGCTGTGTCAGGCTCAGAAAAGCGTGCAGCGGCAGTATTCTTTCGAGAGCGGCTCGCTCGAGACGCTGATACGGATCGTGGACAACTCTTCCAACATGATGACGATCGTCCCCGAGATGGTCGCCGACTTCATCGACGAAAGTCACAAGCCCCAGCTCAAGACATTGGCCAAAGGCGCCACGTCGCGCAAGATCACGATCGCCGTGCGGCGCACCTACGTGAAGCGCTCGCTGGTGGCTGCGCTCAAGGAGTCGGTTCTGGCCGCATGCCGTCCCGACCACCATGTTTAGCAGGATATTTGCTGAGACTCCCGCCTCGGGGAGATTTCCCGGCTCGCGGTTCCGGAGCCTGCGTTCCGGAGAGAAAGACGGGTCCGTATCCTGCCCGGTTTCCTATTTGTCAACTTTTTACTATCTTTACCCACTTGAAACGAAGCGATACGATTTATGAATGAATTGATCGACACGATTGTCAGTGCGATACAGGATAAGAAAGGCAAACGCATCCTGTCGCTCGACCTGAGCGGGTTCGACGGGGCGATATGCTCCGCCTTCGTCGTTTGCAGCGCCGATTCGACGACTCAGGTAGAGGCCATCGCCGGCGGAGTCGAGCAGAAAGTCCTCGAAAAGCTGGGCGAGAAGGTCTGGCGCGTCGAGGGGCTCGGCAACAGCGTCTGGGTGGTGATGGACTACGGCGACGTGATGGTGCATGTCTTCCAGACCGAGACGCGCGACTTCTACAAGCTCGAGCAGCTTTGGGCCGACGCTCCCGTCCGCGAATACGCGGAGGAGCAGTAGAGTTCATACTACGGCCCCGCCCCGTTGCGTTATGAGGTGTGGATGAGTAATTAAAATCAAGAAACAGCCAATGAAGCTAAATACCGGTAACGAAATGCCTCCCCAGCTGGGGGGCAAGCGTCCCAAGTTCAATATTTACTGGGTATGGGCGGCCGTGGCCGTCGTCATTCTGTCATGGGGGCTGCTCGGCAGCGGCGAAGTGACGCATCCCACCGATTGGGACAGCGTCAAGACGATGATCGAGCAGGGCGACGTGCAGAAGATCGTCGTCGTCAACAAGGAGACCGCCGAGGTTTACCTGAAGCCCGACAAGATAGCCGAGTACGCGGGGCAGAAGGACTACAAGGGCCTTTCGGCCCAAGGGCCCCAGTTCGCGTTCAACATCGGCTCGCTGGACTATTTCCAGCATAACCTCGAGAATACGCTGAGCGAGCGCGACCTTTCCGTTCCGCTGACGTTCGAGACGCGGCGCAATATGTGGAGCGACGCGTTCACGCTGATTTTCCCGATCCTGATCTTCTTCGCGA
>CABUJP010000194.1:0-1701 GCA_902491835.1 uncultured Alistipes sp. | reverse complement strand
CGCCGGGACCGCTGCCGTGAAGCAAAATGCTCAGCAACTCAGTATCCGTCAGCGCGGAGGCTCCCCGGGCGATGAGCTTTTCCCGGACCTGTTTGTCGGAAAGCGGGTGATCTTCCATGGTAACAAGGTCTTTGATCGTGACGCCCTGCGACGGGCGCTTACTCCTCGATATGCTCCGCCGTGCCGGGCTCGCCCGTTTCGCGGAGCCGGATCAGGGCCGACAGGGCGGCTTTCTGCTCGGAGCTTTTCTTGCTGTGTCCCTCGCCGGTGCCGGTCGGCTGTCCGTCGATCGAGACGCTCGTGTGAAAATGCGGGATTTTCTGAGTATAGAGCGGGCTCGGCGCCGTGTCGAACGACAGGGCGCGCTTGTTCTTTTGGCTCCACTCGATCAGCCGGCTCTTGAAGTCGGTCTCCTGCTCGGTCATATCGACCAGATCGATATATCGATTCAGCAGATGATTTATTATCAGTCTGTTGGTAAAGTTGTATCCCTTGTCCAGATAGAGCGCTCCGACCATAGCCTCGAGCGCGTCGCCGTAGAGGTTTTTCTGCTGGGAACTGTAGTTGCCCTGCGTGATAATGTGCCGGTCGAGCCCGATACGGACGGCCAGCTTGTTCAGCGACGCCCGGCTGACGATGCGCGACCGCAGCTTCGTCAAAAAGCCCTCGTTTTGCTCGGGGAACTCGATGAACAGGTAGTCCGAGACGATCGACTCGAGCACGGCGTCGCCCAAAAACTCGAGCCGCTCATTGTTGATCGGCGTGCCGTCGTCCAAAAAAAGAGAAGCTGACCTGTGGATCAAGGCCAGCTTGTAAAGCTCTATGTTATTCGGGCAGACGCCGAAAATCTCGTCCAGTGCCTTGTAATACGCCTTGTCCCTGCTGTGATGCAGCTTCCAGTACAATCGTATCCGGTCGAGCACGTCCGTCAGATTTTTTTGAATACGACCGTCGAGTTATGCCCGCCGAAGCCGAAAGTGTTGCTCAGCGCGTACTTCACATCGCGCTTCTGCGCCTTGTTCGGCGTCAGATTGATCTTCGGGTCGATCTTCGGATCGAGGTTCTCGAGGTTGATCGTCGGGGGAACGATCCCCTTCGTGATCGCCATGACACAGGCCAAACCCTCGATCGCACCCGCAGCACCCAGCAGATGCCCGGTCATCGACTTGGTCGAGCTGATGTTCATGTCGTATACGTGGTTCCCGAACAAGGCGACGATGCCGGCCACCTCGGCCACGTCGCCGACGGGAGTCGAGGTTCCGTGGGTGTTGACATAGTCGATGTCGTCGGGAGAGATGCCGGCGTCCTTGATCGCGTCGGTCATCGATTTCTTCGCGCCGACTCCTTCCGGATGGGGTGCGGTCAGGTGATAGGCGTCGGCGCTCATTCCGCCTCCGACCACTTCGGCATAGATTTTGGCTCCGCGGGCCACGGCATGCTCGTACTCCTCAAACAGCAGCGCCCCGGCGCCTTCCCCGATCACGAAGCCGTCACGGTCCGCGTCGAACGGGCGCGAGGCTTTCTGCGGCTCGTCGTTTCGGGTCGAGAGGGCCTGCATGGAGTTGAATCCGCCCACTCCCGGAGGATTGATGGCGGCTTCGGAGCCTCCCGTCAGGATCATGTCCGCCTTGCCCCAGCGGATGTAGTTCAGCGAGTCGATCATCGCATGGTTCGACGACGAGCAGGCCGAAACGGTACAGA
>CABUJP010000193.1:0-1798 GCA_902491835.1 uncultured Alistipes sp. | reverse complement strand
CCTTGCCGCTCTTGTCGAAGCGGCTGCCTCCGGCCACGTAGACCTCGCAGCCGAGGATCGGCTTGATCCCCTCTTTCTCGGCCGCATCGTGAAACTCCTTGACCCCGTACATATTGCCGTGGTCGGTGATCGCCAGCGCGGTCATGCCGAGCTCCTTGGCACGCTTGAGCAGCGGCTTGATAGCCGCCGCGCCGTCCAGAATCGAATATTGCGTATGTACATGAAGATGAGTGAACTGCCCCATTGTTTCCCATTATTATGCCTCGATACAAAAGTAACGAAAAATAAACGGAAATACCGGGCACGGAAAGTGCATTTTATCAACAATATTTCGTACATTGTATCGGGAAAGGGACCGAAATCCGGCATCCGGATCCGCGCGGTCCCCGACCGAACAAACCCTCAATACGCAAAGCCATGGACAACTCGAAATTATCGGTTCTGAAAACCTTTTCATCGGCGGGCGAGGCCTCGATCTATCAGAGCCTGCTCGAGAGCAACGGCATCCGGTGCGAACTGCTCAACGAAGGCATCTCGGACATTCTGCCGATTCCGGGCGACCTGTCGAAAATCCGCCTCGTGGTCAACGAAGCCGACGCCGCGAAGGCCGAGGAAATCCTCGCCGCCGGATTCGATCAGGAGGAATTCGACAAGGAGAGCGCCAAGCGGCGCAAGAAGCCCTGAGCAAACGCGCCTTTACCGGCCCCGACTATTCCGCCTACCCACCCGGCAAGGCCGCCGGTTCCGGGCCGGTGACGGACCGCACGACAGCCGGAAGGACAAAACCCGCTTGCTTCTTCCCGGTGCACCGTTACGGCTGCCCGGTCGGAGAATCGGCACGCCCGGGAGCGTGCGGCAAAGGATCACGAATATTCAGCCGATCCCGGACGGCTTGCCGGGAAAAGGCATCCGCGACCTGCCGAACGAGCGGGCGATCTCTCGACCTCAAGACAAAAGCGGGACTAGCCGTATGCCGCGACTGACCGACACCGCCGAGCTTTTCCTCGGAAAAAACGATGCGCATGCGACACATCCTGTCGAAAACGGCATGCTCAGCCCCCCTTCCAGACCGCCGGTTCCGACCCGAAACGGCCCGTATTTCGCCAAACAAAACAAGGACGACGCCCCACTGGCAGTGACGAAACCCTAACGCCTGCCCCGACGGACGGCCCGGAGCGTTCTACGGCACACGCCTGTCCTCGCTTTTCTTTATCCCCCTTGCAATCCTCTTATAAAGTTTCGACTCGCACTCTCGCATCACGAAAGGGAACGAACCGTACAGCAAAAACTGAACCCCGCGATATGATATGCACCAATCCTCTCTTTCCCTACCGAATACCCAATAGATACAAGACCCGACCTACGAAAAAAGCAGCGGCGTCCGCATAAGACGCCGCTGCCTATCCATATCCCGTCTCCAGAAAACCGGTCTATCTCTACATCCGGTCCGTCCGGCTTACGGACAAGTTACCAGCCGAGCACATAGGCGAAGATCAGCGGGGCGACGATCGTGGCGTCCGACTCGACGATGAATTTCGGCGTATCGGGCAGCAGCTTGCCCCAGGTGATTTTCTCGTTGGGTACGGCGCCCGAATAGGAACCGTACGAAGTGGTCGAGTCCGAAATCTGGCAGAAATAGGCCCAGCACGGAGTGTCCTCCCACTCCAGATCCTGATACATCATCGGCACGACGCAGATCGGGAAGTCGCCCGAAATGCCTCCGGCAATCTGAAAAAAGCCGACACCCTTCCCGCCGCTGTTGGCGCGATACCACTCCGTCAGGAAGATCATCGTCTCG
>CABUJP010000192.1:0-1815 GCA_902491835.1 uncultured Alistipes sp. | reverse complement strand
GAACCGACCTGCTGTTCAACCCGGCTAAAGCCAAGGACCAGAACCGAGGAATCGCCAAGCTGGCCCGCTGGTTCTCGAACTACGAAATACTGAAAATGGTAACCCGCGACAACGCGGAGCTGCTCGCCCTGTCGGGCCGCAGGAATCCCTATCCGGGCTCGCTCGGGACGATCGAGACGGACGCCTTGGCCGACCTGCTGCTCGTCGACGGCAATCCGCTGGAGAATATCGAGCTGCTGACCGAGCCGGAGAAAAACTTTCTGCTGATCGTCAAAGACGGAACGATATACAAGCGACAGGGCGTCTGAAAGCGCCGGACCCGCGGGAGACCGCTCCTCCCCCGGACGAAGAAAGCCAAACGGACCGAGCGGGTCCCGGTACGCCGGTCTCAAGCCGACGAAGTCCCGAAGCGATCGGACAAATGCAAGGCCGACCGTGCGACAAGCGACTGCACCCGGAAACACCGTCGGCCGGACCGAGCGGGTCCAAGTATCCGCACGGGGTTCCGTACCCGCTTCGGCAAGTATCTGCACTCGGAATCGTTCCGGCAGACCGGCACGCTGTCGTCAGCCAGACCGAGACCGGTCCATACGGCGGCATTCCCGGGCCGACAGACCGAAGCCGGGCGTTTCAACCGTCATACAGAGATCGCGCAAAATTCGTCGGAGAATACGGCAACCGGATCGCTTCGACATATTTTCCCAGTGAGATAAGGCCGAGCGAACGGGGAGCATTCCCCGCAAAGCATACCGGCCAATAATCCGATCAGGCTCAAGCCCGGAGCGCGCTCAAAAAGGAAACGGCCAGTAACCGAAAAGCAGAGCCGCCGCCCATACGGAACAGGCCCCGGCCCCCGGACCCGTCAGGGCGATCCGCCGAACCGAAAGGAAAGATCATGCACCGGCAGAACCGTCTTTGGCCGCCGGTCCCACATCCATGATCCTCGTTCTGACGAAACAGTCCGGATAGTTGTCCTGCAGAAATTTCAAAAGTTTTTCCCGAACATCGACCGAAAGGTCCCACCGCGAGCCCGAGTCGCTGCTGCTGAACAGCACCCGCACCTCCATGTAGCGCTCTTTCATGTCGGTCACCTGCACGTTCGAGGCGCGTCCGTCCCATTTCGGGTGATCTCTCAATATCCTTTCGGTCTCTCTGCGCAGGGCTTCCAGCGGCATGCCGTAGTCGAGATACAAGTAGACGGTGCCGAGCAACTGGGCCGAATTGATCGTCCAGTTCTGAAACGGCTTCTCCAAAAAATAGGTCACGGGCAGAATGAGCCGGCGCTGATCCCACAGGCGCACGACCACGTACGTCAGTTTGATCTCCTCGATCACGCCCATTTCGCCCTCGACGATCACGCTGTCGTCCAAGCGTATGGGCTGCGTGATAGCCAGCTGAATACCGGCCAGTATCATGCCGAGACTCTTCTGGGCGGCAAAGCCCACGATAATTCCGGCGATTCCGGCGGAGGTGAGCAAACTGACGCCCACCGCCCGGATCTTGTCGAACGTCATCAGGCAGACGGCCACGACCACGACTACGATCAGTCCGGCGATCATCCGCTCGAAAATCTTCATTTTCGTCAAGCTCCCGCGTACCTGCATATCCTTGTCGGCCTTCGCATCGAGCTTTTTCTCCAGCACGTAAAACAATATGCGCGTCAGCTTGATCAGAATCCATCCGACCGTCACGATCACGAGAATCTCGATCGCATGATTCATCGCGCCGAAGTATCGGGTGTCGTAAAATACGGTCTGACTGAATATCCGGAACATGATCCAGATCAGCAGCAGCAGGAAAGGCATACGAAGCACG
>CABUJP010000191.1:0-1822 GCA_902491835.1 uncultured Alistipes sp. | reverse complement strand
TTCCGGCGTGAATGTCCGGGGCGGTGACTATCTGCGCGATCTTGGACGAAATCTCTTCGTCGGTAAACGGTTCGTAAATTTTCTTGACGCAGTTGACCGCTTCGCTTCGTTCGAGGCCCATCTGGATCTTGGCTTTCCGGTACACGTCATCGATTACATCATGCATGCCGTGCTCCTTGAGCAGTTCTATCGCTGCGCGGAATGCGACGAAGTCGCCCAACCGCGACATGTCGATGCCGTAGCAGTCCGGATAGCGGATCTGAGGCGCCGACGAGCAGACGACGATCTTTTTGGGTCTGAGCCGGTCGAGGATGCGGATGATGCTGCGGCGCAGCGTGGTGCCCCGCACGATCGAATCGTCGAGGATCACCAGATTGTCCTTCCCGGCACGTATCGTGCCGTAGGTGATGTCGTAGACGTGGGCTACCAGATCGTCGCGGTCGTTGTCCTGCGTGATGAACGTCCGCATCTTGACGTCCTTGATCGCCACTTTCTCGAAGCGGGGCTTGAACCGCAGGATCTCCTTGAGCCGCTGCTCGGTGAGCGAGCCGTTCTCGCGGAGGATTCTTTCGGCGCGGATATGCTGGCAGTATTCGTCCAATCCTCCGACCAGCCCGAAGAAGGCGCTCTCGGCCGTATTGGGAATATAGGAGAAAACCGTATTTTCGATGTCGTGGTCGATGCTGCGCAGGATTTGCGGCACGAGCAGCGCGCCCAGCCGCTTGCGTTCGCGGTAGATGTCGCGATCGCTTCCGCGCGAGAAGTAGATTCGCTCGAACGAGCAGGGACGGATGGGCTGCGGCGCGGTGAACGGCTCGACCGAGAAGTCCCCGTCGCGGCGGACGATCAGCACATGGCCCGGCTCCAACTCCCGGACCTGCTCGTAGGGCTTGTTGAACACGGTCTGGATCACCGCGCGCTCCGAGGCGGCCACGACTACTTCGTCGTCGCGGTAGTAGAACGCCGGACGGATGCCGCAGGGGTCGCGCATGACGAACGCGTCGCCGTGCCCGATCATGCCGGCCATCACGTAGCCGCCGTCCCAGCGACGGGCCGCCAGCGAAACGACTTCTTTCAGATCGATATGCTTGGCCAGCAGGTCGGTAATCTGCTGCTTGGAGTATCCCTTATCCTTGAAATAGCGGTACTTGTCTTCGTTCTCGCGGTCGAGGAAGTGTCCGATGCGCTCGAGGATCGTCACGGTGTCGGTCGTCGCCGGCGGGTACTGTCCCAGTTCGATCAGGCGCCGGAACAGCTCGTCGATGTTCGTCAGGTTGAAGTTGCCGGCCAGTACCAGACTGCGTGTCATCCAGTTGCTCTCGCGCGAGACGGGATGCACGTTCTCGATGTTGTTCTTGCCGAACGTGCCGTAGCGCAGATGGCCGAGGAACACCTCGCCGGTGAATCCGACGTGGCGCTTGAGCCACTGCGCGTCGCGGAGCCGCTCGGGATGTTTCGCCGTTGCCTCCGCGATCCGCGACTCGATGCGCTGGAAAACGTCTTTGATAGGCGTAGCGGTGTTCGAGCGCTCGCGGTCGATGTAGACGCATCCGGGCTCGGGATAGAGCTTGATGTTGGCCAGCCCGGCCCCGTCCTGCCCCCGGTTGTGCTGCTTTTCCATCAGCAGGTGCATTTTGTTTAGCCCGAAAAAGGCCGAGCCGTATTTTTTCAGATAGAAATCGACGGGTTTCAGCAGGCGGATCATGGCGATGCCGCACTCGTGTTTGATCGAATCGCTCATAACAGTATTTGTAAGATGCCCGTTCGGATTCGGAAGGGTTTTCCTATCCGCCGAAGCGCCTGCCAAAGATATCTATTTTTA
>CABUJP010000190.1:0-1894 GCA_902491835.1 uncultured Alistipes sp. | reverse complement strand
GCGAGGGCGAGATGTTCACCGACCACGACGTGAAGACGGCCGCCAAGGTCTGCGTCGTGGGTAAGACGGTCGTCGACAACCTCTTCACCCCGGGCGAGGACCCGCTCGGCAAGACGATCCGATTCGACAAAATCCCGCTGAAAATCGTCGGCGTGCTGTCGTCCAAGGGCTACAACTCGATGGGGCAGGACCAGGACGACCTGATCATCGCGCCCTACACGACCGTGCAGAAACGGGTGCTGGCGATCACCTACCTGCACGGCATCTTCCTCTCGGCCCTGACCGAAGAGGCGTCGGACAAGGCGATCGACGAAATCGCCGAGATTCTGAGACAGAACCACAAGATCAAGCCCGGCGACGAGGACGATTTCGAGATCCGCTCGCAGGAAGAGCTCAGCTCGATGCTCAGCTCGACCACCGACCTGATGACGGTGCTGCTGGCCTGCATAGCGGGCATCTCCTTGCTGGTAGGCGGCATCGGCATCATGAATATCATGTACGTCTCGGTGACCGAGCGCACGCGCGAGATCGGCCTGAGAATGTCGATCGGCGCGAAAGGACGGCATATCCTGTGGCAATTCCTGATCGAGGCGGTCATCATCAGCGTGACCGGAGGACTGATCGGCGTCGTGCTCGGAATCACGGCCTCGGCCGTCATCAAGTACTGGATCGGATGGCCCGTCTACGTTCAGTTGTACTCGGTCGTGCTGTCGTTCGCCGTATGTACCGTGACCGGCATATTTTTCGGTTGGTATCCGGCCCGCAAGGCGTCCAATCTGGACCCGATCGAGGCGATCCGCTACGAATAGAGCGCCTGCGAGTCATGCAAGCCGCCTCCGCCTCAAGGCGATCGGACGTGTCCTGCGAGCGTTTTTCAGGTACGCGTCAGGCCTCGTTCCCTCGCTTCCCGCGCCGGACGGCAACTCGCAACCTCGGACCTCGTCCGTCTCGGCGCATAAGCCCGATTCGGGGACGCGCGACACGGCAAAACCGGCATATAGCCGGTACCAAGAAGCATATAATCGCGTTTTTCGTTATCTTTACCTGAAATAATCATGGAAGTGGCCGGTCTGTCCAAGGAAAAAATATTCGGGATCGTCATCCACACGATCGCATGGGGACTGTTCCTTTGCTCCCCGTTTCTGTTCGCGTACGGCGACAATGCGTCCGTATCGCTCGAACGGTATGTCGGCTTTTTGATCACGCCGCTGACTTTCATGACGGTCTTTTACGTCAACTACGGCATGCTGACTCCGAGGCTGCTGTTCCGCAAGCGGCTGGGGCGCTTCGTTCTGGCCAATCTGCTGCTGATCGCGGCAGTCCTGCTCGTACAGCATATCTGGCACGAGACGTGCCGCCTCTATATCGAGACCGAGCCGCCGCGCGAGAACCGGGGCGAGCCGCCGCCCGTCTACTTTTTCGTCGTGTGGAACGCCATACTGATGGCCCTGACGGTCGGGCTGGCTGTCGCTATCAGGATGACGGGAAACTGGTACCGCATCGAGGCCGAGAAGCAGCAAATCGAGAAGGAGAGAACGCAGGCCGAGCTGAAAAACCTGAAGAGCCAGCTGAACCCCCACTTCCTGTTCAACACGCTGAACAACATCTATGCGCTGATTCCCCTCGACCGGACGAAAGCCCAGTTCGCCGTGCACAGCCTCAGCCACATGCTGCGCTACGTGCTCTACGAGAACAACCAGAACTACATTCCGCTCGAAAAGGAGATTCAGTTCGTCCGGAACTACGTCGAGCTGATGGAGCTGCGCCTGCCCGGTCGCGTGGAAACGACCGTCGATCTGCCCGAGCAGACGGACGGATACACGATCGCGCCGCTGCTGTTCATCACGCTAGTCGAGAATGCGTTCAAGCACGGCGTCAGCCCGTCGCAGCCGTC
>CABUJP010000189.1:0-1993 GCA_902491835.1 uncultured Alistipes sp. | reverse complement strand
GCTCCGGAGACCGTAACGGTGGATTACTTGGCGGGAACGAGCGAATACACGGTGATCGAGACGTATGCCGAGAAACTCTGGAATAAGGATTGGGCTCCGAAGTACTTCGCCGACAAGCAGACGTTCGTAGATGCGATCTATGCCGCTACCTTCGAGGCTACTGCCGATGAAGCGGAAGATGGAACCGAACTCGTGCAGGCGACCGACGATGCAAAGAACATCGCTATCAAGCTCGGCACCGGAGCAAAGGAGAAGAGCTACGAACTCACGGCTAAACTTACTGCCGACTGGGGTCTCGATGTAACGGTTGCCGTTACGGTTAATTTCGAAGGCTTTGCAGGCGAGCTGGTACAGGGCGACAACTATGCGAATCCGGTGCGTCTGAACGCAAAACTTACGACGACGGCTTATGTGCCCGATGGACTTAACCTCGACAACACTTGGGTTGCACCCAAAGATTCCAAGGGCAATGAAATCGGAAAGGTTGTCTTCTCGGTAGACGCTGAAGAGTATGAAGGCGCTTCGGTAGACGCCGACGCCAAGACCCTGACGTGGGGTACTGAGTACAAGGGCCTGAACATGGCGCTCAGCGTAAAACTGATGCTTGATTCTTATGTTCTTGACGAGCAGGTGCTCAATGTCGAGATTCCCGACCCGATCAAGGATAAGACGATCAGCCTGCGTAAGAATGCCGTTACTACGATCTCCGCGAGCGCTGACGATGCTTCCCTGACTGTGGGCGATCTCCTCCAGCTGGCGAATATCAACGGCAATAACGTATTCGAGGCTACGGCTGCCGATGAGAATACGGTTCTCGGAGTCGTTGTCAAGTACGAGGTGATGAATCCGGAGGTTCTCGTTGACCGAATTGATACTGGGGCCGATTTCGCAACCACCGGTACGATTACGGTCAAGGGTAATGCCGACAGCGAATTCGTAGGCGAGAAGACGGTCAAGGTGAAAGTTACCGTATCCTATGATTACGGCACGGACCGCGTTCACAATCTTGATATCAAGGTTAAGCAGAAAGCCAACTAAAAAGAATCCCCCTTTTCCGCAGAATCCGGCGCCGTCCTTCGGGAGGGTGCCGGGAGCGCGGGAAATCAAATCCCTAAAGCAGGAACGGCACATCCCAAAGTTTTTTGGTTAACAACTCCCACTTTTAAGTAACATTCCTGCTTGCGGCAGACCGAAGAGGCGCGGTCTGCCGCTTTTTTTATCGTTCCGGCCGTTGCTGCAATCCGTCGGACCGGATACGATAAGCTGTTGCCGGATCGGGTGCCTTTGTCCCGACTTGTATGAAAAATCAGCCGCAGTGTTGACTGCGGCTGATTTGATTTGAGTCTATTTCCCGGCATTTCCCGGCATTTCCCGGATGTTCTTCCCATGTTCCCCGGCGTTTTCCGGCATTTTGGGCGTTTTTTCGGTCCGCCGTTCCGTCGCGCCGCAGAGCCATGCGGGCTTTACGGGCGTGTTTGCGGGGCTGTAGGGATGCGTTTCATGCGCCAGCCTTCCGCGTCCCCCATCGTACCTCCGGAGGGCGTGAAAGGCCCCTGAATCCGTTTTTCTGCAATACGGACAGCGCCGCGTCGTCGGTGCTGATTTCGGGCGGGATTTCGCGGGCGTTTCGTGCGCGGGCGTATTAGACGCCGCACCCCGACAAAGCCTCTCCGGCGCTTCCTCCCCCGTGTTGCGGCGGTTTCAGCCTTATTTTGCCTTGGCGGCTTTGGCGGCCACCGCTTGATCCAGCTCGATGATGAAGTCCGAGAGGACGTTCATGTAGTTGATGAAGGCGTCGTATGCCGAGTCGTACGGGTTGAAGTAGGAGTGTACGTCGCCGTCCGAGAGCCATTTGGTCGCCATGTAGTAGAAGTGGTCCGAGGTCTGCATGAAACTCCATACATAGTCGAAATCGGGGCTTTTCAGGGCGGCGACCTTCTCTTTCTGGGCGTAGAGTTTCGAGAAAGCCTCGTTCTGCAACTCGTTGCCGAGC
>CABUJP010000188.1:0-2018 GCA_902491835.1 uncultured Alistipes sp. | reverse complement strand
ATGAAATCCCGTCCGCTGACATACCTGTTACTCGTCGTAGCGCTCGGTATCTGGGGCGTCGTGGCGTGGAAGCTCTTTTTCTCCGGGCCGAAACCTGCGGCTTCCGATCCGGCTGCCGTGCCCGTTGCCCGGAACAATCCCCGTGCGGACATCGATACGCTGCGGCTCGACTATCCCGATCCGTTTCTGCGTGCGGCTGCGGCGAAACCTTCCGTCCCGGGGTCCGTTTCGGCAAGAACGCCCGTACGGTCGAAAGCGAAGAACGAACGTTCTGCCGCCAAGCTCGCCTGTACGGGCCGTATCCGTAAGGAAGGAACCGACCGTTATCTGATCTCGATCGACGGCCGGGTTCATCTGCTGCGGCAGGGCGAGTCGGCCGGAGGCTTCAGATTGCATGCGGTCGGAGCCGATTCGCTATGGCTCGCGGCGGACGGTCGGAAATACGGATTGAAAATTCCCTGAGCTGTGAACTGCCCGGATTCCGATACAAAGAATATGAAGCCGGAATACGGCTCCCGGTCTCGCGGACCGATGAATACTCGGACTTGTTCCGTACTCTGATATCTCGACTGTTCAGTTTTATAGCTGCTAAGGTAAATAGTACGATGAAAAATACGATGAAAGGAATCGGACCATACTCGGCAAGAATCGACCGACCGCCGCACCGAGGGTCTCCGCATGTTGTCCCGCCGGCGGAGAACCCGGAGCCGGGTCACGGTCGCAAGGCGGTCGTCCCGAGGCCGAGTCGACCGGCCGGACGGTCTGCTTTCCATTCGGTCTGCCTTCCTGCCGGCATACTGGCCACGGTGCTCGTCGTCTCGGCGCTGATGCTGCTCTCGGTGCTGGGCGTGCTCGCGCTGTGGGAAGCCGATTTCCTGTTCTTTTCCCGCGCGGGCTACCTCTCGCGGCAACGGGCGAACGTCGAGTCGGCCTTCGTCCTGTATGCCGCCGACAGCACGCTGACGGCAAGGCTCGACGAGGAGGGCGGCCTGCGGCTTTACGACAGTCTGCCCGACAGCCGGGTGCGGATCGCCGTCCGGCCGTGGGGACTGTACGAGGCCGTGCGCGTCGAGGCGGCCGATCCCCGGATCGTCCCGACCCGGTTGTTCGGGTCGGCCGCCCCCTTCGCATGTCCGCCGGACGAAAGCGGCGGCCTTTGGTATGCGACCGACGCGGCCTCGCTGTCGCTCACGGGACGCACCGCACTGCACGGACGCCTGCGGCTGCCTCGCCACGGCGTGCAGTACGGACAAATCCGCTCGGTTTTCTTCCGTGGCGAGCGGATCGAAGGAGCCCGTACCGCCTATGCCGGCAAGGAGCTTCCGTCGGTGCGGACCGATGCCCGCCGGACGACCGACAGCCTGTTGCGCCTGCTCGAGGCTCCCGAGGCATGGACGCCAACGCCGGACAGCCTGAGCGTCGGATTCGGCGAGGCGGAGCCCCGGCTGCTGGATGCAGGGAGCCTCGGGCCGGGAGCCCGGGTCGAAGGCATGGCCGTGCTGCTGGGAGAGGAGGTGTCCATCGACAGCACCTGCCGTCTGCGCGATGTGCTGGTCGTGGGGCGCACGATCCGCGTAGAGGACGGCTTTTGCGGAACGGCTCAGTTACTCGCATCGGATACGGTGCTTATCGGGAGGCGGGTGACGCTCGGCTACCCGTCGGGGGTGTTCGTCGCACGGGAGAACCCCGACCGTTATATCGAAATCGGTCCTGACAGCCGCATCGAGGGCTATGCGATCGTCGACGGGGACGGAAAGCCCGATGTAAAACGCGCGAACTACCGGCAGGACCGCACGGCCGTACTGCGGGGACTGCTATGGGCGGACGGCGCGGCGCAGGTGCGGGGCATCGTGTCGGGTTCTCTCGCAGCCAATCGCTTCGTCTATTACTCCTCCGAAGGGTATTACGAAGACATGCTTTACGATCTGACGCTGCTCGAAAACCCGGCGGCGGCCTATCCGCTGTGGGCGGAGACGGTCTACCGGAGAAAGGAGGCGGGATGGGTGCCCTAAAAGACC
>CABUJP010000187.1:0-2021 GCA_902491835.1 uncultured Alistipes sp. | reverse complement strand
TTACGCCCAATATTGGGGCAATGAGCGCAAGGCGCTGCTGACCCGCGACCCGGTAGTCGCGGGGTATGACGAGGGAGAGCAGGCCGATACGGTTTTCATGCGGGCCGATTCGATATTTCTCTATACGGTCAATCGGTTCGCTCCGCAGAAGGACTCGCTGACGGCGGCGGTCGCCGACTCTCTGGCGGGCGACTCGGCGGTCCGGTCGAGGCCCGTGCCCGGCAGAAACGTTCCCGGTCGGGCGCGCGACAGCTTGGGAGCAGGTCCGGGCCAGCGTCGGGGGCCTCTGACCGGACCTGCGGCAAAGCGTCAGGAGCAGAGCGAGGCGGAGGTTTCGGCCGAAGTTTCTTCGGGGACCGATTCGGTCGGATCGGCCGTGGCCGCCGACTCGCTTCAGTCCGCTCAGCCTGCCGACAGCGTGGATCGCCCGTTGACGGAGAAGGAACTCAAGAAGATGGAGACGGCCCGTCTCCGTTATGAAAAGGAGCAAGCCAAGAAGCAGAAGCGGGAAGAGCGCGCTGTCCGTATCAAGGAGAAAATCAAGGCGCAAAGGGAAAAGGCCCGCCTGGAGGCCGAGAAGATCCGGGAGAAAGAGGAGCAGCGCCAGCGTCGCGAGTTGGCCCGGCGCTTTGCCAAAGGCAAGTCGACCAGCGCCGACACGCTCGCCTTGCATGCGCTCGACTCGGCCGCTCAGGCTCGACGCGACTCGATCGCACTGGCCGCCGATTCGTCTCTGCGTGCCGTGGATTCTCTTTCGTCCCGGGAAGAGATCGCCTCGGATTCCGTACAGCCGCCGGCCGGCGATTCGCTGGTCCGGATTATCAGGGCGTACAACAAGGTCCGTACTTATCGTACCGACTTTCAGGCCGTGTGCGACTCGCTGGTCGCCTTTTCTGCCGACTCGACCATTCATATGTACGTCGATCCGGTGCTGTGGAGCGAGCAGAATCAGATTACCTCGCAAGTCGTCGACATATTTACCAAGAACCAGACGATCGATAAGGCCGTTTTCACGGGCGAGCCGCTGATGTGCTCCGAGGTGGAGCCCGAGCGGTATTACAATCAGGTGAAGGGAAAGGTCATGGAGGCCTATTTCCGAAAGGGCGAAATATACAAGATGGATGTGAACGGAAACGGACAGACCTACTATTTCATGGAGGACGGCGACAGTACCGACCGTTATGTCAACGGTTTTCTCGTCGCGGAATGCGCCGACATCACATTCCATTTCATCGATAAGCAACTCGATCAGATCGTCTATAAGGGAAAACCGTCCTATACGATCTATCCGATGGACAAGATTCCCGAGACTCAGTCGCTTGTCATGAAAGGCTTTCGGTGGGAGGCCGAGCGGAGACCGGCGAAACAGGACGTGTTCGACCGCTCGGTGAAGCCTTCCCAGCGCGAGCGCTACGAAAGCATGCCGAAGCCGTCTTATCCGATCACCGAAGCGATTGACGAGGCGCGCAAGCGTCTTTCTTCCGAAGGGTGGAACGATCGCACGGACCGCCGGATCACCCCCGAAGCCGAGGAATTCGTCCGCTCGTTGGGAAATTGAAGTCAAAAAGCTATCTTTGTTAGGCCTGCCTTTCGGGACAGGCCTTTGCTGTCCATAATAATTCAGGTTTATGAGCATGATACGACGGTCGCTTTGGGCGATGGCGCTGCTGGTCTCGACGACGGCCGGCGCCCAACAGACATGGTTCGCTTCCGAACGGGATACTTGGCTGCGTGAGGCAGCGGAGAGCATTCCCCCTCTGACCGAGCGGATGGAGACTCCGGTCGGCCTGGTCGAAAGCGTTCGGGACACCGGGGCTTTTCAGGGGTGGCGGATGATTCCGGCGGGCGGAATGGATTCCCTCTACGGACACTCTTTCAAGGAGCGTAAGGAGGTGATCGTCGATTTCGGACGGCACATGACCGGCTATTTCTCTTTCGACATAGGACGGCTGAGCGCCGATGCGGATGCCCCGCTGCGTTTCCGGCTGACGTTCGCCGAGGTCCCTGCGGAGCTGAACACG
>CABUJP010000186.1:0-2036 GCA_902491835.1 uncultured Alistipes sp. | reverse complement strand
CCGCCACGACGTTGTCGTTCTCCTCGTGGTTCACGGCGATGAAAAGGTCGCACTTGCGCACCGAAGCCTTGCGGAGCACGGCGAAGGTCGTCGAATCCCCCTCGACGGTAATCACGTCGGCCAGACTCCCCACGTCGGAAAGCAGTTTCTGGTCGCTGTCGATAATGGTGATGTCGTGGCCGTTGCCGCTCAGCATCTTCGCCAGATGGCTCCCCATCTCTCCCGCTCCCGCTATTACGATTTTCATAGTATTGCGTCGTTGTCTTTTTGCATCCGCCGCCGAAGAGAGGGCAGCGTTTTTGCAATTTATCTTACAAATGTATACATTTGTGACCGAAAGCCAAAATTTCGGGACGTAAAAATACCTTATTGATATGCCGACATGGTTAATCGTTTTTCTGTTCGCGCTGGGGGCCGTGGCCCTTTTCGTCGTGGGCATGTCGCTGACGCTGATGATCAAGGGACATAACATCGACTCCGAGATCTCGACCAACAAGAACATGCAGCGGCTGGGCATCAAGTGCGCCGTACACGAAACGCGCGAAGCGGACGGCAGCGCCGGCTGCTCCGACACGCATACGGCCGCGGGGTGTTCGGGCAACTGCTCGGCCTGCGACATCGAAGAGGCCGGGCACAAGAAATAGTCCCGGAGCGAACGGACTGAAACCCCTGCAAACCCGCCGAACATGATCCGACAACCCGAATCCCCGAAGACATTCGTCTGGCGCATATGCTCGGCGCATGTGATCGCCTACTTCACCGCCGGCGTTTTCGCCCTGCTCTTCCTCGATTACAGAACCCACTTCTCGTCCGAGTCGCTGGCTCTGCTGATGCGGCCCGTAAGCTCACCGTGGGTCGCGCTCGGCCCCGGACTGCAGATTTTCCGCGGAGTGCTGATCGCGCTGGCGCTGCTGCCCGTACGCGGATTCCTGTACGGCAAAAACGGATTCCTCAAGCTGGCGTGGCTGGTTCTGGGCCTGAGTTTCATCTCGACCATAGGTCCCACGCCCGGCTCGTTCGACGGCTACATCTACACGATCCTGCCCGTGCAGTATCATCTGGGCGGAATCCCCGAAGCCGTTTTATACACCGCGCTCTTCGCGGGCATCCTCGCCTTCTGGCACAAATCCGGAAAAAGATACGTCACAACGCTCTCCATCGTACTGGTGGCCGTAATCGTGCTGTTCAGCGTCATGGGATTCCTCGGCGCGGCGCAGGTGGAGTAATTCGGTCGCAACAGGCAGGCTAGCAGGTTGACGCCCGGCCGGGATCGGCTGATGCCGACCGGAGCTGGCCGGAGGATGCCGACCGGAGCTGGCCGGAGGATGCCGAGCTGGCGAGGGCAGGCCGAAATTGGGCGGTGCAGGCTGGTGCAGGCCGAGACTGACCGAGACTGACCGGAATTGGCCGGGGTCGGACCGAGACTAACCGGGGCTGACCGAGACTAATCGGGGCGGCCCGCAACTGACTGACCAATAAAAAAGTCGTCCGTGCATCGGACGACTTTCTCTTCGTATATCTCGGAAACGGTTCGGAACCGCTTCCGTCAAATCTTGCAGTGTTTCGACCGGCAGACGAACCACGGATTGCGCAGGTCCTCCTCGTTGTAGAGCAGTTCCCGGTCATCGGGCAGCGTGCGGGTGCGGCCGCCCGCTTCGGCGAGGATCAGCTCGCCCGCGGCAGTGTCCCACTCGTACGTATGCGTCGTGCGGACATAATAATCGACCTTTCCCTCGGCCAGCAGGCAGAATTTGTAGGAACTCCCCTGCTCGACGATCTCCAGATCGGGATGCGCTTCGCGCAGGCGGGCGATATGCTCCGCCGTTTCGGGCGTCTGGTGCGACCGCGACACGGCCACCCGCAGGCGGGGGTGCTCCGCCCCCTCTTCGAGCGGCAGCTGCCGCCAGCCCGTGACGATCTGGTCGTAGGTGTATTCGGCGGCGGCATCCGGCGCGATATGCTCCTTGACGTAGGAACCCGAATCGCGCCCGGCGACGTACATCTTTTCGAAATAGGGGACATAAATGACCGCCCCC
>CABUJP010000185.1:0-2061 GCA_902491835.1 uncultured Alistipes sp. | reverse complement strand
CCGCTCGCCGCTGCCCAAGTTACCCGAACCGGTCGAAGTCGTCACACCGGCCACACGGCCGCTGAGCAGCTGCGTCGGGCTGGCGACCTGCCGCATGTTCGACTCGTTCATCTGCACCTTGCTGATGGCGCTGGTCACCAGCGAACGGCGCTGGGTGCCGTAGCCGACGACCACGACCTCTTCCAGCTCGGATGTGTCCTCGCGGAGCGTCAGGGTCAGCATCGTCTTGGCTCCGAGCGTGATGGTCTGGGGCGTATAGCCGACGAACGACACGCTCAGCACCTCTCCTTCGCGGGCCTCGATGGCAAAACGGCCGTCGATATCGGAACTGACGCCCGTAGTCGATCCCCGTATGACGACGCTCGCGCCGACCACCGGATTCCCCGCAGCATCGACGATGCGTCCGGCATACCGCTGTCTGGCCGCCGATAAGGCCGGGGGGGGGTTGACGCCGCCCTTCCGGTCGGCCAGATAGACCTTTCCGTCCTTGATCTCGTACACGATGCCGTCCGCATCGAACAGCTGACGGAGCACGCTCTCCAGTTCGGCCTGTTTCACGCTGACCGAAACCCGCTTGTCGGGATTGATCGTCGGCCGGGTGTAATTGAACACCAGACCGGTCTGCTGCGTGATCTGTCCGAGCACTTTCTCCAACTTGGCGTTCTGCATGTCGAGCGTCACGCGCTGGGCCGAAGCCGTCGCGCAAACCGCCGACAGAACGACTGTCAGAAACAGTAGTCTAAAATGTTTCATGAATGGTAGTTTAAGGTTGTTGTTAATAGTTTTTCGGGAGGAATCGGAAAACCCGTTCCCGTGTCCTCTGAATAATTGACACGCGAACGGGCGAAAAGAATGAGTCCGGAGGTGAAAAAAATCGTCTACATGCCGATAACGATCGTATCGCCCTCCCGTGTAAAGTGCATGGGAGCGATGCGCTGCAGCTCTGAAAGAATCTCCCGAAGCGACGAATCGTGGGTCGTCAGCGTAAAATAATAGTCGTACGCCCGCGGATCGGTCACCCTGAACGTCACGTCGTACCAGCGGCCGAGCGTGCGCAGCACCTCTTCGAGCGGCGTGTCCCTAAAGGAGATGATCGACTTGCGCCACAGCGAAGCTCCCGACGTATCGACATGGTCCAGACGGCCCTGACGGGTCGTCCGGTCGTAAAGCAGACGGTCGGAGGGCGCCAGCAGGAACGAATTCCGGCCGTCGGACATCGACACGCTGCCCGCATCGAGCGATACGGCGATCAGCGGACTGTCGTCGTAGGCCTGCACGTTGAACTCCGTTCCGAGCACTTCGATCTGCGCGCCGCCGAGTCCGACGACGAAGGGCCGCGCCGGATTGTGGCTGACGCTGAAATAGGCTTCGCCGTCCAGCTCGACCCGCCGCATCGAAAAACCGAATTTTTCGGGATACCGCAGCCGCGTGTCGGCATTCAGCCAGACGCGCGTGCCGTCCTGAAAGACCATCTGCATCCGCTCGCCTTTCGGAACGTAGATTTCGGCATACTCCGGCGCTGAAAAAATGCCGCCGACCTGCCGGTCGAGACGGATGCCGACGCCGAGCACCAGCAGGCAGGGAATCAGCACCGCAGCGACACGCAGCGCAATGCGCCGGCGGCGGCGCCGGACCAGCGCCGCACGGATACGGCGGTAAATCGCCTCGGAGGGAATCCCTGAAGCAGGCATCCGCTCTCCGGTTTCGAGCATGCGGGCCTCCTCGTCGATAAGCCGCGACAATTCGGCGGCGCCTTCGGCCGAGGAGAACCAGCGGGCCACCTCGCGCGCCTCCTGCGGCGTAGCCCGTTCGTCGAGGACTCTGCGGATCGTATCTCTGTCAGGTCGTTTCATAGGCTGCGAATCATTACAAGCAGGGTTATCATCTTTATTATCGGGCCGATCGAAAGCCGGAGCGACCGGAGTCCGTCGGCGTAATGGGTCTTCACGGTGTTTATCGAAACATGCAGTTTTTCGGCGATCTCCCGGTTCGAACAGCCGTCGCGCTTCATCATTATCACGGCCCGCTGCTGGCGGGGCAGACGGTCGATGGCCTCGCCCA
>CABUJP010000184.1:0-2068 GCA_902491835.1 uncultured Alistipes sp. | reverse complement strand
CGGCGGCCGCCATTATCTGGGCACTTTCGTGGGCTATTTCCCGGAGGACGATCCCAAGTACAGTTGCTTGGTCGCCGTAAAGACGTACAATGCGCCGGGGCATCGCCGCTATTATTACGGGGGTACGGTGGCAGGGCCGGTGTTCAAGGCGATCGCCGACCGGGTGTATGCGAAGAATACGGCTTGGCAGAAACCCGTTTCGGAAACGGGCGACAAGTCCGCGAAGAAGCCTTTCGTCAAGGCCGGCCGCGTCGAGCAGATGCGCGAAGTCGGTTACCGTTTCGATATTCCTTATGAGGGCCGTCGCCGCGAAAAGCCGTGGAAGGAGTTGGCCTCGATCGATTCGGCCGGAGCGGTCTATACGGAGTACGACGAGCGCGGCGGAACGGTGCCCTGCGTCGTCGGCATGGGGCTCAAGGATGCGATCTACCTGCTCGAGCGACAGGGAATGATCGTCTCGTTTTCCGGGGCGGGGACGGTTTTGAGCCAGTCCGTGCCTGCCGGCTCGAAGGCCCGGCGAGGACAGACGGTCTCGCTGATTCTCGGCGTGGAGCCGCTGCCTGAAGGGGAGACGGCCCGGCACGGGAAAGCCCGGCAGACGGAATAGGAATTTTTGTGGGCGGATGCGCGTCCCGAGGGCGCATATGGATATGCGGCGCTCTTTCGGGCACTGTGTGTTTGCCAAAGAGCTTTTCGGTGGACGGATGGTTGCCGTATCGGCCGATTTTTACGAAAGGAGAAAAGTCGGGAGCATAAGTTCGTTGCTTGCCTGAAGGTCCGGCGGGGGAGGAGGCGGTCTTGCCGATTCTTGAGGAGCGGCCATTTCGGTCGGAGAGACGATCTGACGGAAACGCTGTGTTTGTCGGTTCTGCCGGCATGACGGAATTTGTTTCCGATGCGTTTTAGCGGACAAAGGGGGTACAGGCATGGTGTTCCGCCTGTCCGCTTTCTGCCGGCCCGTTCTTGCGTCGGACCGGCGAGAACGTTTGCGTGCCGAACTTTTTTTTGTAAAAGGCCGGCGATACGCTATATTTGTACGGCAATTGTTTCTGGACCCGATGGGAAAGCGGATGAAATATGCGGTATGGGCGGCGGTCGCGATGATTTTCGCGTTGCATGCGGCTTGCTTGCAGCCGTCGCGCTCCCAGCTTCCCTCATGTTCCGGTCCCGTCGAGACGATCGCCGCGGCAGGGGCGCTCGATGAGTTGCACGAGCTGATCGTTTCCACATGGGTGTGCGATCTGGTTCCGGCCGTTTGCGGATCGAACTCCGTACAGGCCCATGTTTCCGTTCTGAGGCTGCCGTCGCCCGGTCCCGGAGTGTCCGGCGGAAGAGGGGCGATCCGAAATTCTTTTCGCCGTTCAGCGTGTCTGTTGCGAGCGCTTCTGCGCCTCGCTCGCGCAAGCGGGATATTATGTCCTAGCCTTGCGGAAAATCATTATTTAGCCGGTTCGAGTTTCTGGCGAGCGGGACGTGTCTCCGATGCGGTCCCCTGCCGTAGGCATGGGCGGACTTTCCCGGGGAGTCCGCGCCGATGCCGTCTTGGCGCGGCCGCGAATCGCAAAGGTGTGCGGCCGGGCCTTCCGGGAATACATTTTATGAACCGACTGAATTTTGAAAAAATGGACAAGAAAAAATTGGAATCGATAGATGACATGTTGTATGCCGTAGCGGAGGGGCGGATCGTCCGCCGCAGGAAAAATCCGCTTCCGGCCTTGCTGATCGGCGTAGCCGGTGCCGGACTGGCGATCTGGAGCCTGACGGCCGCCTCCATGTCCGGGCATGAAAATCTGGCTTCCATGCTGATGCTGCTCGGCGGGGGCATCGCGCTGGTCGGACTGATCATGGCCGGCATTGCGCTCGCTTCCGGCTCGCCGGTCTACGAGCCGACCGGCGAAAAAATCCGGCGCGGCAGCATCTATTACGACACGGCCCGGAAGCAGGACCTGTGCGCCGCCCTCGAGGCGGGGGATACGGATCGTCTCTCCCGGATTCCGCGCGGCGGCTCCACGAGCGGCGTGCTGCTGATCCTCTACGCGACCGGTAGCGGCTCGTTCGCAATGGCTCA
>CABUJP010000183.1:0-2095 GCA_902491835.1 uncultured Alistipes sp. | reverse complement strand
CGCCGGCCTCGAACTCGCGCTCGATCGTGGAAGTCTCCGAAAAGTTCATCTTGCAGCCCAGCGTATAGAATCCGACCTTTTTCCCCTGCGACATGACCGTGATCTTTGTTGATGAGTTGCAAATGTACAAAACAGACGCCTATTTTTCACCGGCCAAAATCCTCCGGCACGAACGTTTTAGCGAAAAAAGGGTTAGTTTTGCCGTCGGTTCCTCTTCAAACGACCGCTATGGGCTTCTTTTCAGAAATTCTCCAATACAAGTTCCTCGCCAACGCGGCGCTCGCCTGTCTGCTGTGCGGTATCGCCTGCGGCCTCGTCGGCACGTACGTCGTATGCCGCAGGCTGGTGTTTCTGAGCGGGGGCATCACGCACGCTTCGTTCGGAGGGATCGGCATGGCCTACTACCTCGGCGCCGATCCGATCGCCGGCGCGCTGCTTTTCGCCGTCGCCTCGGCGCTGGGTATCGAGGCGACGTCCTCCGGGAAGCGCATCCGCGAGGACTCGGCCATCGGGCTGATCTGGTCGCTCGGCATGGCCTTGGGCATCATCTTCATATATCTGACCCCGGGTTACGCACCGAACCTTATGAGCTTCCTGTTCGGAAACATTCTGAGCGTCACGTCGGCCGATCTGCTCTGGATGGGAGCGGTCGACGCGGCGATTGTCGTCGGCTTCGCCCTGTTCTACCGGCCGATTCTCTACGTGGCTTTCGACCGCGGCTATTCCCGGAGCCAGAACATGCCGACCCGGCTCGTGAGCTATGCCATGGCGGCCCTCGTAGCCGTCACGATCGTCATGTCGATCCGCGTGGCAGGCATCGTGCTGCTGATCTCGCTGCTGACCATACCAGCCGTCGTCGCGAACCAGCTGACCCAGTCTTTCGGCCGCATGCTCCCCGTCTCCACGCTGATCGCCGTCCTCGGCTCCTTCGCCGGACTGTACATCGGCTACCGGAGCGACGTCCCCTCGGGTGCCGCCACAATATTTGTCCTCACTCTTACGCTTATTGTCGTAAAACTATTACCTTTGCGTACCCTCAAGCGCAAAACCGACGGATGAAAACAGTCCACAAGCTCATACTGAAGTCCTATGCCGGGCCGATGGTCCTGACATTCTTCATAGTGCTTTTCGTTTTCATCATGCAGTTCATGTGGCGCTATATCGACGAGCTGGTCGGCAAAGGGCTCGGCATGGACGTGATTCTGGAACTGATGATGTACGCGGCCGTCACGCTGATCCCGATGGTGCTGCCGCTGGCCACGCTGTTCGCCGCCGTGATGACGATGGGCAACATGGGCGAGAACTACGAGCTGCTCGCGCTCAAGTCGGCCGGCATCTCCCTGCCGAGAATCATGCGCCCGCTGATCATACTGGTGCTGTTCGTCGCCGTCGGCAGCTTTTTCGTCGCCAACAACCTGGTACCGATCGCAACGAAAAAAATCTCCGCCCTGTTGTACGACATCCGTCAGCAGAAACAGTCGATCGAGTTCAAGGACGGACTGTTTTTCAACGGCATGGACGACATCAGCATCCGGGTGGACCGTCAAGACCCCAAGACGAAGCTTCTGAACGGCGTGCTGATCTACGACACGAGCGATCCGAACGGCAATATGACCACGACGCTGGCCGACTCGGGCTACATCTCCCTGTCGGACGACAAAAAGTACCTGCTGGTCACCCTGTACAGCGGCGAGCGCTACGAACAGGCGAGAGGCTACAAATGGTTCGACAACAGCGAGCTGCGGCAAAATATCTTCGACGTGTACAACATGGTGATGAAGGTGCCCGGCTTCGACTTCGAGCGAACCGACCAGTCGATGTTCAACGGCAGCCAGACCAAGAATGTGAAGGAGCTTCGGGCCGGAATCGACTCGCTCGAGAAAGTCAGCACCGAGTCGGCCAGCGCCTCGTACGAGCCGCTGCTCAATACGTTCATCTTCCCCTTCGACAAAAGTCTGGCCAGCGACTCGATTCCCCATGTCGACATGCCCCGGGCCGAGCTTGCCGGAAAAATCGAGAATCTCCCTGTCCGGTCGAAGGTCTCAATCTACGACGTCGCGCTGAACAAGGCGCGCAACTCGCGCAGCTACTACTC
>CABUJP010000182.1:0-2154 GCA_902491835.1 uncultured Alistipes sp. | reverse complement strand
AGAGATAAGAGTTCAGGGGTTTCGCCATTTTCTGCCTGCCATCTGCGGCTTACGGCCGCAAACCACGTTCCGAAGACCGAGAATTCGCGTGTTCACTCCGGCTGCCATACCGTCATTCTTTCCGCCCGAGGTCCTCGATCTCACCCACCCCTACGGCCTGCCTTTCACCTCGGAAAAACGCGCTGCGCCGCCGATTTCCCTCATCGGTGCGGAAATCCCCTGCCGTCCCCAAACAGCAGCGCTTCTGCATGCCGATACCGTCCATGCCGATAGGGCCGGTATCGCTTTCGTCCCGGACAGGTCAGTACCCAAGCTTACCGACCCATTCACGGATATCGCCGTCGCTCGCCCGATTCAACAGTTTCCCTTCTTTCCAATCGATGTCGGGATATGCCTCTTTCAACGCCGCCGCGCTATTCGCGATGCCGCTGCTCCCCGAGGTAGCGAACGGGACGACCGTTTTCCCGTTCAGATCGTGACTTTCGACAAACGTATTGACGATGCGCGGCGCAAGATTCCACCAGATAGGATAACCGAGAAAAATCACGTCGTAGTCGGCCGTGCTCAATGTCTCGCCGCCGATTGCCGGACGCGACGCCGGATCGCTCATCTCCTCCGAACTGCGCGACCGCGTGTCGTTCCAGTCGAGGTCCGCGCTCGTATAAGCCTCCGCGGGCGTAATCGCGTAGAGCTCCCCACCCGTCGCCTGCGCCACTTTGCCGGCCACGCGGGCCGTCGTTCCCGTCGCTGAAAAATAGGCGACAAGCACTCTATGGTTCGGACGTTCTCCACTCATGTCCTGTTCCTGCTGCGCATATGACGTCACAGCCGCTCCTACCGTTGCCAATAATGCGAGAATGACCTTATGCATAAGAAAACCTATTTTCATTTTTGAAGCCGATCGTATTCCTCCTCCGTAACCGGCTCGAGCCACTCGTTGGAAGCGTTCTCACCGGGGATCTCGAATGCCAGATGGGCGAACCATGTGTCGGATGCGGCACCGTGCCAGTGCTTCACGCCCGCGGGAATATGAATGACCGTGCCGGGCAGAATCTCCACGGCGGGCTTGCCTTCTTCCTGATACCAACCGCGTCCGGCCACGCCGATCAGCATCTGTCCGCCGCCCTCGGTAGCATGATGGATATGCCAGTTATTCCGGCAGCGCGGCTCGAACGTGACATTGGAAATATTTACCTGCTCGCGCGAAACCGGGGCCAGGTAGCTATTGCCCGTGAAATACTGCGCATAGGCCGTATTGGGCTCGCCTATGGGGAAGATCATCTCGCGCTGGAATGCTGCCTTGGCATCTTCGCCGGCCGTGTCCTCGGCCCACACGTCTTTGGCCAGATTGAATGCCGCCCAAGCTTTCGGCCAACCGGCGTAAAAACCGATGTGGGTGATAATCTCGGCTATCTCGGTGCGGGTGATACCGTTCTTTTTTGCCGTCTGAAGATGGTAAACGAGCGAATTGTCCGTAATACCCTGACTGATGAGCGAGGTAATCGTTACCAGACTGCGGTCGCGCAGACCGAGCTTGTCCGTGCGGCTCCAGACTTCGCCGAAAAGGACATCGTCGTTGAGCTCCGCAAACTTAGGGGCGAACTCTCCGAGCTGGTCGCGCCCGGCCGTCTGCCTGATTCTTTCCTGTGCCATAACGTGAATTGTTAAAATGCTGAATACCGAAAACAAAAGTATCTTTTTCATAGCCGTTTATTGTATGAAGTTATTGATTATGTTATCGGGGTTAAGCGGCGTCTGGTCGGACAGGACCAACGATTTGACCATGTGCAGCGTTCCCTGCTTGTATTTCCGGAAATGCTCCGACGCGACGTGCGATCGGTAAGCCTCTTGGCTCGCATAGGTTTCGAGAATCGTTATCCGGCAGGGATTCTCTTTTTCCCGGACGGCATACATCGTCAGCACGCCCGGCTCGGTACGCAGGGAGATCTCTCCCACTTCAACGGCATATTTCATGTACTCGTCGAGATATTCAGGGTAAACCTCGATTTTCGACAGGCGCACGATACCGTCGGCCGTCATGGATTCTTTGGCGCACATGCCCGGCTCCTTGTCCAGACTCAGGCATTTGCCGATCACCTCTCCCGTAGCGAGGTAGGAATAAGTCGGAAACTCGAACAATACCGGCTTCAGCCG
>CABUJP010000181.1:0-2230 GCA_902491835.1 uncultured Alistipes sp. | reverse complement strand
ATCGAAAATCAACGCCTCGGTAGAAGCGGTCTCCTGCAGCGTGGAAGCTTCGAGCGCATCGAAAATCACGCTGAAAGGCTCGGCCGCGAAGTGCACCGCCGACCTCAGCTCGGCCTCGAAGCTTTCGGCCGGAGAATTCGTCGTCGCCGAGTGCTCGGTAAACACTTCGAGCGCGGCGAAAGCCGTCGTAAACTGCACGGAGCGTCTGCACGCCGACGCATCGAGCGGCAGTTCGATCCGCTACAGCGGCGACTGCCGGACCAGCATCAACAAGTCGAGCGGCGGCAGCGTCGGCCGCAACTAACCCCCAAACCGAGCAACCATGAAAGAGGTTAAGAAATGCAGCATTTCGGGCGTGGCGTTCACGATGGATACCGACGCTTATCAGGAGCTGGAAGCCTATCTCGAAAGCCTGAAAAAGACCTACAAGGAGACTCCCGACGGAGCCGAGATCGTCGCCGACATCGAAGCCCGCATCGCCGAACTGATCCTCTCGGCTCAGGACAGCACCCGTGTGGTCGAGAAGCCCCTGATTCTGAACATCATCCGGCAAATGGGCACCGCCGAGGACATCTCCGAAGAGGAGCCGGGACGAAGCCCCGAAGAGCCGCGCATCCCGCGCCGTCTCTACCGCGACACCGAAAACGCCAAGCTGGGCGGCGTCTGCGCCGGCATCGGCAAGTATTTCGACGTCGATCCGGTCTGGATACGGCTGGCCATGTTCCTGCCGATACTGCTCACCGTCTTCCAGTGGATTCCCTTCATGCGCTGGACCGGTCCGATGATGGGCAACCTGTTCGGCATCTTCGTCATCTGCTACATCATCATGTGGTTCGCCGTTCCGGCTCCCCGCACGGCGCGCCAGAAACTCGAAATGAACGGCGAGAAGATCACGGCGCAGTCGATCCGCGAAACCACCGAAGCCAGCGCGAGCTGCGATCCCGACGCCAAGGCCAAACCCATCGTCGCCGAAGCCGTATCGGTATTCGGCAAGGTGGTGCTCATCCTCCTCAAGCTCTTCGCCGGAGTGCTCGTATTCGGACTCATCATGGCGGCCTGCGCGCTGATTATCGGACTCTTCGCGCTCATCATCGGCGGCGCCAGCATCTCCATTCCGTTCTTCCCGCTGGGCATGACGCTGTGGGTTCCCGCGCTCGGCATACTTATTGTACTGATACTGGTAATACTGCTCATTTACGTACTGATGTGCCTCATCGCTTCGCGCAAGCCCGGAGGCAAGACCATACTGGTAATCTTCCTGTTGTGGCTCGCCGGCATCATCGCCTGCACCTGTATCGCCATCCGCGAGAACGTCGGCGACCGTATCCGGACCAGACACAGCGTTATCGAACGGATGCTCAACAGCGAGATAATCATCGACAACGACACCACGACGGTCGAGCGGCTGCTGGAGGAGTACGACAGCCAGAACGTCATCGAGGACGGCCGCAAAACGCTGCATATCAGCGTCCCGAACCAGTCGATCGACATTACGATCGACAGGGAGAAGGCCGGACTGGAGGTGAAAGCCAACGGCAAACGGGTGAAAGTGCAGACGGGAGACGACAAAACCGAATCCGCAAAACCGGATTCGGTCCGACAGCCGGACGCCGGACGAGTCCCCGCAGAGCAGACCGAATAAAGGCCACAGGCGTTAGGTAAAATAAAAAGTTTTTTCGAAACGCAGGGCGGATCCTCCGGGAACCGCCCTCGTTTTTTGAAAAAATTGAAATAATTACTACCTTTGAGCGATTTTGTTTTCTAAACGAAAAACTATGGCTGGAATCAAATGTATCGGTATTCTGACTTCGGGCGGCGACGCTCCGGGAATGAACGCCGCCATACGCGCGGTAACCCGCAGCGCAATCTATAACGGCTTCGCCGTCAAGGGCATCATGCGCGGATACAAAGGTCTCGTATTCAACGAGATCGTGTCGTTCAAATCCCAAAGCGTAAGCAACATCATCCAATTGGGCGGTACGATCCTCAAGACGGCCCGCAGTCAGGAATTCACCACGACCGAAGGCCGCAAGGCGGCATACGACAACATGGTGGCGGCCGGCATCGACGCGCTGGTGGTCATCGGCGGCGACGGTTCGCTCACGGGCGCCGGCATCTTCGCCGAGGAATACAACGTGCCGATCGTGGGACTTCCCGGCACCATCGACAACGATCTGGGCGGCACCGACTCGACGATCGGCTACGACACGGCGCTCAATACGATCGTCGA
>CABUJP010000180.1:0-2233 GCA_902491835.1 uncultured Alistipes sp. | reverse complement strand
GTGCAGACCGTGCTGACCGAGTTGGAGAAAAAGCGTCTGGTCGCCCTTTCCGGCGACCGGATCACGGTGCTGAACCGCAAGGGGCTCGAGGATATTCTGAAATAGCCCTATGCGATTGCTTTACGATTTGGGCATTCTGCTGATGAATGCCGGGCTGCGCATGGCCGCGCCGTTCAATCCGAAGGCCCGGCTGTGGGTTCGCGGACGCAAGGATATTTTCCGTCGCATGGCCGAGGTCGTCGGACCGGACGACGAGGTCGCATGGCTTCATGCCGCCTCGCTCGGGGAGTTCGAGCAGGGGCGCCCGGTGATCGAGGCGCTCCGCGAGGCATGTCCCCGATACAAGATTTTGCTGACGTTCTTTTCTCCGTCGGGTTACGAAGTGCGGAAAAACTATGCCGGCGCCGACTGGGTGTTCTACCTTCCGGCCGACACGCCGCGCAATGCGCGGCGCTTTTTGCGCGTCTTTCGGCCGAAGGTGGCCGTTTTCGTCAAGTACGAGTTTTGGATCAACTACCTGCTCGCGATGCGAAAGGAGGGAACGCGCCTCTACCTGATTTCGTCGATTTTCCGGCGCGGCCAGATATTTTTCCGGCCTTACGGCGGCCTGTTTCGCCGGGCTCTGGGCGCGTTCACCCATATTTTCGTGCAGAACGACGAGTCGCGCGCGTTGCTCGAGCGCATCGGCGTCCGCTGCGTATCGGTGACGGGCGACACGCGCTTCGACCGGGTCTGCTCGATTGCCGCTCAGGCCAAGCGGCTGCCTGCGGTCGAGCGTTTCGCGGCCGGCCGGCCCGTGTTCGTGGCGGGGAGCACATGGCCTCCCGACGAGGAACTGTTGCTCGGGATGATCGATCGCTACCGCGACGTCAAGTTCATCGTCGTGCCGCACGAGATCGACCCGGACCGGATCGAGCGTCTGATCGGCCGCATCGGTCGTCCGGCTCTCCGATATACGCAGCTGACCCCGGAGACCGATTCGGCGGAAGCCGGCGTGCTGATAGTCGATACGATCGGCATTCTGTCGTCCTTGTACCGGTACGGTCGCTGGGGCTATATCGGCGGCGGTTTCGGCGCGGGAATACACAATACGCTGGAGGCGGCCGTATTCGGCCTGCCGCTGGCGTTCGGGCCGCATTACGGGAAATTCCGGGAAGCCTGCGACCTGATCGAATCGGGAGGAGCCGAGAGCGTCACCGACGGCGCGCAATTGTTCGAATGGTTCGACCGCCTGTACCGCGATCCCGCGGCGACGCAACGTGCCGGCGAGGCATGCAGAACGTATGTCGAATCCCATCGCGGAGCGACCCGGCGGATCGTGGACGAAATTTGCAGATAACGAATTATTGAGCTATATTTGCCCGTCCGGCTGGTCCGGAGACGATTGACCCATGGTGTAATGGTAACACAGCAGATTTTGGTTCTGTCGTTCCAAGTTCGAGTCTTGGTGGGTCAACGAGAATGCCTGACAACGCGTCGATTGTCGGGCATTTTTATTGCTAGGGGCGGTGGCCGAGCCTTGTTTTTTCGCTGTCCGGTTCGGTCCGGGATCGTATCTCTTTCAAACATCGGCGATTCCGGCGGAATCCGGACTTGTGGAGTATCCGCCTTGTCCGTTCCCGCTCGTTTTGCGATTCCATGCGGAGTGTCGCATGCTTTCTCGCTCGGATTTCGGCTTCCGAGTACGCTCCCGCCGTAGTTGTTAAGAATAAAACGGCTTTTCCGCTTCGGATTGAAGCGGAAAAGCCGTTCTTTGGAAACGGGTCGCGTCGGAGCCTACTCTACGACCGGCTCCGCGTCGAACTTGCGAATGTCGATGCCGTCCGAGAGTTTCTCGATCTGAGGAAGCAGCGTCGTGAAGTGACGGGTGGCCTCGTGAGCGGCCAGCACTTCGCCGTTCTGCCACAGCTCGACGATCAGCAACTGCTCGGGATCGGTCGGATGCAAGTAGTGCTGGTAGGAGATATTTCCGTTTTCCTGCTGCGAGGCTTCGGTCAGCTGTTCGAGCAGTCGCAGCGTCTGCGGGCGGTTCTGCTCCGAGACGGTGATGGTTACCAGAATGTTGATCATATGCTGTGAGTTTAACGGGTGATCCGCTTGCGGCCTTTTTACGCGCGGTTCCGCCTTGCTCCGCTTGGGGAGCCGCGTGGGACAGGCGTTTTTCAGACAGGCGCGTTGTTGAATGCCTCGGCGATCTGGTCGGCGATCTGGTCGAGCGCCTGCTGGAGCTTGC
>CABUJP010000179.1:0-2250 GCA_902491835.1 uncultured Alistipes sp. | reverse complement strand
CTTCGATTTCACCGGATCAGGAAAGATCAAGAGAAAGCATGCTTTCAAAAGTCACATCCTGACCAAGAAAACCACCAAGCAGAAACGGAACCTGACTTACTCGGGTCTCATTTCGAAGGCCGACGAGGCCAACGTGAAGCTGCTGCTCGTAAAGTAATCGAGGAGCCGCCTCGCGCTTTCAGTCAAACAAAGAGCGATTTAGCCCCGAAGAGTGCGGGAGAACCGTGCCGCTAACCGCTCGTAAAACTTTTAAATTATGCCAAGGTCAGTCAATGCAGTAGCATCCAGAGCCAGAAGAAAAAAGGTTTTAAAACTTGCCAAAGGTAACTTTGGTTCAAGGGGAAACGTATGGACGGTTGCCAAAAATACCGTCGAGAAAGGTCTTACGTACGCTTACCGCGATCGCAAGAACAAGAAACGCCAATTCCGTAGTCTGTGGATCCAGCGTATCAACGCCGCAGCCCGCAGCCACGGCATGACTTATTCGGAATTCATGGGCAAAGTGAACGCCAAGGGCATCCAGCTCAACCGCAAGGTGCTGGCCGATCTGGCGATGAACAATCCCGCAGCATTCGAAAAAATCGTTAAAACAGTCCAGTAAGGCATAGCCCGCCCGCAAGGGCGAAGGCTCAGGGCCTATGCAGGGCCCCGCTCCTCGGGAGCGGGGCTCTTGTTTTTCCGGTCCCGGTCATATCGTTTACCGTATCGGCTTTCTAATTCCCGATATCTCCGGCTCGTCCGTATGAATTCCTCTGCTGTCGGTAGGAATTTCATGGCAGCAGCCCAATCGGATACGCAACCGATAGCCGCAAGTTGCGGTTAACGGGATATGGCTAATTGCTTTTATGGCGATTGAGCCATATGTTAGCCACACTTTTTTTAATTTCTGCACGGCTCAACGGACACATACATGGAATACATAATGGCATTCCCGCACGGCCACTCTCCTTGTCATCGCCGACAGTTCCCGCGTTCCAACCTATCGATCGGCCGCTTTCTGGCATCATACCTACTGTGCAATCACCAAGACGAAAAAGACGGAATCGAAGGAGGAGAAGCCGCTCCATCGACGGGAGGTGCAAAAAACAACCTGCTAAAATCGGCCCTGACATTCGCAATATATTGCGCCCATCCTGCTTCGGACGGAGATCGAGACGCAAAACTTGCAAATAAAAATCACAAGAAAAGAAAAAACGGCACCGAACCGGGAGCGAGACGATCCGAGAAAGGAACGGAAAACCTCGCCGAAACCGATTCGTCGCACTCCGACAAGCAGGCGTATACGACGACGAGCAGCTCGTACCTACGATCGCACGGTCCGGCGCCCACGACATGACTGTACGGCAGCCGGTCGCGGCAATCCGAGCCGAATCCGTCCGAGCGCGGTTTTCGCGCCATTCAGGCAATCGAACCATTCCATGCAGCGACAAGGCGGCCGTCAGCGCCCCAGCTCGAGCGCCAGCGCGGCCATCGTCGCCACGCCGTAGTCGAGCGCCCGCTCGTCGGGATTGAATACCGACGTGTGCAGTCCGCCCGTCGGACCGTCCGTCCGCGCAACGCCGAGACGGAAAAAAACGCTCGGATAGCGCTTCGTGTAAGAACCGAAGTCCTCGGCCGTCATTCGCAAAGCCAGCTCCTCCACCCGGTCGGTGCCCCACAGCCGCTCGACGATCTGCCGAGCGCGCGCCGTCAGCGCCGGATCGTTCACGACGCACGGATAGCCGTCCGATATCTTCACCTCGGCCTCGACGCCGTATGCGGCCGCCGTTCCGGCCGCGATCTCGGCGACACGCCGTTTCGCGCGCCCGCGCCACGTCTCGTCCATCGTCCGCAGCGTGCCTTCCATTTCCACCGTCGGCGGAATGATGTTCGTGGCGCCGTCGGCAATCAGCCGCCCGATCGAGAGCACGGTCGGAACCGTCCCGTCGGCATTGCGGCTGACGATCTGCTGCAACGACGTGACGATCGCGGCCGCCGCAACGACCGGATCGGTCAGCGTATGGGGCAGCGCGCCGTGTCCCCCGGTTCCCCGGACCGTGATGCGCAGCTCGTCGCTCGACGCCATGTACTGTCCCGCGCGGAAACCGAAGCGGCCGGCCGGAATCTCCGCCGCCACATGCTCGCCCACGAAGGCCGCGACTTCATAGTCGCGGAACGGGTCCTCGGCCAGCACGAGCGACGCTCCGCCCGGGCAAAGCTCCTCGCCGGGCTGGAAAAGCCCGAACACCGTCCCCTCGATCCGCTCGCTCA
>CABUJP010000178.1:0-2298 GCA_902491835.1 uncultured Alistipes sp. | reverse complement strand
GTCCCAGACGAACTCGACGATCTGATGCCCGCTACCGTCTCCGACCCGGGTCGCTTCGAGCCGGTAGGTCCGTCCGCCGAGCCCGAATGCGATTTGCAGCGGCCCATCTTTCCACTTTTTCAGATTACCGACGATGCACTGCCAGCGGCAGCGGCCGTGCGCGGCAAAGGCGCGCTCGTAATCGGCGGGGGCGTGCGGCTCGAGACAGAATATTTCGATGCGCGCGCCGGTCGCCTTGTGGAAGATCAGCCGGGCGCGGATTACTTTCGTGTTGTTGAATACGAGCATCGAGCCTTCGGGCAGAAACCGCCCGATCCGCTCGAAGCGGTCCTCGGCGATGCGGCCGTCGCGGCAGACGAGCAGCTTCGACTGCTCGCGCCGCTCGAGCGGGAATTTGGCGATGCGCCCTTCGGGCAGCGGGTAGTCGTAGTCGGATATGCGGATGTTGCGTTCCATGGGCAGTTCGGATGACCGGAATTTTACCGCAAAGGAAATAAAAACGGACGGTTTGTCCTCGTTCGTTTCCGAATAATTCTTAAATTTGAACGATCAACCTCTTAATCCTTCGCACGATGAAAAAAATCCGGATCGCCGTCTTGGCCTCTTTTTTTCTGACCGCCAGCGTTGCGGCCGCCGCTCCCTACGGTTTCGACCACGGTCCCTATTTGCAGGAGCTGACGCCTACGGGCGTGACTTTCGTGTTCACCACTTCCGACAAGGGCTTTTCTTGGGTAGAGCTTCGCTCGCCCGAAGGGGAGATAACCCGCCATTATGCAGTCAAGGACGGGCTTAGGGATGCTTACAACACGTTCTGCACGATCCGGACCGACTCGCTGCGGCCGGCGACGGCTTACGACTATCGTCTCTGCTCGAAGCGGATCGACGACTTCCAACCTTATCAGGTGACTTTCGGCGACAGTATCGTTTCGCGCTGGTACGCTTTCCGTACGCCCGATCCCCGTTCCGAGGAGTGCTCTTTCATCGCTCTGAGCGACATGCACGGCGACTCGGCCAAGCTCGCCCGCCTGCTCGCCTTGGCCGGCGTTGAAAACGCCGATCGGATTTTCTATGTGGGCGACATGATGAACTACTACGACGACGAGGCGGTTCCCTTCCGCAGCTTCATTGACAAAAGCGTCGAGCTGTTCGCTTCCGAGCGGCCTTTCGTGCTCGTGCGCGGCAATCACGAGACGCGCGGCAACAAGGCGCGCGAGTACGCTCGTTATGCTCCGAGCACGAACGGGACTTTCTACGGCGCGTTCCGCGAAGGCGACGTGATGTTCGTCGTGCTCGACTGCGGCGAGGACAAGCCCGACGACTTTCCCGTCTATGCCGGCCTGAACGATTTCGATTCCTATCGGAGCGAGCAGGCCCGCTGGTTCGCCGAGCTGATCCGTTCCAAGGAGTACCGCACGGCCCGCTGGCATGTGGTGATGAACCATTTCCCGCCCGTTTCCCGCATGGATCCCGATCATCCCGAGCGACACGGCGTGCAGCAGATCACCGACGAGTTCCTGCCACTTTTCAACCGCGCCTCGATCGATCTGATGGTGTCGGGACATACGCACCGTTACGAGCTGATACAGCCTACGGAGGAGAAGCTGCGCGTTCCGATGATTGTCGATGCGCCCGAAAGGCCTTTCGACGCGCCGCCCTCGGCCGGGGACATTCTTTTTCCCGTGATCGTCAACGGGGACCGTCGTGCGGGTCGACGTGTCGGGGCCTACGATGCGCGTCAAGGCGCTCGATATGCAGGGTAAGACGCTCGCCGAGTTCGAGCTGCGGAAATAGCCCGTCCGGCACTTTGCGCGTCCGAAATGTCTTGCGACGATGGATAGAGCGGCGTTTATATTCCGCTCGACAGCCCTCGTAACGGTAGTTTGCAGGATCGTTGCCGGTGCGGCAGAGAGATTTCCATATTGTCCCGGCTGTCGGGGAAACGATTGTACCCGAGAGTGTCGCATGACATAAGTACGATTGCTTTTTGGGAACCCGAATTTCCAAAGGAAATATTTTCGGCCGACGGCCGGATAATTTGGCACAGGTCCGCCGGAATGATTACCTTTGCCGTCAGCATAGCAGGGAGGCTCTACCGCTGCTCCCGGAGAGCGGAACATTCAGGCTTATTCGTGAAACGGGAGGGGAGGAAAGTCCGGGCAACGCAGAGCGCCGCGCTTCCTAACGGGAAGATCCTCGCGAGGGGATAGCAGCGTAACAGAGAACGACCGCCGTCCCGTCCGGGACGGTAAGGGTGAAAAGGCGGGGTAAGAGCCCACCGCGGAAGTGGCGACACGTTCC
>CABUJP010000177.1:0-2310 GCA_902491835.1 uncultured Alistipes sp. | reverse complement strand
GTATGAGCCGAAAACACCTCCTAAAACGGCTGGTGTATCAAAGTATATAGATCGGGTATATAAATTCATTCCCTGCCGTTATCTCAGCCGGCGGACGACACGGGCCGGATTGCCGGCCACGACCACATCGGGTTCGACGTCGCGTATCACGACGCTGCCGGCGCCGACGACCGAGCGAGGCCCGATCCGGACGCCCGGGCAGAGAATCGCCCCGCCGCCGATCCAGCAGTCGTCGCCGACCGTAACCGGACGACAGCTTTCGACCGGACGGCGGCGCTGCTCGAAATCCATCGGGTGGGTGAAAGTGTAAATCTGCACGGCCGGCCCGATCAGCACATGGTCGCCGATGCGGATCGGCGCCCCGTCGAGCATCACGCAGTTGAAGTTAATGAAAACGCCCCGCCCGATGAACAGGCTGTAGCCGTAGTCGCAGTAAAAAGGCGGACGAATCAGGCATTCGTCCGAGGCATGAGGTAGCAGCTCGCCGAGCACCTCGCGGTACCCGGGCGCATCCATCGACAGCGCGTTGAGCCGGCCCAGCAGCGCGGCCGCCCGGCGACGATCCTCGCTCAGTTGCGGGTCGAGCGTCTCGAACAGCTCGCCCCGGAGCATCTTTTCCCTCTCGGTCATCGGTCCGCTCAAGAAGTAAACGTAAAGAAATAGTTCATAAAGAAGTTCCACAGCGTCACGACGCCGATCGCGATCAGCTTCGACAAATAGAATCCGACGCGGGCCCGGTCGTTGAGCAGATAGATAATCAGGTTATTGATCAGCAGTCCGATAGCCGATATGCCGATAAACTGCATGTACTGCTGGGCCACCTGCGGATCGCGGCTATGGAAGGTCCACAGCCGGTTGAGCACGTAGTTGGTCGAGGCCGCCGAAATGAATCCGAGCGAGTTGGCGACATACTTGTTCAAGCGGAGCTTCTCCTTGCCGAGAAAGGTAATGCCGAAATCGACCGCCATGCCGGAAGCGCCGACGACGCAGAACTTGATGAATTGAATGAGCATATCTCGTTATTTTGCAATCGTTCTTATCCGTTCCGTCGGCCCGTTGAACCAAGTCGTCACCGGAAGGTTGGATACGGTAAAACCTACCTGCCACGCACGCTCGGGCAATTCGGGCACGACGAAGCACACCTCGCGGCGGAGCGTCCCGCCGGCAGGAAGCAGGCCCCGTACCTCGGGCAGATCGTAGCGACGGGTCACCTCGCTCAGGTTGCGCCACACGATGCCGACCTTCACCGAGTCGCCGTCGAAACGGTAGTCGTAAGGATAGGGGTTGCGCAGCGTCAGACTCAGGCGAAGCGTATCGCCCGGCCGGACCTCGGGGGGTAACGGACCGGCCTCGACCGCAATGCGGCGCACCGGGACGAACCGCCCGCAGCGCAGATAGCGGAACGTCCGGCCGTTCGGCAGAGAAACGTCGCGCGAACCCGGCACGCTATCCCACACCTGAATCAGCACGGGGCCTCCGGCCATCCGGTCGTCGTCGTCGCGCAGCTCGTACTGGCTCGTCCGGTAATAGATCGACGGCTGGGCATACGCCAGTCCGCCCGTATAGAAAACATACTTGGCCGCCGCCGTATACTGGCCGTCGAATATCACGGGAGCTCCCGCAGCCTCCTGCGCAATCCGGCCGTAAGAAGTCCGGTTGTCGAACACCTCGAAGCGCAGGCCGAGCGGATTGAATATCATCTCGACGCGAACCAGCGCGACGAGCGCGACGGTCACCCATCCTACCCGCACGATGTAACGGCGCGGACGGCCGCCCCGGCGGGCATGGAGGAACAGTAGCGCGATCACGCCGAACGCAACGGGAATCTCCCATTGAGGCTGCACGTATCCGCGCAGAGTCGTCGACAGGAAAAAGAGGACGAACCCGGCCGAAATGAAGCTGAGAGCCCGCAGCACGGGCGTTTCGGCCCGGGTTTTCCACCAGACGGCGACGAAAACGGGAAACAGTAGCGGATTGAAGATCGCCAGCAGATTGAGCAGATACTCGGTTACGAACGAAAATTGGAAATCCTTGTTGCGTCCGGCCAGATGGTAGCGAAACGAGACCCAGTCGTGCCCGGACTGCCATCCCAGATGCGGCAGGATCAGCAGCAGCGTCACGGCGCAAGCGGCGTAGAATTTCGGATTGCGCAGCAGGCGCAGATTCGACAACACGGTCAGCAGCACGACCAGTGCGCCGTGATACTTACTGTACGCGAGCGCCGCCATAGCAACGCCGAGCCACAGGGCATGGCTCCAGCGGTCGTCTTCGGTCAGGCGCTTGTAGCACCACAGGAACAACGCGGTAAAA
>CABUJP010000176.1:0-2390 GCA_902491835.1 uncultured Alistipes sp. | reverse complement strand
AAGACTTACCGCGAACTGCCCGCCCGCCTCTCGGAGCTGAGTCTTCAGTTCAACCAGAACTCGCTGGCGGCCACGAATGCCTTTACGCTTCATGTGACCGATCCGGCCGTCGTCGGGGAGTTGCCCGACTTCGTCCGCGAGGGCATGGCGGCCGAGGCCAAGGAGCGCGGGCTCGACGGATGGATCGTCACGCTGCAGATTCCCAGTATGGTTCCGTTTATGACTTATTCGTCGAATCGCTCCCTGAAAGAGAAGCTCTGGCGAGCCTACAACACCCGCTGCGTGGGCGGCGAGTTCGACAACTCCGCCATTGTCGAGGAGATCGCCGACAAGCGTCTGCAGCTTGCCAATCTGCTTGGATACAAGACATATGCCGATTACGTGCTGGAAGAGCGTATGGCCGAGAGCTCCCCGACGGTCAACGCCTTTCTGGCGGAGCTGCTCGACCGGGCGGTCGAGGCTGCGCGCCGCGACGTGGAAACCGTGGCCGGCTACGCCCGCGCTCAGGGCTTCGACGCCGAGCTGATGCCTTGGGACTTCGGCTACTACTCCGAGAGGCTCAAGCACGAGCGCTACGAGCTGAGCGAGGAGCTGACGAAGCCCTATTTCCAGCTGGAGAACGTGCGGCGGGGCATGTTCGAGCTGGCGAACCGTCTGTACGGGATCACGCTGCGCGAAAATCCGGAGATTCCGGTCTATCATCCCGACGTGAAAGCCTACGAGGTATTCGATGCCGACGGGAGTTTTCTGGCCGTTCTGTACATGGACTTCTTCCCCCGCGCCTCGAAGCGCGGCGGAGCATGGATGACCGAGTTCCGCCAGCAGAGAGTCGAGAACGGCGTCGAGACGAGGCCGCTGATCTCGGTGGTCTACAACTTTACGAAGCCGACCGACAGCCTGCCGTCGCTGCTTACGTTCGACGAGGTGACGACGATGCTGCACGAGTTCGGCCATGCGCTGCACGGTATTTTCGCCGCCGGAACCTATCCGAGCCTGACCGGCACGGCCGTCTACCGCGATTTCGTCGAGTTGCCGTCGCAGATCATGGAGAACTGGGCCTACGAGAAGGAATTTCTCGACCTGTTCGCGGTCGATTACCGCACGGGCGAGAAGATGCCCGCCGAGCTGATCCGGCGGATACTCGACGCGAAAAACTATCTGGCCGCCTACTCGCATGTCCGGCAGGTGGCCTACGGTCTCTGCGACATGGCTTGGCACAGCATCTCCGAACCGGTGAAGATGCCGGTCGTCGATTTCGAGAAAAAGGCAATGGCCCGGGCGCAAGTGCTTCCCTACGTCGACGGACAGTGTACCTCGACCTCGTTCGGCCATATCTTTTCGGGCGGTTATGCGGCCGGGTACTACAGCTACAAGTGGGCCGAGGTGCTCGAGGCGGACGCTTTCTCGCTGTTCAAGGAGAAGGGCATTTTCGACCGAACCACGGCCGCCTCGTTCCGGGAGAACATTCTCTCCAAGGGCGGAAGCGAGCATCCGATGAAGCTCTACGTCCGCTTCCGCGGTCATAAGCCCGACACGCAAGCGCTGTTCGACAAAATGGGCATCGAATAGAGTCGGGTCGGTCTCGGGAACCGAACGGATAAGAATGCCTCGAAAAAGGCATTCTTATTGTTTTTGTACGGTTGTCCGGCCGACGGAACGGCGCATGGGATCGCATGGCCTTGCGGATCCGGCCGTCGGATGATCCGGACGCCGAGACGATATATAAGATGTTTGTTATGAATATTGTATCATTGATCCTGCCGGTCGCCCTGCTGCTTTTCGCCGCTTGCTCGAACTGCAACGCGGAGCTCGCTCCCGACTATTTTTCCGGCGAGGTCGCTGGGACGTCCGACTCCCTTTTCTTTCGGGACTGCGCGACTTCGGTCGATTATCTGCTGAGCGAGAAAGGAGCCTATCGGGCCGTGGCCGCGCGGTACGGTCGTCTGGCGGGTCCACGCCGCCGGGTGTATCTTGCCTGCCGGGCGCATGTCGATTCCGATACCGTGTCGGCCGGTTCCGGTGTCCGGCGCTTGGTGGTCGACCGTCTGATCGCGTTCGGCGAGGCGGGCGGATGCGACTGGCAGTATCAGCTGTCGGGCGTGTACGAGTCCGACGATCCTCGGCACAGGCAGGTGCTGCGCCTTCGTCCCGACCGGACTTTCCTGCTGACCCGTTTCGGCGACGGGACCGAATCGCACACGACCGGCTCTTGGGGACTGGCTTCGGAGCTGATGCTGCTGCTCGACTGCGAGGCGGGTAACAGGATGTCCTTCCAATTGATTCCGGATCGGCAGGCGTTGCTGAGCGACGACCGGACGCTCTCTTTTACGAAAGCGTATCTCTGATTCGGGCGCAGCTGTCTTTCCACTTGCCGTCGGCGCCGCTCGGCT
>CABUJP010000175.1:0-2687 GCA_902491835.1 uncultured Alistipes sp. | reverse complement strand
GAGCCGATGGAGGGATTCGAACCCCCGACCAGCTGATTACAAATCAGCTGCTCTGGCCAACTGAGCTACATCGGCAGTTCACAGCATTTTAGGGTTGGCAAAAGTACGAATAATTTCTTAATGCACAAACAGAATGCACTAAAAATTTAACCGTCTCGGCTAAATTCCCTTCGCCTCACCGGATAATCGCGCAATTACCGAGCGCAAATCGGCCTCAAAGATACAACGGATTTTTGGAATAACGAAATTTTTCATACAAAACGCGCGCTGCGGAATCAAAATTGTAACATTTTATCCACATTTTCCGCGCGAATCGCGACGCAACCGCGACCGAAAGGTCCGAAGTACCGGCGCATTCCCGGAATAAAGCGTTAACTTTGCAAAAAGGTTTCCGTCGGGGAAAGCGTCTTACGTGCGCTCCAACCGAAACCTCCCGCTCGCGCAGGAGAACGGTCGGCCAAAACGGCACTCCTCCGCTCTCGGGAAAATACGATCACAAACCTTCCTTACCCTATATGGTATCGCAAACCGAGCTCTCGCTACGCCCCCGTCCGCGCGGTTGCCATCTGGTAACCGACGAAATTCTCGCGCAACTGCCTCCGCTGCCCCGCGCGGGGTTGCTCCACCTGTTCCTGCAGCACACTTCCGCCGCCCTGACGATCAACGAAAACGCCGATCCGGACGTGCGCTCCGACATGGCCTCCGTGCTCGACCGCCTGATCCGCGAACGCGAGCCCTATTACGCTCACACGCTCGAAGGCGACGACGACATGCCGGCGCACGCCAAATCGACGCTCGCCGGCGTATCGCTGACGATCCCGATTACGGCCGGCCGGCCGAACCTCGGTCTGTGGCAGGGCATCTACCTGTGCGAGTTCCGCAATCACGGCGGCGCCCGCCGGATCGTCGCCACGGTCGTCGGCTGACAGAACGCATAAGCGCTTATTTTTTCATCGGCAAATTTTATCCGGTAGCAGGAAACCGGCCGGCGATCTGAAATCTCTCGCCCCGACATGCCGAAGGGGCGGTTCGTTCGAGGCAGAGACCGCCTCCGAGCCAGCGGACTTCCGAAGCTCTCCCGACTCCGGCAAGGCACGGGACCGTCGTGTTCGCCCACCGGAGCAGCGAGCCCGACCGCAGTTCGGACATCCTGCAGGCTCCGATCCGCCGGTCGGCACAGAGCCGTACGCAATCATCTGTTTCTCAAAAGACTGAAAAACGAATCCCGTAATTGTTGATAAAAAGTCGATACTTTGCCCGGTTCAGGTAAGAGCCAGGCCGGATTTGTGTCTATCTTTACATTGTTTCGGTGGCGCGACGCTCCGCGCCCGAAAGAGGGAACGCCGTGAAATTCGGCGACAGTACCCGCTGCTGTGATTCCCGCTGAACCGAGGGCAACAGGCCACTGCAAATCCGTTTGCGGGAAGGCGCCCGAGGGAAGGGATCAGTCAGAAGACCTGCCGGACACGAAAAACGAATTCCCGCCTTCGGGAGTTAAGGCAAGGAGACACTGCGCGGACCGTGCGGTCCGCTCGCGCGTAGACGCGCCACCCCTCCTCCCTATTTCTCCGCAAGGCAGATTTCCGTTTTTCGATGGCGGGCCTCCGGGCTCCGGCAAGCGGCATGCAACGAATAAAAACGATACTGCAATGAACGGAACCAGTTTCAACATCGTCAAGCGGGACGGCAAGCACGAGCCTTTCTCGATGGACAAAATCACGGCGGCCATCGAAAAGGCTTTCCGCTCCGTAGGCCAGACCCCGACCGCGGAAACGCTCGGCAAGCTGACCTCTTGTCTCTACATCCACGAGGGTACGAGCGTGGAGGAAATCCAGAATCAGGTCGAGCTGACGCTGATGAGCCACGGCTACTACGGCGTCGCCAAGTCCTTCATCATCTACCGGCAGCAGCACTTCGAGGATCGCGAGGTGCGCGACAAGCTCGCCTTTCTGGTCGACTACTGCAACGCCGAAAACCCGGCCACGGGCAGCAAGTACGACGCGAACGCGAACGTCGAGAACAAAAACATCGCCACGCTGATCGGCGAGCTTCCCAAGCGCAACTTCATCCGGCTGAACCGCCGGCTGCTGTGCGACCGGATCAAAGAGATGTACGGCCGCGAGATGGCCGACAGCTACATCGAGCTGCTCGACCGGCATTTCATCTACAAGAACGACGAGACGAGCATGGCCAACTACTGCGCCAGCATCACGATGTACCCTTGGCTCGTCGGCGGAACGATCTCGATCGGCGGTAACTCGACCAAGCCGACGAACCTGAAATCGTTCTGCGGAGGTTTCGTCAACATGGTCTTCATCGTCAGCAGCATGCTCAGCGGCGCCTGCGCGACGCCCGAGTTCCTGATGTACCTGAACTACTTCATCGGGCAGGAGTACGGCCCGGACTACTACCGCGACCCGGACCGCGTCGTCGACCTGTCGCTCAAGCGCCGCACGCTCGACAAAGTCATCACCGATTGCTTCGAGCAGGTCGTCTACTCGATCAACCAGCCGACCGGCGCACGGAACTTCCAAGCCGTCTTCTGGAACATCGCCTACTACGACCGCTACTATTTCGAGAGCCTGTTCGGCAACTTTTTCTTCCCCGACGGATCGCGGCCCGACTGGGATTCGCTCGACTGGCTGCAGCGCCGCTTCATGCGCTGGTTCAACGACGAGCGGACCAAG
>CABUJP010000174.1:0-2713 GCA_902491835.1 uncultured Alistipes sp. | reverse complement strand
GGCAGTCGGTCCGCAGGTCGGGGCGCCGGCTGTCGATCGCATGCGTATCGAAAAAGGGATCGTCGGCCCGTACCGGAACGCCGCCCGAAAGCGTCCCGCGAGTCCCCGCGGGAACCAGATAGCCACCCGTGAAAACAGGCTCGCCCCGCTTGTCGGGATTGTCCCGGACGAATATCTCCCTGACCGGTTCGTTCCGCAGGCGAATTTTCAGCACGCACTGCGGCTCACCCTCGAAAGCGCCCTTCAGGCAAAGAGCCTTCCGAAGGCAGGCGGTCATCTCGGGTTCGGCCCGGTCGGTCTTGAACGGCGCGCCGCCGTCGAGCCAATGGGCGCGGAACCACATCGTACAGCCGAAAACGAGCGGGACCTCGTCCCGGGAACCGTCTCCGTAGACGATAACCACCTCGCCGGCCCGGTCGCCGACATACAGGTTCTCGGACTCGACGATCCCGCCCCAAGGAACCGTACCCGCATCGATCGAATTGTAGCCTCCGACCAAATAGAGGTCGCCTCCGTCGCGCGGCCCTGCCGAGACTTCCAGCGGCATCTCGAACCAGCCGCCGCGCTCGGGCGACGAAGGCTCGGCGGCGGAAGCAGCGTCGCAATATAAACACATCAGCAATCCGACGGTCCAGAATCGGACCAAAAAACGAGACGAAACGGAAAAGAAAAACATGGCAAGCAGAGTTTGGAGTCAGTATCCCAAAGATAGCGAGAAAATTTCCGGAACCGGCGGCACGGCCGCTTGTTTGTCAAGAATCTCCCGCTTTCGGTCAAAAAGGAAACAGCGACCGTTTTCCGTACCTGCCGGGACAAGCCGCGAGCAGGATTCGCCTCCCGACGCGAGCCGCTTCTCACGGCGGCCGGCAGAGAAAAGGGGGCAGCGGAAGCCCTCCCTCGTTCCGCTCGACGAAATCCTTCGCTACGTCCGTCACGCAGGAAATTCGGTACGGCGGATTCCGCGCTACGCCCTCGGAACGGAATCGGACCGGACGATTACCCGCTAAAGATCAATTCATTTGGAAAAAGGAGCCGGCGAATCGGCCCGCTCTCTTTTCCGAGCCGCGCGGAGGTTTCGGAACATTTGCTTATCTTTGGGATGCAAAATGACGAACACGATGAATCCGAACACGGTTGTCGAGCTGCGGGACGCGGCGATCTATCATGCCAACGACGCGTTCCGCGAGGCTTCATTCAAAGGACACAAAGGCGTGCAGAACCTGATCCTTTCCGACGTGAACCTGTCGGTCTACCCGGGCGAAATGGTCTATCTGATCGGCCGGGTCGGATCGGGCAAAAGCTCGCTTCTGAAAACGCTGTATGCCGAGCTGCCGCTGCGGGAAGGGTACGGCAGCGTCGTCGGTTTCGACCTGCGCCGGATCCGGCGCAAGGACGTGCCCTATCTGCGCCGCCGCATGGGCATCGTGTTTCAGGACTACCGCCTGCTGACAGACCGCAACGTCTTTATGAACCTGCACTTCGTGCTCAGGGCCACCGGCTGGCGCAACGAATTGCAGATTCGCAGCAAGATCGCCGAGGTGCTCGACATGGTCAGTCTTCACAACAAGGAGTACAAGATGCCCTACGAGCTCTCGGGCGGCGAACAGCAGCGTCTGGCCATTGCACGGGCGCTGCTCAACGACCCGCAGGTGATCCTGGCCGACGAGCCGACCGGCAACCTCGATCCCGCCGCAGCCGACGGGCTGATGCAACTGCTCCGATGGATCGTGTCGCGAGGCTGCGCCGTACTGATGTCTACTCACAACATCAGCAACATTCAGCAGTATCCGTCCCGCACGCTGCGGTTCAATCAGGGCCGCGTCGAGGAGATCGACATGCAGTCGATTCTTGGCATTTAGCGAAAAAATCGTTATCTTTGCTTGAATTGTTCCGCACCGTCAATCGAACCGGCCGGGCCGGCTCTCACGGATTGTCGCGCGGACATGCAGTTCATTGCGTTTCAACCTTTTGAAGATCATTAACCATATCCTATGAGCACAGAGGAAAAAAATCAGGTTCATCAGCCGGAGGAGTATTCGGCATCCAGCATTCAGGTTCTCGAAGGGCTTGAGGCGGTGCGCAAGCGCCCCGCCATGTATATCGGGGACATCGGCGTGAGAGGACTGCACCATCTGGTCTACGAGGTGGTCGACAACTCGATCGACGAAGCACTGGCCGGATACTGCACCGATATAGACGTCACGATCAACGAGGACGACTCGATCACCGTGCGCGACAACGGCCGGGGCATTCCGACCGACTTCCACGAGAAGGAGGGGCGCTCGGCGCTGGAGGTCGTGCTGACCGTACTGCACGCCGGAGGAAAGTTCAACAAGGACAGCTACAAGGTCTCGGGCGGCCTGCACGGCGTGGGCGTATCGTGCGTCAACGCGCTCTCGACGCTGCTCACGGCCGAGGTGCACCGGCAGGGCCGCATTTTCCGCCAGCAATTCAGCAAAGGCACGCCGCTGGCTCCGATGGAAGTGGTCGGCGAGACGTCGGAGGAGGATCACGGAACGACCATCACGTTCAAGCCCGACGACACGATCTTCTCGGTCACCGAATACGACTACGAGACGCTCTCGTCGCGCATGCGCGAGCTGGCATACCTGAACAAGGGCGTGCGGCTGAACATCACCGACCGGCGCAACCGCAACGAGCAGGGCGAGTTCGTGCACGACTCGTTCTACTCGACCGAGGGGCTCAAAGAGTT
>CABUJP010000173.1:0-2746 GCA_902491835.1 uncultured Alistipes sp. | reverse complement strand
TTCGGGAGTGGAGAGGAGCGAGAGGCGGTTGCAGAGGATTGACTGGGAGGGGCGGTTTGCGGTGGTTGCGGGAGGTGGGATCATTCACGCGAGGAACCGGACGGTTCCCGGTGGTTGCGGTATTCGACGGGTGAAAGTCCCGTATGGCGCCGGAAAAATTTGGCGAAAAAAGAGGAGTTGGGAAAGTACAGCCGTTCCGCTATTTCCGTCACGGTGTCGTCGGTGGAGCGCAGCAGGCGCATGGCCTCCTTTGTGACGAACTCTTCGATCCAGAAATAGACCGTGTGTCCGGTCGTACGGCGGATGACTTTCGAGAGGTATTTGGTCGTGATGCAGAGCCGGTCGGCGTAGAATGCGAGCGTACGTTCTGTCGAATAATGGCGGTGCAGCAGCGCGAAAAAAGCGTCGGTCAGCATCTCGCTCCGGCGGACACGCACCTCGACGGCGCAGCCCGTACAACGATACAAGAGTTCGGAGACGAAGATGAAGAGTTGCGCTTTCAGCAGGTTTTGCCGCGAGGGGTGTTCCTTTGCCGTATAATATCCGGCCAGCGTGTCGAACGCCCGTTTCAGGGTGGCGAAATCCGGTTCGGAAAACCGGTAAATGGGACGCGCGCCGAACCGCTCGGCCGATTCGGGCGGCAGCAGGAGCGGGAAGTCGGCCAGAAAATCGAACGGGAACCAGCACCATACGCATGCCGCATCGTCCGACTGCCATTGCACCGTGAGCGTATGCGAAGGAAAGAGCGTTACGACGTGCCGTTTGCCCAACCGGTAGCTATGCCCGTCGATCTCGGTAAATACCGTTCCGCCCGCGACGAGCATCACGACCACACCGTTGCGTTCGGCGGCCGTGAAGATCGGATCGGCGGGCGATTCCGACAAGAGGAGAGATGCCGGCTGACAGTTCATGACGGCAAAGATAATCGTTCATTCCGAAATGGCGTGTTTCGGAGCGAATCCGTTGCCGGAAAGGACGAAGAATTGTCGGCGAAAGTGGGGAACTTTGCCCGTGGATACCAATTTCGGGAAGTTATTATGGAGAAGGTATACAATTCGAGACTTTACGTGCTGCTTACCGTCGGTATGGTGTCGGCCCTCGGTCCTTTTGTCACGGACTTCTACCTGCCGAGCCTGCCGGCCCTGACCGGTTATTTTGCCGCCTCGGCCCCGCTCGTGCAACTTTCGCTCACGTTCAGCATGGTCGGGCTCGCCACAGGCCAGCTCGTCATCGGGCCGCTCAGCGACCGCTACGGCCGCAAGCGGCCGTTGGTATGGTCGATGGTCGTCTTCTGTCTCTCGACCGTCGGGTGTTTGTTTTCCCCGGACATATACGCGTTTCTCTTCTTCCGCTCGTTGCAGGGGCTCGCGGGAGCGGGCGGCGTGGTCATCTCGAAATCTATCGCGTCGGATCTTTACGAAGAGCAGGAACTGACGCGCTTCTTTTCGATGCTGAGCGCCGTGCAGGGGCTGGCCCCGATCTGCGCTCCGGTACTGGGCGGTATCCTGCTGGAATATACCGACTGGCGGGGAATCTTCATCGTTCTGTCGGGTGTCGGCGTTCTGCTTACACTCGTGTTGCTCCGTTTCCGGGAATCGCTCTCTTCGTCCGCTCGCTTGCAGGGCGGTATCGGAACGGCTTTTCGCAATTATCTTTCCATCCTGCATGACCGCCCGTTTCTGGGTTATGTGCTGGTGCAGGCTTTCGCCATGGGGGTGATGTTCGCCTATATCTCGGCATCGCCTTTCATTTTCCAGCGACATTTCGGGCTTTCGCCGCTTGCCTACAGTCTCTGTTTCGGTATCAATGCGCTGGCGATCATGGCGGGGAGCCTTGCCGTGACCCGGTTCCGCAGTGCGCGCCGTGCGCTCCGCATAGGGGTGCGGGGGTTTTTCGCGGCGGGTGGCCTCGTAGCCGCCGCCCTTGTCTGGGGATCGGTCTGGACCGTCGAGGCCGCGCTGCTCGCGCTGCTTCTCTTTCTGGGGCTGATTCTGCCCTCTTCGACGACGCTTGCGCTGGAACTGGAACGCCGTAATTCGGGCAATGCCTCGGCCGCACTCGGATTCCTGATGTTTCTGGTCGGAGGGGTGCTTTCGCCGCTGACCGGGCTGGGCGATATGTTCTCTCCGACTGCCGTTATCGTCGTGTTGTGCAGTATGGCCGCGTGGTCGGTGGAGAGGAGGTTAGGACAGGAATAGCTCTGCGGAGAACGGTTCCCCCCTGTCGGAATAGTTTTTTTGTATTATATTTACAGTGGCTGTATTTATCGCGGCGAAGAGGCATTCGCTTTGATATGGCTGCCCGGGGGACGTACGGGAATCGCATGAGACGGTCAGTGTGCGGCCGGGAAACAGAGAACCGATGAATCAAAAATAGAACAGTATGAGAAAGAATTTCGGGGCCAAGCCCTTTACCTATCCTCAGCCGGTGTTCATCATCGCGGCTTACGATGAGAACGGAATACCCAACGCCATGAATGCGGCGTGGGGCGGCATCAGCGAGATGACCGAAATCAGCATCTGCATCAGTGCGGGACACAAGACTACCGCGAATATCCTGAAACGCAAGGCGTTCACGGTGAGCATGGCGGAAGCGGGACAGCTCGTCGCCTGCGATTACGTGGGTATCGTCTCCGGCAACAAGGTGGCGGACAAGTTCGCCCGGGCCGGATTCCATGCCGTCCGTTCGGAGTTCGTGGACGCGCCGCTGATCGAAGAGCTTTCCGTAGCAGTGGAGTGCCGGCTGA
>CABUJP010000172.1:0-2753 GCA_902491835.1 uncultured Alistipes sp. | reverse complement strand
TACCCGTCTGTATTGTGGTTGTCCTGCGATAACTGTATGGGCAGTATCATCGGTATGCTTGTTTAGGCGGGCTTATTCATTGGACGTACTCGGGTACGATTCGATCCGATGGAGCCTGTCGGGTCTATTCGGAAACGCTTGTTTCCGAGGAGTCGGTTGTCGAGCGGAGCTTTGAGCCGGGGAGAAGCCCGCGCCGGTTTGCGATTTTTTTTGCTATCTTTAAAAATATTATAATAAGAATATTATAAAAAGTGTTTATCATGAAGGAGTTCGATCGGGTAGTTCGTGTTGCTGTATGGATTTTGGCTATGGGCTGGCCGGCCGTCGCATGCGGCTGGGGAAGGATAGGCCACGATGCAGTGGCCTACATTGCGGAGTGCAATCTGAGTCCGAAAGCTCAGAGAATAGCGGAGAAATATCTCGGACATTCGATCGTATATTTTTCCTCGTGGATGGACGATTACCGCCGCTCGCCCGGCTACGAGCATACGACTTATTGGCATATGGCGCCGGTCGACGAGCATATGTATTATACGGACGAGGTGCGCAGCTCCCGGGGCGATGCCGTTTGCGAACTGGAGAACGCCATCGGGCTGCTGAAGAATTACAAACGGCTCGACGATTCGACGGTTGCGGCCAATCTTCGTTACGTGATTCATCTGGTCGGAGACATGCATTGTCCCGCCCATGTTGATTATCCCGGCGTTGAGCTGTGGTACGACGTTTCGTTCAACGGGAAAAAGCGCAGCTACCACAGCGTATGGGATTCGGGAATCATCGAGGCGAGCAGGAAATGGCATTATGTCGAGTGGCAGCAGCAGTTGGACCGTTGTACGAGACGGCAGAAACGCGAGATCATGGCCGGCACGCCGCGCGACTGGTTTCACCAGACGGCAGTGGATTGCCGCGACATTTATGCGCTGGCTCCTCCGGGGTGCGAGCTCGGGCGCGATTTTATCAATGCCGCTTCTCCCCGTGTCGAGCGTCAGATTCTCAGGGCCGGATATCGTTTGGCCAAAGTGCTGAACGACCTTTTCAAATAGATGGAGGGAGCAAGGTCGCTCCCGGGCCGTATGGCCTGGCTGTCTGGGCGGCGATTTGCGGCGGAGTTTCGTACTTTGGAATCCGTGTCGGCGACGGCCTTCGCGCTCGTTCCGGGGCTTGGCTGCAGGGGCGGTCCGGAATCTGTCGGCGGCGCGGTGACGAATCTGCCCCGATCGGAGCGGCCGGGTGCAGGCAGGGGCGTGTCTCAGAGCTCGGCGACCTCTTTGTTGGGAGTTTGGGCAGTTCGGATATAGGGGAATCGCTTTTTGATCGGAACACGATTTCCGGTGCGGGCCGGTCCGTGCGAATATTCTTCAGTCGGACGATGGCCGTTCTGTAAAAAATCATACCTTTGCACAGTTTGTTGCTTAATCTTTTTATCCGATGCCGAACGAAATGGTCGAAACACCCCGATTCATCCCGACCGCCGAGAACACTTATGTGATCTCCTATCCGTCTCACGGTTCCGATTATCCGTACGATTTCGCGGCTATTTTGGCGCAGTCCCGCCGTTGCGAGCGCGAAGGCGACGTCGAACGGGCGTGCAATCTGCGGTACGACGGGATCAAGAAGCTGATCGATCTGATTCCGGACGAGGACGAGATCTGGCTCGATTGGGAGGACCGAGGCAATCAGGCCGTGCTGGAGCTGCTCAAGAGTTCCGCGATCGACCACTTTCTCGTCGGCGATTTCGAGATGGCGGCCGGTTTGTTTGAGATGGAGCTCGACATGGACCCGGAGGATCATCTCGAGGCGACCAAGCCGCTGGCATATAGCTATGTGGCGCTGGGCGAATACGAGTCGTTCGACGAGATCGTCGACGACATCAGCGACAAGTACCCCGAAAAGGAGATTCTGAAGCTGTGGAGCGAGTTTCGCCGGACGGGCCACCTGCCGTCGGGCGAGATGATCCATTTCAAAAAGAACTTTCCTGTCTTTTATGCCGAGTTCACGTCGGACAAGCACGAAATCACGTCCGAATATCTGGCCGACATCGAGAGCGAGAGGCCCTCGCGCGAGGCGCAGGCCCGTGAACTGTGGTTGCAGACCGAGCACCTTTGGACGCAGTTCCCGGGCTTTGTCGAGGCGTTGAAAGAGCAATGATTCCGGCTCGGCCGGTATTCCCTTGAGTGCGATGGCTTATCCTTGGGGCGACGACAGGCGCTATAACAGCTATTCCGGCTATTTCCGCCGCTTGTTCGGCTTTCGCGTGCAGAAGTTGTCCGTGCATGCCGGCTTCACTTGTCCCAATCGCGACGGCACGCTTTCCTCGGGCGGCTGCACGTTCTGCGACAACGCGGCTTTCTCGCCTTCCTACTGCACTCCGGACAAGAGCGTCCGCCGGCAGCTCGAGGAAGGGATCGAATTCCACCGCCGTCGCTATCGTTCTGCCGAAAGTTATCTGGCTTATTTCCAGTCTTTTTCGAATACGTATGCTCCGCTGGAGAGGCTGAAAGAGGTTTTCTCGCAGGCTTTCGAGTTGCCCGAGGTGGCGGGGATCGTCGTCGGAACGCGTCCTGACTGTGTCGACGGGCCGAAGCTCGACTATTTCGCCCGGTTGGCCGAAACCCGCTACGTGGCGATCGAGTACGGAATCGAGTCGTGCTACGACGCGACGCTCCGCTCGGTCAATCGCGGACACGATTTCGCCTGCGCCCGCCGGGCCGTTGAGATGACTTCCGAACGCGGAATCCATACGGGCGCCCATT
>CABUJP010000171.1:0-2755 GCA_902491835.1 uncultured Alistipes sp. | reverse complement strand
TATTCTAAGATCAAGATACGAGCATCTATCGCATCTTATCTCCTATATGTGTTCGTTGGAAAGTATTTATGATATTCTCTGGCGTTTCAATGCTCCAAACATGAAGAACATACGACTGGACTTCGAAGCATTTGTTGCCTCGAATTGTCGTTTGGGATAATATGTTCATTCTATTTTGCTGCATCGTAAATTTTCAAAAGAGGCGCAAATGTACAGAATAATTTCGCAATACTCCAAATATTTTTCAGTGAATTCTTTACATCACCCTCTAAAAATCAATGTGAGACTTAAGAGGATGTTCAATATGCTATGATTCGAATACTTCGCAATAATGGTTGGGAATATTTATCAAATGTATTATATGAAATCTCATTGGTGGTGATTTCTGCTGTTATATTCAAATATGCCAATCACTTGATTATCAGAATCTATTTTGGCTAAAAAACAATTCAGTTCTATTCGAATATTATCTGTAATTTGGATAAGTTTTAGTGGTACTGATAAAATTTGCCTATTTACCACCGTTAAATTGCACGAGGGACAGGATTTTGTCCCTTGTATCCGTTCAGGGAACAAACGGGGGACAAAATCATGAAAAATTGATACAATACTTTATTATTCCTGTATGTTTAATATGTTGATTATCAATGTTATCGAAGTTAGATTGTTTCTCCTTTCATTTCTTGCTGTATAATATATTGATAATCAATTAATTATGTGTGATTATTTGCCGATGCAAAACCGGGAGAATATCGAGCCGAGAATATCGTCCGTCGTGATCTCTCCCGTTATGGTGCCGAGGTGGTGGAGTACCTCGCGGATATCTTGGGAGAGCAGGTCGCCCGGCAAGCCTTCCTCTATGCCCTGCCGGGCCCGCGTGAGCGATTCGGAGGCATGGAGCAGGGCTTCGTGATGGCGGGCGTTGAAAATTACGGTTGCTCCCGCATTGTCCAGATCGTCCGTGCGTACGCTTTCGCGCAGCGAACGGAGCAGCCCGTCCAAATGAGTTTCGAACTTGGCCGACAGCCATTCGACGGGAACGGATATTCGCTCTCGGAGAGCTGCCTGCTTGGAGGCGATCTCCTGCGCATCCAGCCGGTCGCATTTATTCAGGACGATGATGAGTCGTTGCTCGGCCCGGAGCGGAAGTCCGGCGGAGAGAGCGCCTATTTCTTCCGCATCGTCGCGGGCGTCGGCTACCAGCATAACGACGGCGGCCTTGCCTATCCGGTCGTACGTTCGCTCGATGCCCATGCTTTCGAGCGGGTCGTCGGTTTCGCGAATGCCTGCCGTGTCGATGAAGCGGAACAGCAGCCCGTCTATGTTCAGCGTTTCCTCGATGACGTCGCGCGTCGTGCCGGCGACGTCGGATACCAAGGCTCTGTCTTCTTTCAGCAAGGCGTTCAGCAGGGTGGACTTGCCGACATTCGGAGCGCCGGCAATGGCTACGGGAATGCCGTTCTTGACAGAGTTTCCCAGTGCGAAGGAGGATATCAGCCGGGTTATTTTCCGTTCGACGGTCGTCAATATTTCGAGCAGTTGTTCCCGATCGGCAAACTCTACGTCTTCTTCGCTGAAGTCCAGTTCCAGCTCGAGTAGAGATACGAGATGTACGAGTTTTTCCCTGAGTTGGCCGAACTCGTCCGAGTAGCCTCCTCGCATTTGTCTGAACGCCAAATTGTGTGCGGCGCGGTTGTCGGACGCGATGACGTCTGCGACGGCTTCGGCCTGCGACAGGTCCATTTTGCCGGCCAGAAACGCCCGTAGCGTGAACTCGCCCGGCCGCGCTGTCCGGGCGCCGTGCCGGATCGCCAGTTCCATCACGCGGCGAAGAATGTAGTCGGAGGCGTGGCACGATATTTCGATCATGTCCTCGCCCGTATAGGAGTGCGGAGCGCGGAAAAGAGAGACCAGCACTTCGTCTATAACGGTTTCGCCGTCGCGAATCGTCCCGTAATGGATCGTATATCCTTTCTGCGTAGACAGGGGCTTCCCTTGTATGTTTCTGAACAGCACGTCACCGATCGGCACGGCCCGTTCTCCGCTGATCCGGATCAGCGCGACGGCGCCGCCTGTACCCGTCGCGACGGCGGCAATCGTGTCGTTTCGCTCGCTGGTCATTTGCCGATGTATAGTATTTGGCCGATTCGCAGTCGCGTATCCGGCAGGTTATTCCGGCGCATGATACTTTTGACGGTCGTGCCGTATCGTTTGGCAAGGGCTCCGAGCGTATCGCCCTTCTTGACCTTATATTTCGTGACGGCCGGTTCTTTCGGCTTGTAGTCCTCGCCGGTCTGCCCGTATTCCGCCTGCTTTTGTCCGTTCAGACGCTCCTCGTCGCTGTCGTCGTTACGGGCGAACAGCGCGCTTTGGCAGTCGATGAACCGGGTGATCTCGCGTTGCGGCAACACGAGCGGGTAGGGCTTGATCGTGGCCGGTATGATTCCCTGTTTGTACTGGGGATTCAATAGTCGGATCATTTCTTCGGGGATGTCGAGCGCCTCGGCCACCTGATCCAGATGCAGATGGCGATCGATCATGACCGTGTCGGTCGCCAACGGAATCGGCGGATCGTTCGGCGTGATGCCGTAGTCCTGATAGTAATGGTACAGATAGGTCATGGCGACCAGCGCCGGGATATAGTCCCGCGTCGCCTGAGGCAGGTAGGGGTAGATGTCCCAGTAGGTCGACGCCTTCTCGCCGGCCCGCTTCAGCGCCTTGACCACGTTGCCGGGACCGTAGTTGTACGACGCGA
>CABUJP010000170.1:0-2836 GCA_902491835.1 uncultured Alistipes sp. | reverse complement strand
ACAGGCGCACCACATGGCTTCCGATGAAGCCGGCGCCGCCCGTGATCAGTATATTACGGTTCATAGGATGAATAATTGATTTGATCGTCGCTACGATCTAGATACACTCCCGTTTTTTTCAGAGAGGCCGGATTACCGGCCAGCAGGCAATGCTCGGGCAGCGAGGAACAATCTTTAGTCAGGACGGCTCCTGCGCCCACGATACAACGGTTCGGCGTGCGAGCGCCTTTGAGCACGATGCATTTCATGGCAAACCAATTGTTGTCACCGATTGCAATTTGCTTATAACAAGTTGACAATAAGCCTGTTACCCCCCCCCACTTCTTTTTCTCTTTCATGCCCGTTTACCGCGACCGCAGGGCATGTCCGCTTGCCCGGCCGTTGCCGGTTGCCGAAGCTCGCATGCGCCGTGGCTGCCGGCCCGGCCCCGTCCGCCACGGATTTGGTACGATGGAAGTCCGTATCGCAGAATATGCAGTCCCATCCGATCAGCGTATTCGTTCCGAAAGAGACATGATGATAGCATATCAGTTTGAGGGAAGCCGACGCAGCAAAGTTCTCGCCCAGAATCAGGGTTCCCTTTTCTCCCACGCAGACCGAGGAGTTGCTGCCGATCATGCACTCGCCTTTGAATACGACGGAGCCCCGATTTTCCCATAGAAACCTTTGTCGGGGAAAAATCCCCGTGCATTTGCGTCCCAAGCGGATCATTCCCGGACGAATGCGGTCCGATTCGATGCGCACGCGGCCCCGGCATGTGCTAATTCGGGATGCCCCGATCAGAATCGGCAAGCGGCAGGCCTGTTTAAAGGGTAAATGCCGGAAATTGAACCAGAGGGATACAGGAAGGTACAAGCCGAAATCCTTCAGGTTTCCCCATATGGCGCTCCAAGACATGGTACGGTAGTTTACGGATATTTATTCGCGCAATTTTTCTATTCGCTCCAAACAATGTCGTAGCGACTCGGTCCAGTGCGGTATCCGGATGCCGAAGGTCTGCTTTACCTTGGTTTTGTCCAGCACGGAGAAGCTCGGCCGGCGGACCTTGCTGGGGAACTCCGAGCTGTGGCACGGTCCGATGTCGCATCCCGTATGGCCCGCGTACCCGGCGATCGCCCGGGCGAAGTCGTACCACGAGCAGACGCCCTCGTCGGAGAAGTGATAGACGCCCTCCCGGCCGTCGTACTTCCGCCCCTGCACGATCTCGAAGATCGCGCGGGCCAAATCCCCGGCGTAGGTCGGCGTGCCGACCTGATCGAACACGACGCTCAGGCTGTCGCGCTCGGCGGTCAGGCGGAGCATCGTCCGAAGGAAGTTATTCCCGAACTCGGAGTAGAGCCACGCGGTGCGGAAGATCAGGTAGCGGCAGCCGCTCTGTTGCACGGCGCGCTCACCAGCCAGCTTCGTGCGCCCGTAGGCTCCCGTCGGGTCGGTCGGGTCGTCCTCGGCATAGGGCGTGCTCTTGTCCCCCCGGAAGACGTAATCCGTCGATATGTGGATCAGCACGGCCCCCTGCTCGCGGGCCGCGGCGGCAAGGTTCGCCACGGCGCGATGGTTGATCAGGTCCGCCGCGGTCTCGTCCTCCTCGGCCCGGTCGACGTTCGTGTAGGCCGCGCAGTTGACGATCACGTCCGCCTTCTCTTCCCGCACCGTGTGTCCGACCGCATCGGCATCGGCGATGTCCAGCTCGGCCACGTCGGTGAAGACGTACCGGTCCTTGCTGCCCGCCGCCGCACGACGCATCTCGCGCCCGAGCTGCCCGTTGGCTCCGGTGACCAGCACCGTGATTCTCTCGCTTGGTTTCTGCATAGTTTTGTCTATGTGCGTTTGTGCCGCTCGCGCGCCGGACGGAATGGTCCGGAACCGTCGCCGCGGCTTTTCTCTTTTCTGTGCCTGCCCACACCCGCAGTTTCCCGCCGGAGGCAGAGAACTTATTGTTCTGCCGAGGCCGGAAGCCGTATGCCTTGTCTCTCGGTTTTCCTCCCTGCGTTTTGGCCCGTCCGGCCTGCGATCGGTCGCTGGCCCGGGTCCGTTGTCCTGACTGTTCGTAAGAAGCACCGGAGTTCTTGCCGGGGTCGCTGCATCCGCCGAGGCCCGTGCGTTTCATCACCCGTCCGCCTGTCGGTCCCTGCGACGGGCATGGCTGTGCAGCGAAGCGACTCCCGGCTCCGGGGCGTATCGCGCCTATTGTCGTAGCCGTGGAGTATTGTTGCCAGGGCTGCTTTCGTTGCCGTCGCCGCCTTGTCCGGCGAGGCGCCCGCAGCTGTGCCGCGCGACCGTTTTATCGTCAGGCGTAATAGTCCGTTTCATAGTCGAACAGTTCGGGCGCTTCGTCCAGTTTCGGATGCCGGCTGTCTTTTTCCGAGAGGATCACGTTCGCGGGGTCGAGCCGCCAGTCGATCCCCAGCCGGGGATCGTTCCATGCGACGGCTCCCTCGCTCTGCGGGGCGTAGTAGTTGTCGCACTTGTACTGGAAGAGCGCCTCCTCGCTCAGTACGGCGAATCCGTGCGCGAATCCTCGGGGGATGAACAGCTGGCGGTGGTTTTCTCCCGAGAGCTCGACGGCCACGTGGCGGCCGAAGGTCGGCGAGCCGCGACGGATGTCCACGGCCACGTCCAATACGGTTCCCGAAATCACGCGCACCAGCTTGCTCTGGGCATGCGGCGGCATCTGGAAGTGCAGCCCGCGAAGCACCCCGTAGGAGGACTTCGACTCGTTGTCCTGCACGAAGCGTATGGGGCGCACCGCCTCGTCGAATTTGCGCCGGGAGTAACTTTCGAGGAAGTACCCCCTTCGGTCGCCGAAAACCTGCGGCTCCAAAATGACGACTCCCTC
>CABUJP010000169.1:0-2903 GCA_902491835.1 uncultured Alistipes sp. | reverse complement strand
CCGAGGGTCCTCCGGCACGAGAGTTACCGGCGGCATTTCGTCAGGCAATTCATCGGGGAGCAGCGGCACCTCGTACCGTCGGGGAAGCGGCAGTTCGTCGATCGGCAACAGCCAAGGCGGCTATATGCCGGGTAGCGGCTCGTCAGGAAGCTACCGCCGCGGTAGCACGATAGGCGGAAACAGCGGCATCTCGTCGGGAAGCAGCTATAACCGCGGAGGCGGAGGCTTCGGCGGAGGAGGCTATAGCGGAGGCGGAGGCCGCTCGACAGGAAGCTCCTCGGGCGGTGGAGGAGGCTACAGAAGATAGGCGTCCCGGACAAGCGAATATCCGGCCGGGCTCGCTTTTCACCGATTTCCAGCGAAACTGAAGCAGAAAAACATAAACGACCGAATCCATGAAACTCTCAAAATCCGTTATGCTCGGCGCCGCAGTCTGCCTGCTAAGCACGGGCGCCTCGGCTCAGGCGGCAGGAGACTTGCTCGCGCTCTCGCAATACAACTATTCGTTCTCGACGGCTCGTAGCGCCGCATTGGGAGGTGCGTTCACGTCGCTCGGCGCCGACCTGTCGTCGATGAGCATCAACCCGGCCGGGCTGGGCATGTACATGAGCTCCGATTTCGGAATCAGCCCGTCGCTGACGTGGAGCAACATGAAAAGCTCCTATCTGGGCACGAAAAGCGATTACTCGAGGACGCGTTTCACGCTGGGCAATCTGGGCATGGCGTTCAACCTGTATCAGGGTAGCGGAACGCTGACGAGCTTCACGCTCGGCGTGGGCTACACGAAACTGGCCGACTTCAACACGACTTCGGCCGCCTATGGACAGGGTATCGACAAATCGATCACCGACGTACTGGCCGAATATATGAACGGCGTCCCCCTCTCGTCGCTGGGCCACCCCGACAACGATCCCTACCAGCCTTTCCGACGCGCGGACATCGGCCTGTGGGGCGGCATTCTGGCATACCAGACGGGGATACTCGACCCGATGAGCGACGCGCAGGACAATACCCAATACACCGTGGCGAACAACCTGGCCACCGGTTCGCGGATCAATCCGTCGATGCGCAACGTCAACAAGGGAAGCGTCGACGAGTACAGCATATCGGGAGGCTTCAACATCCAGAACATCCTCTATCTGGGATTCACCATCGGCATTCAGGACATTCTCTACCGCAACGACAACTACTATGCGGAAACATACGACAACAACTCGCTTCCGCTCAACGGAATGAACTATATCCGCTCGCTGCACCTCGACGGCACGGGCGTCAACTTCAAGTTCGGCGCCGTCGTCCGGCCCATCGAAAACCTGCGCATCGGCGTAGCCGTGCATACGCCGACGCTGGTCAGCATCAACGAAGAATACATCGAGTGGATGTCGGCCGACTACAAAAACACGGCGCGCGGCGAACTGCTGGACAGCCCGCGCTCGCTGAACGAGTACGATATCAACACCCCGACCCGGCTCCTGACGGGCATCTCCTACACGCTGCCGGGCGTCGGGCTGATCACGGCGGACTACGAGCGGGTCTGGTACAACCGGATGAAACTGCGTAACATGGGAACCGAGAACTGGGACTTCCAGCAGACGATCAACAACGAGGTCTCGAGCTTCTACCAGCCGGCGAACAATTTCCGTGTCGGCATCGAGGCCACGCCTACCCAGAATTTCTACATCCGGGCAGGATACGCCAACTACGGGGAGTGCATCGCGACCAGAGACGCGTTCAACAACATGTCGAGCATCAACTCGTACGAGAACTACTCGGCCGGTCTGGGATTCCGGTTCCAGAACATGTATGTCGATCTGGCCTATATATATACCGAGTATAAATACGCACCGTACACGATGTTCTATTACGGCGATCCGAACTACGTGATCAACCCGGGCAACGTGGAAACAAAGCAGAGCCGCAATACGATCACGATGTCGGTAGGCGTCAGGTTCTGACCCGTCGTCGCCCGATTCGACAAGTCGGCCGGAGCGCATAGCGTCCCGGCCGACTTGATTATTATACCTACAAAGACCATTGTAGCCTCGAAGCGACGCTCCCGACTCTTTTCCTGCGGCCCGTGCTCTCGACTCATGGTCCCTCGAAAGGCCATACGCGGAGAGTAAGGAGAGCCTGAAATCCCGCTCTCCATGTAAAGCAAGGGCGGGGCTGAAACGAGCCGGACGGGGAATCGTCTCCCGGAAACGGAACGCGGAGCCGGCGGCTCAGATCTCGACCAGATTGTTTTTGATCGCGTAAACGACCAGATTGGCCGTATTCTTACAGCCCGTCTTGGCCAGAATGTTCGAGCGATGCTTGTCGACCGTCCGCTTGGAAATGAACAGCGCGTCGGCGATCTCGTTGTTCGACTCTCCCCGGCAGATATGCAACAGAATCTCGGACTCGCGCTGCGACAGCTGCTCGGCACTGTCGTCCGGAACGGCCGAAGGCGCCGACTTCAGGTTGCTGACCAGATTGAAAAGAAGCTCTTGCGAGAAGAAGCTCCCTCCCTCGACGACGGCCTCGATGGCGGCCACGACATCCTTGATATCGGAGTTTTTTAGGATGAATCCCTTGACGCCGAGCGACACCATGCGGAAATAGTAGTCCTCGTCGCCGTACATGGACAGCGTGATGATCTTCAGGCCGGGCCACCGTCTGAGCGCTTCCTCGGCAGCCGCGATACCGTTCATCTTGGGCATCTCTATATCAAGGAGCACGACGTCGGGCAGGCTCTTTTCCAACAGTTCCAGCAACTCGAGGCCGTTGGAGGCCTCGGCGACGACTTCGAATCCCTCGATGCCGCCGAGCAGAGTCCGAAGCCCGTTGCGGAACAGCGTGTGATCGTCAACCAATACGATTTTACAGGGTACGCTCATAATTTCCGGATTATATGTGAATCTCGA
>CABUJP010000168.1:0-2977 GCA_902491835.1 uncultured Alistipes sp. | reverse complement strand
TACTTCACTGTATGTCTTTTACTTTACCAACAAAATTTCCGTGCTGCAAACGTATAGCTATTAAAGCCAAACAGCCATGGAAAGAAAGCCTTTCAGCGTGGTCTCCTTCGGCAAAAAAACGAGGTAATAAGCCAGGGTCTTGCCCCGATCCACGCCCGGATCATCGCCAACGGACAGTCTGCCGAGACCTACGCCCGATGCCAGATCGAACAGGGAAACGGAATCAACGGCCGAAACGTATCCCGCTCCGCGACAAAATGTCGACACAGATCGATGAGATCGTAACCGACAGAAAGAGGTAAGGATTTTTCTTTAAACGGTTGGCGATTCGCCTGCCAATCATCTGCACAGCATCGCACGGCATACACACCGATAAGGCCCTCATCGGGGGCAAATACAACGAGCTTCGAAGTCCTATACGGCAACTACTTCTTTCATTAATCCGACATATTCAGCCAAAGGCCAGCTCCGTCAACTGTCTCTATGCATCAACGTATGCCCGTCCGCATTTCTTTCAGGCGCCTTTCTCCATTCCCCGCGCCAGCCTCAGGCACTTTTCAATGAACGACTTATACCATATCGCCTTACTCCTCATGTCCGCATTCTACATAGCGAAACATTCATCGCACCGAAAAGTCGGCGATATGAGAATTGCAGCGAATTTCCATATCATCTTGTCCGCGACAAACCGCTTATCATTCAAGTATTTCCGCATTTTGTTGTATTGCCGAACGGATAGGCGCATAGAGAACCGGCGGAAGGCCCATAGTCTCAGAAGGGCGAGGTAATGTCCGACGTGACGCGGAAGCCGCTTCCCGGGAAAACCGGTACAAGCCGCTTTCGACCGGGAAACACGGAAAGCTTGCAAGACATCCGACGCATCCAACCGCTGTACGGCCGAAACACTCCATACATACTACAATGCCATTATACCGGTCGCGCGATTTTTCTCTCCGGCGAACAATGGAATGATTTTTTGTTTACATTTGCGTTTGACATATTAGTCAAACATATCAGACAAACCATAATGAGAGGTAAAAGAATGGGCCTTGACATAGGTTCCACAACGCTCAAGGCTGTTTTGTTGGATGACGAAGACCGCCTATGCTTTTCGGCCTACCGTCGTCACAATGCCCGCATTGCCGAAACGCTTGCAGAGGTTTTCAGGGAAGCGAGCGCCCGGATCGGCGATGAATCGTTCGCCCTGAAGATCACCGGCTCGGTCGGGCTGGGCCTTACGGAACGCACTCAGGTCGGATTCGTGCAGGAGGTTGTGGCGGCAACCGCTTATGTCCGACACTACCATCCGCTGGCGGCGACTTTCATCGATATCGGCGGCGAGGATGCCAAAGTGGTTTTTCTGAAAAGAGAGATGCCCGACATGCGCATGAACAGCAATTGCGCGGGCGGTACGGGAGCATTCATCGACCAGATGGCGCACCTGCTCGACACGACGCCCGCGGGACTCGACGAGCTGGCCCGACGGGCCGAGCGCGTTCATCCGATCGCCTCACGGTGCGGGGTCTTCGCCAAGACGGACATCCAGAATCTGCTGGCCCGCAACGTAAGCCGCGAGGATATCGCCGCATCGATTTTCCATGCCGTCGCGGTACAGACCGTCGTTACGCTCTCGCACGGCTGCGACATCGAGGCTCCGGTACTTTTCTGCGGCGGCCCGCTGGCGTTTCTCCCCTCGCTGCGCAAAGCATTCAAAGAGTATCTGCATCTGGACGAGGAACAGGTCGTCTGTCCCGACAATGCCCAACTGGTGCCCGCGTGGGGCACGGCACTCTCTGCCGGCGATGCCGCGCCCCGGACGGCAGACGAATGGCTCATGCATATCGCCGCCGCAACAGCTTCCGACAGCCGTACTTACCGGCCGTTGCCGCAGCTTTTCGAGAGCGCGGAGCAGCTTTCCGCATGGCAGGCCGAACGGTGCGGGAATACCTTTGCCGCCGTACCGATTCCCGCGGGCAAGGTAGAGATGACGCTCGGCATCGACTCCGGCTCCACGACGACCAAGATCGCCGCTTTCGACAATCGCCGGCAGGTACTCTTCACATACTATGCATCCAACGACGGCAATCCGATCGGCACGGCGGAGCGGGGATTGCGCGAGCTGCTCGGCGCTTGCCGCGCGGCGGGAGCGGAAGCCATCGTGCGGGGAAGCTGCGTCACGGGCTACGGCGAGGACCTGATCCGCGCCGCCTTCGGACTCGACGCCGGCATCATCGAAACCATCGCCCATTACCTCGCGGCCCGGGAAATCGCTCCCGACGTGTCGTTTATTCTCGACATCGGCGGACAGGACATGAAAGCGATCTTTGTCGAACACGGCACCGTAACGCGCATGGAGATCAACGAGGCCTGCTCGTCGGGCTGCGGTTCTTTCATCGAAACATTTGCCAAAAGCCTCGGATACACGGCTGAAGAGTTCGCCGGGCTGGCCGGAACGGCCCCCTATCCGTGCGATCTGGGGACGCGCTGTACGGTCTTTATGAACTCGCGCGTGAAACAGATGCTGCGCGAGGGAGCCTCGACGGCCGACATCGCCGCAGGACTTTGCTACTCGGTCGTGAAGAACTGCCTCTACAAGGTGCTCAAACTCCGTTCGTCCGACGAAATGGGCCGGAGAATCGTCGTGCAGGGCGGCACGATGCGCAACGACGCCGTGGTGCGCGCTTTCGAGCGGCTGACCGGCCGCGAGGTGTTCCGCAGCGACCGTCCCGAGCTGATGGGCGCTTACGGCTGCGCGCTCTATGCCGGACAGTCGCGCGTCTCAGAGCAGCCGCTCGAGCGGCTGCTCGAAAAAGCCGCCTACACCTCGGACACGCTCCAATGCCACGGCTGCGAGAACAACTGTCTCGTCACACGCTACCGCTTCGCGGGCGGCAATACCTACTATTCGGGCAACAAGTGCGAGCGCCATTTCACCAATCGGGGAGCGGACGCCGCGACGGGCGAGAACGCCTACGCC
>CABUJP010000167.1:0-2978 GCA_902491835.1 uncultured Alistipes sp. | reverse complement strand
TTCCGATCCCGCCCTACCTCTGCCGCGAAAGCGAGGAGCTGGACAACAGCCGCTACCAGACGGTCTACTCCCGGTTCGAGGGATCGGTCGCCGCTCCGACGGCCGGGCTGCATTTCACGCCGGAGGTGATCGGACGGCTCCGGGCCGAAGGCCATCCAACAGCCGAAGTGACCCTGCATGTCGGCGCGGGCACGTTCCTGCCCGTAAAGGCCGGCAACGCAGCCGAGCACCCGATGCACACCGAACACTTCGAAATCACGCTCGACGCGTTGCAAGGCATCCTCGAGCATATCGACCGCATCACGGCTGTCGGCACGACGAGCATGCGCACGCTCGAGTCGCTCGCGGCGCTCGGTTGCCGGGTTCTGCTCGACGGAGCGCCCGACGAGCGCAGGAGTGTCGGCCAATGGGAAATCTACGACATGCCCGAGCGGATCGGAGGGCGCGAGTCGCTCGAGGCGTTGGCCGGGTACATGGAACACGCCCGACTGCAAAAGCTGAAAGCCTCGACGCAGATCATGATCGTACCGGGCTATCGCTTCCGCGTCGCGAGCAGCCTGATCACGAACTTCCACCAACCGCAGAGCACGTTGCTGCTGCTCGTATCGGCATTTATCGGCGAGCAGTGGAAAGAGGTTTACGACTATGCGCTCGCCCACGGTTTCCGCTTCCTGAGCTACGGCGACAGTTCGCTGCTTTTCAGACAGAACGGGCAATAGAAGCAAGACAAACGAACCGGAATCCGACGAGGCCATGAAAGAAAACGCATACAAGCCGTCCGACTGGCTGCCCACGTCCGTCAAGGAAGTCCGCGCACGCGGATGGGACACGCTGGACGTCATCCTGTTCACGGGCGACGCCTATGTCGATCATCCGTCGTTCGGCCCGGCCGTGGTCGGCCGCCTGCTGGAGGCCGAGGGCCTGCGCGTGGCGATCGTGCCGCAGCCCAACTGGCGGGACGACCTGCGCGACTTCCGCAAGCTGGGACGCCCGAGGCTGTTCTTCGGCGTGTCGGCGGGCAACATGGACTCGATGGTCAACCATTACACGGCCAACAAAAGGCTGCGCAGCGACGACGCCTACACCGCAGGAGGACAAGCCGGATTCCGGCCCGACTATGCGGCCACGGTCTACACGCGCATCCTGAAGCGGCTGTTCCCCGACACGCCGGTCGTGCTCGGCGGCATCGAGGCCTCGCTGCGGAGGCTCACGCACTACGATTACTGGAGCGACTCGCTGAAGCCGTCGATCCTTATCGACAGCGGAGCCGACCTGCTGGCCTACGGCATGGGCGACCGGGTGATGCCGGAAATCGCCCGAGCCGCGCGCAACGGCTTCAACATGCATCTGCTCAAGAAGCTGCCTCAAGTCGCTTTCGTGGCCGACCGGAAATACGCCGACTCGCTGGGCGACGAGCCGCTGAGGCTCTACCCGTTCGAGCGATGCCTGAAAGACAAGCGCGCCTTCGGCGAAAACTTCCGGCGCATCGAAACCGAGTCGAACCGCATGGAAGCCCGCACGCTCGTCGAAGAGACGGAGGGCCGTTTCGTAGTCGTCAACCCGCCCTACCCCAAACTGTCGGAGCAGGAACTGGACCGCAGCTTCGCGCTGCCCTACACCCGGCTGCCGCATCCGCGTTACAACGGCAAAGGCGACATCCCGGCATACGAGATGATCAAGTTCTCGGTCAACCTGCACCGGGGCTGTTTCGGAGGGTGCAGTTTCTGTACGATTTCGGCCCATCAGGGCAAGTTCGTGTCGAGCCGCAGCGAGCGGTCCGTTTTGGACGAGGTCCGCGCGATCACCGCCATGCCCGGATTCAAGGGCTACCTGTCCGATCTGGGCGGCCCCTCGGCCAACATGTACCGGATGGGAGGACGCAACGAGGCGCTCTGCCGGCGGTGCAGCCGCCCGTCCTGCCTGTTTCCCGCCCCCTGCCGCAACCTGCGCAACGACCACCGTCCGCTGATCGAGCTCTACCGCCGGGTAGACCGCGTGCCGGGCGTCAAAAAGTCGTTCATCGGCAGCGGTATCCGATACGACCTGTTCGAGAAAGACGACTGGGAATATCTGCGCGAGGTGATTCGCCGCCATGTGTCGGGACGACTGAAAGTCGCTCCCGAGCACACCGAGGACGGCGTGCTGAAGCTGATGCGCAAACCCTCGTTCGCGCTCTTCCGAACGCTGAACGAGCGATTCGGCCGAATATGCCGCGAGGAGGGCCTCAACTACCAGCTGATCCCCTACTTCATATCGAGCCATCCGGGATGCACCGAAAGGGACATGCGCCGCCTGAGCGACGAGACCCGGCGCCTGCACTTCCGGCTGGAGCAAGTGCAGGACCTGACCCCCACGCCGATGACCCTCTCGTCGGTGATGTTCTATACGGGCGAGAATCCCTACTCCGGGGAGAAAGTCTACGTGGCGCGCTCCCAAGAGGAGAAGCGGCGGCAGAAAAGCTACTTCTTCGAGTGGCAGAAAGACCGCAGGAAAAAATAATTTTACGGACCCGCCCGCGCCGCAAGCGCCAAAATCGCTATCTTTACCCTCTCACCGCACAAGATACGAAAATGGCCAAACGGTACAACCCGAACGAAAACAATGCCGCGGCAGCCGCCGCGCTGACCGATCAGGGCGCGCTGATTCCCCCTCAGGCGATCGAACTGGAGGAAGCGGTACTCGGCGCGCTGATGCTCGAGAAGGACGCGATCATCGAGATTCAGGGCGTCCTGACGCCCGAGGCGTTCTACAAGGAAGCGCACCAGACGATCTACAAGGCGATCATGGACCTGTCGATGGAGCTCAAGCCGATCGACTTGTACACCGTCAGCGAGAAGCTCAAGCAGACCCGCAAGCTGACCTCGGTCGGAGGCGCGTCCTACCTGGCGCAACTGACCCAGAAGGTCGGCTCGGCCGCCCACATCGAGTTCCACAGCAAGATCATCGCGCAGAAGTACGTCCAGCGCGAACTGTTCCGC
>CABUJP010000166.1:0-2978 GCA_902491835.1 uncultured Alistipes sp. | reverse complement strand
AAAAAAGCAAAGTATTAAAAACCATTGACGAATATGAAAAACAATTGTACAATCAGCGTGAAATCTTTGATCGTCGCGCTTGTCATGATTTCGGGATCGTCCGCGGCCTTCGCGCAGCATCACCGGCCGAAGGAGAACCCGTTCAAATCATACGAAAATTCCTACCTGACCAACCGGTTCTTCGATAACTGGTACATCGGAGTAGGCGCCGGCGGACAGGTGTTCGAGGGACAGGACAATTCCCGGGGCGCATTCCGCAAGCGGATCACGTCGGCTTTCGAGGTCTACCTCGGCAAATGGTTCACTCCGGCCGTCGGTATGCGGTTCAAGATGTACGGAACCCGCCCGCATGGGTTCTCGTACTCGAACAGTCCGTATATCTACGGGATGCCGGACCGCAACGGCCTTTACCGTGAGAAGTTCAACATGTGGAACCTGCACGGCGACTTCATGGTGAACTTCTCGGCAGCCGTCTTCGGTTACAAGGAGAACCGCGTGTACGAGATTCTCCCCTATATAGGCATAGGTTTCGCTCATGCCTGGTACAAGAGCGCTCCGACACGCAACGACATGACGGCCAACTTCGGTATCGTACAGAAGTTCTGCGTCTCGCCGGCTATCGACATCAATCTGGAAGTGTCTCAGATGCTCGTCAACGATGCGTTCGACGGCGTGGATGAAAACGGAATCATCGACGGCTCGTCCGTTATCAGCGTGGGCATCACGTACAAGTTCAAGAAGCGCGGATTCGACCGGGGCATTCCGGCCGCGGTCGCGTTTGACGCTCTGTTGGCGCAACAGGCCGATTACGACGCGCTGATAAACCAGTACGTCGCCGAGCGCGACGCCGCGCTGGCAGCCGCCGCCGTGGCCGCCGAGCAGGCCGCGATCGCCGAGAGTACGGAGCCCGATACCGTTACGCGTACGGTCGTCCGCGCGCAGCCGCTGGCCGTATTCTTTACCATTGGCCAGACGAATATCACGGACAAGGAGATGGTGAATCTGAAGTACGCCGCTCAGGTGATCAAGGATTCCCCGGGCCATGTGTACAAGATTACCGGCTATGCCGATACGCAGACGGGTACTCCGCAGCGTAACGAGTACCTGAGCAACCAGCGCGCCCAGAACGTTTACGACGTGCTCGTGAACAAGTTCGGCGTCAGCCCGAAGAGCCTGAAGATCGTTCCCCGCAAGGGTCAGAGCGTGCCTTTCGACAATGCGGTGCTCGACCGGGTATCGATCGTCGAGTAGTCGTCGGTCCGAATCCTTTTGCAAGCGGTTGCCCGGTTTCCGGGCAACCGCTTTTTTAAGCGCGGTCGAGAAGCCCGGTTTTCTCCGCCGCGCGTGGTGTTTCGCTGTACGGGTTCTGCGGCCGGTTTTTCCTGTTGACCGTCACAAAGCTTGCCGACATGACGATGAATATCAGTTCGAAGCAAACAGTTTGACCTAGTGATTCTCATTCAGCATTTCGTGCGCCGACACGAACGATACGAGAAACGGTAGAACTCGATTAAAGTAATGGAATTTCATACAAAAGTACCGTCCGTAATTTATGTAGCTCCAGTGCTTATTGGGTCGGGTATGCAGATTGATTTACCCGATACATCCAAAAATTCCCGGATGAGCCCGTCGGCTGGCATCCGGGAAATTTCAGTATTCAGCAGCGATGTCTCAGAGTCACCTCGAAGTATTCAATCGGGATGAATGATGTATATCCTTTTACTTCAAGCTTTTTTCTTCTTTTCTTCTTTTTCGTCTGTTTAGCACGTCTACTATTGCTACGGTTATGGCAGAAGGTATTACGACATTCCAAAAGCTATACGGCTTGTCCGTAAAAAATTTGAACAAAAAACTGACCAACGAGCCTGCGGCAATGGCCGTGACATATAGCGCGATATATGGGAAAGATTCCTTTGTTTTCATTTTGCTTCTTATTATTTAATTAAGCCATTTGTCAATAGTTTCAGGGATTGACCCCCAAGCACCATTGCTCAATCCTCCTACGACGGCCCCCGGCCCAGCCCCTACGCCTCCTACACCCGAACCTAATATTGCTCTTCCTATCGTTCCTGCAAGAGCATCTCCTGCATCAGCGGTAAGGCTGCCGATTACAATAGACAGATTTTTCATAAGAAAATAATTTAAGTAAGACATTTGTGGACAAGATTTGTTAGCATAAATATATAAATAAATAGGAAATCGAACAAATAATATTTCGATTTTTCCGGATAGATAGTGCGTGACGAGACGTCGTCTGATCGGAGAATTTTTGCCATAATTTTTCGATGCGATAAAATTGGAGATAGAATCCGGTCGCGAACTTTGTTACGACTGGTTTTGTGACCGGCGAAAGCCGGGAGCGGCGGGCCCGTTCCTGCTCGCATGTTATGAAAAAACAGCTATCTTTGTCATTTGTCCGTGCCGTTGCAGCTGCGGAGATAGGTCATGGGGGATTTCTGTTCATACGTCGGTCAGGCGATCGATCTTTTCCGCTACGATCCGCGTAGCCCGATGCTTTTTTCGAGCGGCTTGTTCCTGTTCGTTTTTCTCGGGTTCTCGCTGATCTACGGGCTGCTGAAGCGGCGGCTCACGCTGCGGATCGTCTATGTCACGCTGTTCTCGCTCTATTTCTACTACAAGACAAGCGGGCTGTTCTTCCTGCTGCTCGTCGGGCTGTCGCTGTCGGACTTCGCGATCGGGAGGCTGATGCACCGCTCCCGGCGCTCCGGAGCGCGAAAGGGACTGCTCGTGCTGAGCCTGCTGATCAATCTGGGCCTGCTGTGCTATTTCAAGTATGCCGACCTGATCGTCTCGGCCGTAGCCGGGCTGATCGACCGGACGCTGCCGCTGCCGGATATTTTCCTGCCCGTCGGCATCTCGTTCTTCACGTTCCAGTCGATGAGCTACGTGATCGACCTGTACCGTCGGCAGATCGAGCCCGTGCGGCGCTGGATCGATTACCTGTTCTACCTGTCGTT
>CABUJP010000165.1:0-3093 GCA_902491835.1 uncultured Alistipes sp. | reverse complement strand
GCCGGTCCGGCGTGACAATCACGCCGGACCGGCTGCTGTATGCACCGAGCACCTCAGGATAAGAGGCGACGTCCTGCCGTCAAATGGAAAGCACCCGCAGCGTCGTAAGCAACTGACGGTTGATCGGCTTCTGACACTTGATCGCCCGGCTGAACGGTATGTACACGAGCTCGTCGTTCTGAATGCCGATCATCACGTTGCGCTGGTCCTCGAGCAGCGCGTTGATCGCGGCCTCGCCCATCCGGCTGGCCATAATCCGGTCGCTCGCCGTAGGCGATCCGCCGCGCTGGATGTGGCCGAGGATGGTCACGCGCACATCGTACTGAGGATACTCGTTCTTGACGCGCTCGGCCAGTCCCATCGCTCCGCCGGTCAGCTCGCTCTCGGCCACGAGCACGATGCTGCTGTTCTTCGACTTGCGGAATCCGTTCTCGATCAGCTGGTCGAGCTGGTCGACCTCCATGGCGATTTCCGGAATGATCGCCGCCTCGGCTCCCGACGCGATCGCGCCGTTCAGGGCCAGAAAGCCCGCTTCACGCCCCATGACCTCGATAAAGAACAGCCGCTCGTGCGAAGTCGCCGTATCGCGGATCTTGTCGACCGACTGCATGATCGTGTTGAGCGCCGTGTCGTAGCCTATCGTCGTATCCGTGCCGTACAGGTCGTTGTCGATCGTACCGGGAAGGCCCACGATCGGGAAATTGTACTCCTCGGCGAATATGCGCGCGCCGGTCAGCGAGCCGTCGCCGCCGATCACCACGAGCGACGTGATGCCGTGCTTGACGATGTTGTCGTAAGCCGTCTTGCGTCCCTCGGGCGTACGGAACTCCTCGCAGCGCGCCGTCTTGAGGATCGTGCCGCCTTGCTGTATGATGTTGCTGACGTTCTGCGTCTGAAACGGAATGATCTCGTCGGTAATCAGCCCCCTGTATCCCCGCATGATTCCCTTCACCTCGAACCCGTTGTAAATCGCAGCCCGCGTCACCGCGCGAATCGCGGCGTTCATGCCGGGCGCATCGCCGCCCGACGTCAAGATGCCCACGCATTTGTTTGCTTCCATAATCGTTCCTCCTGTTATTAGCCGTTTCCGCATCCGCCCGCCGGCGGACGAAACCGTCCGAAACGCCTGTCTCGGACCGGCTTTCGGACACCGCAAAAGTAGCAATAATTATCGTACCGCATATCCGATGCCCGATTTTTCGCAGTCCGGACCGTTGAGCCCCTCCCGGCCCGCAGCTGCGGCAAAGCGTTTCCTGCCTTCCGACGGTCGGAGGCGCTGCCCGATCACCGGACCGGCTCGTGCGAGGTCTTCTCGTAAGCCGGGCACGATACAAGCACGATACAAACCGGACTGCCGCCGCGACATATCGCAGCGGCAGTCCGGCCTTCGGCGCTCTCCGCTATGCACACTTTCTGCGACCGAACACGACCGACAGTCCGACCGCGATCAGAATCATCGGGACGGCGATCTTGTCGAGAGGAATACGCCAGTCGAGCTGATCGATCAGCAGCAGACACAGCCCGACGGCTGCCACGATACCGCCCGCGAGCCACTTGCGCAACGCCAGCAAATAGCCTCCGATCAGCACCAGCAGCATCTGCCACGAGAATACCACGTCGAACAGGCTGTCCGGGAGCAGTTCCAAATTATTCATCATCCACAATACGCCGACCACGATCAGCGTGACGCCGAGAAACAGATTTCTCGACCGCATCACCGAGGCGTGCTCGTCACGCCGCAGCTTGTCGTCATCCATTATTTCCATTGTCATGCATTATTTATCCCAATCATATACTTTCTTTGCCGCACCGGTTTCCAAGTTCCCGATGTTCCGGTTTCTCCGTACGCAGCCCTTCCGACAGAGGGGGCTTCATAGTAGGAACCTGATCGGATACGAAACCCGAAGCCACATGCCGCAGCTAACAGGCATAATGATTCTTCCGGGTGCGAACATGCTCGGTATATCGAAGCACATAATCGCCTTTTTCGTTCGGTTCCGACCGAAAGGCGAGTCGCCCGTTCCGCTCCTGCCGGAACGGGGACCGGCTATTCGGTATAATACTCGATCCGGACAGTATCCCGCAGCGTCGAGTCGCCCAGCGTGACCGTCTCGACGCGGACGGTGTCGTGCCGAATCGGAATATCGTCCGGAACGCCGGCGCCGTACCAACCGGAAGTCTTGTTGAAATACCACTCGACATCGCCCCGGTCGAACGCCTCCTCGATGCGCTCGTAGTTCCTCACGAGATAGACACCCAGAAAGATCAGGATCAGAACCCAGACTCCGAACAGTACCGACAGCGTCGCACGACGGCTCCGCAGGTTGAATACGAGCTTCAGCAGCAGATATACGACGATCCCGAGCGGCAGCACGATTCCCAGTACGATCAGCACGGGAATCAGCAGCGATCCGCCCGTCAGAGCGAACGGAAGCCCTACGGCCGCTCCTCCGACCAACACGGCGACGAGCCCCACGACGAGTCCGAGCACGACGAGTCCGAGCACGGCGCCGATCAGCAGCAGGAGCGCCTTGATACAAAACAGCAGTACGCGACCGGTCACATACAGCAGTTCGGAGAATACGGAAGCCGTGCGCTCGTTGCGCGGCGAGGGCCTCGCATCGTTCAGGTCGGCGCTGATATTGCGCCGAATCGACGAGGCGGTAATCCGCTCGCCCGTCATCTCGAGTCGCTGGCGGGGCGTGCGCGCTTTCGGAATCGCAAACCAAAGAATCAGGTAGAGCAGAAAGCTCACGCCGATCAGCGTGCCGAAAAACCCGCACAGCGCGTTGACCACCGGAATCACGCTGATAACGACCAGAATCAGCAGAGGCGAGCAGAACAGCAGGCGCACCAGCGTCGGATCGACGCGGAAATAGGTGGCCAGCCCGTTGCAGACGCCGCCGAGCTTCGCACCGTCCGGATTCCTGTAGAGCCGGCGGGACAGGGTATTGTCCGCGCCGTTTTCAGGCATTTCGGCTCCCTCGACGGGTCCCTGAGCGGCCACTCCGTCCGGCCATCCGAGCTGCCCTATAATCTCGCGGATCACTTCCGGCGGCACGACCGTATCGGCGTTCTGACGGTTCAGAATCA
>CABUJP010000164.1:0-3180 GCA_902491835.1 uncultured Alistipes sp. | reverse complement strand
GCATGTGCCGGGCCGCACGGTCACATGGCAGATCGACCGCAACGTCAACATCACGAACGTCTGCATCTCGGGCTGCAAGTTCTGCAATTTCCACTGCAAGCCGCACGAACGGGGAAAGGCCTATGTGACGACGATCGACCAATACGTGCGGAAAATCGACGAGACGCTGGCTCTGGGAGGCGATCAGCTGCTGCTGCAAGGCGGACTGCATCCCAAGCTCGGCATCGATTTTTACGAGAATCTGTTCCGCGAGCTCAAGAGACTCTATCCCGCGCTGAAGCTGCACGCTCTCGGCGCGCCCGAGGTCGCCCATATCGCCCGCATCAGCTCGCTCGACGACGAAACGACGCTGCGCCGGCTGATGGACGCAGGCCTCGACTCGCTGCCCGGAGCCGGAGCCGAGATTCTCGACAACGGCGTGCGGCGGGCCATATCGCCCGGAAAGCCCGACGCCGACCGCTGGCTGTCGGTCATGCGCACGGCCCATCGACTCGGACTGCCCACATCGGCCACGATGATGTACGGACACGTCGAGACGCCGCGCCAGCGCGTCGAGCACCTGATCAAGATCCGCGACCTGCAGGCCGAATGCCCTCCCGGCCGGTACGGATTCGTCGCCTTCATCCCGTGGATTTTCCGTAGCAGCGGAACCCGACTCGAGCAGGAGGGCGTCGACGCCTTCTTCTCTCCGCTCGAATACTTGCGCATCATCGCGCTGAGCCGTATCGTGCTGTCCAACATCCGCCACATACAGGCGTCCTGGCTCACCGTAGGCAAGCAGACGGCTCAGATCGCCCTGCACGGAGGGGCCGACGACATGGGCTCGATCATGATCGAGGAAAACGTCGTCTCGTCGGCCGGAGCCCGCAACCGGTTCGATGCCGAAGGCATCCGCCTCGCGATCCGCGAGGCGGGCTTCACGCCCCGGCTGCGGGACCAGCTCTACCAGTTCAGGGAGTAAGACAGGGATTTTTTTCTGTCCTTTGTCGATCGTTTCCTGTCCGTCCTTGTATCCGAACAAGAAAGAAGCGTTCAATGAGGCAGAATTCCGCTGCTTCGGGAACCACCCAGATCGTACAAAACCCGACTTTCCGATCCCGAAACGAGACGAAAGAGCCGGAAACCTACGGAAGCGCCGTCCGTTCCGTATCCATGCCGTCTTTGCTGTTTAGCACAGTCTTTGCAATAATCCACGCATACATTTCCCACTAAAAACGCAAGACGATGAAACAGGAGACTGCGGAGGTTCTGAACCTCGACGTACAAAAACTGACCGAAATGCTGAACCAGGCGCTGGCCGAGGAATGGCTGGCCTATTACCAATACTGGGTCGGAGCCCGCGTCATGGAGGGCCCGATGCGCAGCGAGATCGAGTCGGAACTGCTCGAGCATGCCGACGAGGAGCTCGAGCATGCGGAAAAACTGATTACGCGCATCATTCAGCTCGGCGGAACGCCCGTGCTGAGTCCCGACGAGTGGACCCGAATGGCGCGCTGCCGGTACGAAGTCCCCAACGACCCGTACATCGAAACGATCCTCGAGCAGAACCTCCGCAGCGAGCGCTGCGCGATCAAGCGCTACCAGGACATCGCCGACTTCACGAGCGGCATCGACTATACGACCGCCAAAATAGCCGTCGAGATACTCGAAGACGAGCTCGATCACGAGGAGGACATCCTCTCGTACCAGCACGACATCGCGGCTCTGAAAAGAACGATCGACAAAATGATCCGATAGCCTCGGACTCGGCCGACGCCGGCCGGGGCGCTCTCCGCTCGCATCGGGGGACGCTCCGGCCGGCGTTTTTCAGGAAGCGCCGTAGCTTCGGGGCAGAAGCGCTGTTTTCTGTTCGAGGGGAAAAGCGTATCTTTGCATGGAACGAAACCGCATGCCATGAAATACCTGTTCCTGCACTACCCCGCCTGCGGCACCTGTCGCAAAGCGGCCCGCTGGCTCGCCGAGCACGGCGTGGAAGCCGAGCCCCGCGACATAGTCCTGTCGAACCCCGGACGCGACGAACTGTCGCAGTGGATCGCCACGAGCGGGCTGCCGGCACGCAAATTCTTCAATACGAGCGGACAGCGCTACAAAGAACTGAACCTGAAGGAGAAAGTCGCCAAAGCGTCGGACGAGGAACTGATCGCTCTGCTTGCGACAGAAGGAAAGCTCGTCAAGCGACCGCTGCTCGTCGGCCCCGACTTCGTGCTGGTAGGCTTCCGCGAGGAGCAATGGCAGGAAAAACTGCTCGGCCGCTAAGCGGCAACGGCCGACGGCCGGTCCCGAAGCCGTACGGTCGAGGCAGCCGGAGCCTCCCGGACCTATCCGCCTTGCAGGATAAGCATCCTCCCGTATCTTCTCCTGCAGGAAAAGCATAGCCATACGATAGCGGACACCGTCATGCGTTCACGCTCCCCCGTACCGTACCGGTGGGCTGAACCGCCCGGGAAACGCCCATGAAAGCATGTCCCAAACAAGCCCGAATCCGGAGCCCCGATTTTTTCTCTTGTGCCGGCATTCTCCTGCCGGAAGAAGTTTCGCACCGTTTCGTCTTCGTCCGTCTCAGGCCGAGCAAAGATCGGTATCTACGTTTCCCCAACATGGCATAGCCCCGTAACGAGCCGGGCACGGCTGTCGCCACGCATGCCGCGACCGTTCGACCCGTTCGGGAAAGCCGGGCGACGCGATCGAACAAACTCCACACATCGCAACGGGCTTCCGCCTGCGGCAGGAGACCCTCGCGATCCCGTTCGGGCGGCGCCTTCTCTCCCTATCCGACGCCCAGCCTCTCGGACCGTTCCGTCGCAAACCGACCGAAACAAGAAACGGGTTACTTATGGATACGGATAGCCCGGATATGCAACGGGACTCCGCCCGTTTCATCGATGTCGAGCCGCATCCGGCCTCCCGCGTCGCACGCATCGGGAAACCTTTTCAGCCCACGCTCAGATCGAACGTGATAGGGGTCCAATCGGAAGCCGCGGGGAACGAAAGCCCCGAGATCGATCCTCCGGCAATTATCTTGAGAAAAAGTTCCGCATGGCCGCCTTTCTCGCATTTGTATTCAAAAGAAAGATAGTTTTCGTCCGGAGCGATCGCCCGGCTTCTGGCCACCGTATGAATATACGGATCGACGCCGTCCTTTTCAGCCTGCAACAGATAGGTGAACCCGGTTTCGTAACT
>CABUJP010000163.1:0-3184 GCA_902491835.1 uncultured Alistipes sp. | reverse complement strand
CTGAAAGACTACGATCCCGGGACCTGTATCCTGCGCGGCGAGATCGTCAACGTGAGTGTGGACGAGCGTGTGCTCGACGAAAAGGGAAAGGTGGACGCGTCCAAAGTCGCCCCGCTCATTTTCGATCCGTTCAACAACGACTACCTGACGGTCGGGGAAAAGGCAGGAAAGGCCTTTTCGGACGGCAAGGCACTGAAATAAGTGTTCCCGAAAGAGGAGAAAGAGAGAAGGACTGTGCACACGAGTATTTTGAAATGCTTTTAAAACCGTGAAAAATAAGTAGGTCATGTCTTGGGATTATCTGAACAGCGAAAGTGAAGAAGTAAAGAAAGCTTTTTCGCAAATCAGTGAAACAGAGAAGGCCTTGCGAAAAGCCATCGACAACTATCGTCCCTCGGTACTGAAAGAACGGTATCTCACGGGAGAAGAAGTGTGTCCCTATCTCCATATCTCGCCCCGCACATTGCAGAACCTACGCAACAGTCGGCAGATACCCTTTACTGTCATTGGCGGCCGAAATATCATCTATCCCGAATCCGGCATCCGTGAAACCCTCCTTGACAATATGCGTCATGTCGAGGAGTCGTTCTAATGCAAAAGGTGTGGCTGACGCAGAAGATCGACGAAAGGAGTCGTTCTTCTATGGCAACTATCCGGACCTTTCCGGATAGTTTAAACTAAAGGCTCATGGAGATAACCTAAACCTACTAAACAAGATAACCCTGGTCTGGATTAATCCAGACCAGGGTTTGCACTGCATTAACGGATACCGGGACATAAGCTCCAAGCACACTCTATCGAGCCATCCTGAACTTGTCCGCTATCTTCTCACTCAATACATCCATATCCCGGCCGATTTTATCGTTTGCGATTTTGGCATAAATCTGCGTAGTGGTAATATGCTTGTGGCCGAGCATCTTGCTGACCGTCTCCAGCGACACGCCCTGCGATAGGGTAACCGTGGTAGCGAATATGTGCCTTGCCACATGCATCGTGGGATTGAACGACAATCCGGCGTGTCGTGCCACATGGCGAAGCGGTGTGTTCATTGAATCTCCGTCCTTGACCGGAAATACTTTGTTATCCGATAACCGCAAGCGGCTGTACCTCTCAACGAGGCTTTTGGCTACAGACAGGAGTTTGACCCAGCGACGGGTCGCCGCTTCTCGGGAGAGACCGTTCCGCCACGCCTGTAATCCGACGTGCGGGGCTTGGGCTCGCTGTCGTGACGGACTTTCCCCGGAACGGGTGGAGACGCCTGTTCGCTACGGGGCATCCGGACCGGCCCCGGATGAAACGGCCCCAAATGAGGCCGCGCGGGACGGCCATGCGGCGCGTGAGGCCGGAAATACGACCATGAGTGCTTATACACGGGAGGATGACGATGCGGATTCCGCCGGACATAATAATCCTCCCAAAAACGACATTGGGAACGGAAACGGTCGAGGATCAGACCGAAAGCCGGCGAACCGGGCCCTAAGCCTAACCGGATGGAAACAACCGTCCAGTTACGGTCCGGACTGCCGTAATAAAGCTCCATGATCCGGCGCAGCGAACGGCCCGATCGCCGCGACAGCTCGAGACCGAACAGCAGGTCGCTCGGGGAATAGCCTTTGCGGAGATAATAGCGCAGATCGGCCCGAGACATCCCGTACTCCCGAGCGAGCGACACGATAAACCGATTGCTGTAAACGGACGCGTAATTGTTTATGCGGAAGCCGTACTTATACAAATCGTCGTAATCGCCGTCCAGATACTCGGCATAGTAATCGTCCTCACAGGGACCGCCCGGCGCCGCCGGAGCATAAGCGCCCGACGACAGGCAGGCGAGCAGAATCAACCATCTTTTCATCGTATCAGCCGATTTGAATCGTTATAAATAAAAACGTTTCCCCGGTCCGAAAGTTACAAAGAAAACCGCCGGACGCCGCGACCGTGTTTACCCGGAGCCGACGCTGCCGCGCCTCGGGAAACAAGCCCGTATCCTCTGCCGGACTGGTCCGCTAAGCCGCTGCTTCGGAACCAGGGGCATGTTCCGCCCTCGGGCCGGACGGCCGCAGTCGTCCGGCCCCGAAAAGTCTTCCCGTCCGCCGCCGCACATCCGAAGCATACGCCGCGCGAAGCCTTCCCGAAGTCGGAACCGGCCGGGAAGCTACCGGCCGCGCACAGGCCGGTGCATCATCAGCGACTCGATCTGCTCGGCGATCTGCTCGGGCGACTGACGGAACATCAGCCGGGCATGACGACCCGAGGGATCGGGCGTCCAGCGGTCCGTGCTGTCCGAAGGATCGACCGTCAGCGTACCGTGCTCGAGTCCGAATCCAGGCTCCGGTCCTCGAACGGCCACCAGCACGGTCGACTGGTCCCAGCTGTTGCGACCGGCCGGGTTATCCTGCGGAAGCGACATCCTGTACGCCTCGGCCACGGGACTGTCGGCAGGTCCCTCGGCAGCGGTACGGCGGCCGGTGATGATCTTCTCGCCTATCTCGAAGCCGCTCAATATCACCGGCGAAGGCCAATGCTCCATGACATAGGCCGCTGCCGGAGCGTCCATCATCACGTTGAACTCGAGCCCTTCCGGAAAATGGCCGGCCATCGAGACCAGGCGCTTCACTTTCCGCTCCACCAGCTCGCGGCCCGTGAGCCCGCTGAGCGAATCGGGCCCCGAAAGCAGCAGGTCGCGCAGATTGGTGAAAAATCCGACCGTCACGACGACCACGCTCGTATCGGGCTCGCCGGCCAGCACGCGGCGGTATACCGCCACCGCATCCTCGGCCTGCGAGGCGCTTTCGGAGCGATGCGGGAACCGGGCAGGCAGTTCGGAGGTCCATCGCAGGCCCTTGTGCCACGTATCCTGACTGACGGCCTCGCCCTTGGGCGCTCCCAGCGGAATCTCCTCCCGGCCGAAATAGGTGTTGATCACATCGATACAGGGGACGGTCGTCTCGAGCCTGTTCGACGAAACCGTGGCAAGGATGCGCGCCTCGCCCGAGTCGGCCAGTGCGTGAAGCACGGCCAATGCGCCTACGTCGTCGTAGTCGGGAGCCATGTCGGTATCGAAAATCAATGAAACGGGCGGCTCCTTCGGAGCGCACGCCGCGCAAGCGGCGGCAGCCATCAGCATGCAAAGCAGTTTTTTCATAAAAATCGAATTATTCGGTTCACACAATACCGGGTCGAGTGC
>CABUJP010000162.1:0-3229 GCA_902491835.1 uncultured Alistipes sp. | reverse complement strand
AGACCCAAAGGCTCCTTCCACAGAACCAAAGAAACAAAAAACGGAAAGGCCCCAAGACTATCTCGTCGGACCAAACCAGTAACAGGAATGGAAAGACCCGAAGACCGTCCTGTCGGATAAACCGGCGATGGGAAAACCCACGGCTACCGGCCAAAGCGGATCGGCGACCGGCAACGGTCCATATGAAAACGGGGGCATGACCGGCCGGTCGTGCCCCCGCAACTGTGGAACTGGAGGGAGTCGAACCCTCGTCCAAACAAGGAACCCAAGGGCTTTCTACACGCTTATCCTTCGATTGATCCTCTTGCCGCGACCTGGCCGAAGGCGACCCAGTCGCAGCCGCAGCCTATGGAATCTCGCGGCCGCTTATAGGCGTCGCAACCGCCATTCCCGTTTCGATGATACCCCGGATTCCTCGCGCTACGGGACGGAGCGCTCGGCGGGGTACTCGTTCCACGGACTCATCGGACCGCGGAATTAAGCCATTTTACTCTGTAAAATTAAGCAGCGAGTGCGTAGCTATTATTGCCATTTGTAATTCGAGCATTCAGTTTTACGAGAGCCCACACAACGCTCGGCGTGCTTACCATCAGACTCTGCCTGCTGTCAAAACCGGTCAGTCCCTGATCGCCCCTTGCGCCGTCTTCGGCAAAACGGCACACGAAGCTCATGCAAAGATAGCGTATTTTTCCGATAAACGGCTCCCGCGGAGAAAAAATTGCGAAAAAACGACGAGGGACCGGACGGGAAAAGAGCTTTGGGCTTTCGCCATGCAAGACGAGCCGACCGAAGACGCGGCCCGAAAAAATATGCTATTTTTGCAACAGGACTCCCTTACGACTTACTGCTATGGCCACGACGATACGAAAAGCGACGCCGTCCGACATACCCCTGATTCGCGAAATGGCATGGAAGACTTTTCCGGCCACGTACAGCGACATTCTGAGCCGGGAACAGACGGACTACATGATGGAATGGATGTACTCGCCCGAAAGCCTGCGCGACCAGATGGAACGGCAGGGGCACGTCTACTACATTGCTTGCGAGGACAACGAGCCGGCCGGCTATGTTTCCGTCCAGCGACAGGGTCCCGGGCTGTTCCATCTGCAAAAAATCTACGTGCTGCCCGCCTTTCAGAAATGCAGGCTGGGGCGCAAGCTGTTCGAGCACGCGGTCTCCGTTGTCCGGGAACTCGCTTGCGGCCCCTGCACGATGGAGTTGAACGTAAACCGCGACAATCCGGCGCTGGGATTCTACGAGCGCATGGGCATGAAAAAGGTCCGGCAGGGAGATTTTCCGATCGGCAACGGCTACTACATGAACGATTACATCATGGCGCTGCGCATCGAATGAGCGGACACGCCGGCCCGGCCCCGAGCGCCGAAACGGGCCGGACGCCGGTTCCCCGAACAACGGTCGTCCGCACGGCGAGCCATGCGCCGGCATGACGGGCGCGAGACATTCCCTTCGGGAAGAACGCGCCCTGCCGCACAAAGCAAAAACAAGGCACACATCGCGCCGTACGGCTATTGCTTAAGACCCGTCGGCACGGTCTGCCGGTGACACAGCGCAAACGGACAGAACGGCCAAAGAAGAACGTCCGATACAGACCGCCGAAACGAAGAATCGCGAACCTCGGTCGTCCGGCCGAACGACCGGGCCCATGCTTCGCGTTACCGGATGTCCACCGTATACTCGCGGCCGTCCTCGAGAGCGTCGATCGTGATCCATGCCCAGCGGGCGTCGCCCGAAAGTTCGGTCGGGCACTCCCGGCCGTTCACCGTGACCGTCTCGCAGTCGAACGGACCGGCCCGGAATTTCAGCGCACGCAGATCGCCCCTGTCCGTCACGCGGAACACGGCTCGCTGGCGGCTTCCCCGCGGATAATCGACCCGATAGTCGATCGTGGCGCCGTCGCCGCCCCATACGTGCAGACCGCTCACCCGGACATTCCAGCCCCGGGGAAGACGGGGCATCACCTTGACAACGCCGTCCGCAGCCTTCGACGCTCCGGCCGCGATCATCACGGTTCGCAGCGTCTCGTTCTGCTGCACGAAATTGCCCAGATCGCCCTGACGTCGGATCATGTCCTTCTCGCGGCTGTACGACGCGCACTCAGGCACGATGAACGGCTTCGGCAGACGCGGCGCATAGCACAGCCGGGCCAGATTCCGCAGGAAGCGGTCGTAATCGGCGCTTCGATCGAGCAACAGCGCGTTCTGCGAGATCAGGTTATGATCGTAGCCGAGTCCCCGGGGCCCCATGTAGGTATCGCCGACGTAGCGCGCGAGGTCATCGCGGTAGGTGTCGCGACTGAGCTCGTACCAACGCGCGGGCACGTCCGATCCGACATCCCAGCCGACGTACTCGGCCCATGTCGTCAGCGAGGGATCGTGAAAGAAGCCGAACTTTTCCGTATTCCACTTTCCGTCCCGGACGCAGTAGCGCAGGATCGCCTCGCCCAAACTGTCGGCGAGCGCATTCCAGCGGGCCGTCTCGACCGAACGGCCCGCCTTCTCGGCCATTGCGGCGTACATGCGGAGGCCCAGAAAGCAGGGCATGTTGTTGAACATCGTGAATTCCATCATACCGCCTTCGGTCTCGCCGTACATCAGCCCGTGCTCGTTGAACGACAGATCGGGGTGCGCCATCGTCCAGTCGATCCACCGGACGGCTTCGCGCACGTACTTCCAGTTATCGCGCACCCACGCGGCCGAAGCTCCGCCGCAGAGCCAGGCGTTGGCTACGCTCATCATCGTCATGCCGTGACCGTCGGGCTCGGCATTGCCGTAATTCTGGAAATCCTCGCCGAAACGCTCCTTCGTATAGCGAGTGGGCCACCCTACTCCGACGAGCACCCGGGAATACTCGAGCGGCTTGTTCGGAATCACGCTCCAATGCCCGGGGATGGCTACCTCGCCGAAATAGAGCTCCTGCTCGGGATAGTACATCAGCCAGCGGTTCAGGAAATCGGCCGTGCGGAGCGCCTCGGCCCCGAGCCCCAGCATCGAAAGCAGAACCAGCGGACGGTTGCGCGAGTACATGCAGCTCGTGTAGCTCTCCGCCCGGGGAACCCACGTGCCGAACCCGTCGTAGCGCCACGAGTCGGCCCCGCGCGACGACTCGCAGATCATGCCGTCGGGAAGCATTTTGTTGCGGACGATATCCTCCACGTTATCGTGGAAAACGCGGGTCAGGATATTCGCGTAGCTGTCGCCCGTGAACTCGA
>CABUJP010000161.1:0-3253 GCA_902491835.1 uncultured Alistipes sp. | reverse complement strand
CGAGAGCCGCTATCCCGAGATTCGCTCGATCAACGTCGACCGGAAGGGAACCGCCCGGCTGTTTCTGGCGGTCGGCAGGGCGGACGGGTACGATGCCCGCAAGCTGGCCGAGCTTCTGCGGTGCGAGTGCGGGCTGCCCGACGGCAAGATCGGCGATCTGCGGGTGCTGGAGAGCTATTCGTTCGTATCGGTTCCGTTCTCGGAGGCCCGCGAGGCGATCCGCAGGCTGAACGACATTCACCGGGGCGGACGGCCGATCGCCCGGTTGGCCAAGGAAAGCGCGCCGCAGAAAGATTTTCGGCACGATCGGCCTGCCGGAAACAAAGGCGCGGGTCGGAATACGGGCGGCCGCCGCGAAGTCCGTCCTGCCGGGAAAACGGAGCGGGCAGCCGCGCGAGGCGGAAAAGAGCCGTCCGTCGAGTCGATCGAATGGGACGCGATCAGCTGGGGCACGGGCGCCGTCTCCAAAAAAGGAAGCGGCTGGGGCGGCAAGAGCGGGTTCGACCGGCGAGCGATCTCGAAGAAGCGAACGAAGCGCTGATAGCCGGCCCGTACGCTCGCCGAGTGACAAACTGGCACGGGAACTGACATGAAATCGCCCTATTTGTCAGTTTTTTCAGCCGAAAGTGTGACAAATTTCCTTTGGCATATTATATGCAGATTTTCCCGCCGTGCCCGGCGGAAGGCCGGGGATGCGCGAAACAAGCGAACCAAATATCAATCACTTAAAAACGTATAAAGCTATGAACGTTAAACCGTTAGCAGACAGAGTTCTGATCGAGCCCAATCCGGCCGAAGAGAAGACGGCCGGAGGATTGTTCATCCCTGATACGGCCAAGGAGAAACCGCTGGCTGGCAAGGTGATCGCCGCAGGTCCCGGCACGAGCGACGTGAAAATGGAAGTCAAGGTGGGCGACCAGGTGCTGTACGGCAAGTACGCCGGCACGGAGATCACGATCGACGGCAAGGACTACCTGATCATGAAGCAGGGCGACATTCTCGCCATTATCTAAACGGACTCGGGAATCCCCGACTGTTGAACTGAACGTCTAATTCTTAAACGAAAACAATCATGGCAAAAGAGATCAAATACAATACCGAAGCCCGCGAGTTGCTCAAGGAAGGCGTCGACGCGCTGGCTAACGCAGTGAAGGTCACTCTCGGTCCGAAGGGCCGCAACGTCGTTATCGACAAGAAGTTCGGCGCGCCGCAGGTGACCAAGGACGGCGTGACCGTAGCCAAGGAGATCGAGCTGGAGGACCCGATTGCCAACATGGGTGCCCAGATGGTCAAGGAAGTGGCCTCGAAGACGGCCGACGACGCCGGCGACGGCACGACGACCGCTACGGTGCTGGCACAGGCTATCGTGGGCGTAGGCGTTAAGAACGTGACTGCCGGCGCGAACCCGATGGACCTGAAGCGTGGCATCGACAAGGCCGTGGCCGTCGTCGTGGAGAATCTGCGCAAGCAGAGTCAGGAAGTCGGCGGTGACATCAACAAGATCGAGCAGGTCGGCACGATTTCGGCCAACAACGACAGCGCGATCGGCAAGCTGATCGCCGAGGCGATGGGCAAGGTCAACAAGGAAGGCGTGATCACCGTCGAGGAGGCCAAGGGAACCGAGACACATGTAGACGTGGTCGAGGGCATGCAGTTCGACCGGGGATACATCTCGCCCTATTTCATGACCGATTCCGAGAAAATGGAGGCCGTCATGGAGAAGCCGCTGATCCTGATCACGGACAAGAAGGTTTCGACGATGAAAGAAATCATGGGCGTGCTGGAACCCGCCGCACAGAACGGGCGCGCGTTGGTGATCATTGCCGAGGATGTCGACGGAGAAGCGCTGGCCGCTCTGGTCGTGAACAAGCTGCGCGGCACGCTGAAGATCGCGGCTGTCAAGGCTCCGGGCTTCGGCGACCGCCGCAAGGAGATGCTCGAGGATATCGCCATTCTGACGGGTGGTACGGTCATTTCGGAAGAGAAGGGCATCCGTCTGGATCAGGCTACGCTCGATATGCTGGGCTCGGCCGAGAAGGTGATCGTCAACAAGGAAAACACGACCATCGTGAACGGCACGGGCGACAAGAAAGCCATCGCCGATCGCGTCGCTCAGATCCGCAAGCAGATGGAAATCTCGACGTCGGACTATGACAAGGAGAAGCTGGCCGAGCGTCTGGCCAAGCTCGCGGGCGGCGTAGCCGTGCTGTACGTCGGCGCAGCCAGCGAGGTGGAGATGAAAGAGAAGAAAGACCGCGTGGACGATGCGCTGGCCGCAACGCGCGCTGCCGTAGAGGAGGGTATCATCCCGGGCGGCGGCGTAGCCTACATCCGTGCCGTGGAGGCTCTCGAGAAGCTCAAGGGCGATAACGAGGACGAGACGACCGGTATCCAGATCGTCAAGCGTGCGATCGAGGAGCCGCTGCGCCAGATCGTATCGAACGCCGGCGGCGAGGGCTCGGTCGTAGTGGCCAATGTCAAGAACGGCAAGGGCGCTTACGGCTATAACGCTCGCGCGGACAAGTACGAGGATATGTTCAAGGCCGGTATTATCGACCCGACGAAGGTGGCCCGCGTAGCGCTGGAGAATGCCGCCTCGATCGCCGCGATGTTCCTGACCACCGAGTGCGTGCTGGTCAACAAGAAGGAGCCCGAGGCTCCCGCAGCCATGCCGCAGGGCATGGGCGGAATGGGCGGCATGATGTAGCCTGTCCGGAAAGGACGATGTTTTTAGAATGCGCGGCCCCACGGGCCGCGCATTTTTTATGCTCCGCGTCTTCTGTCGGTATGGTCCGGACACCGGGCGGGATCGGCATGCGGAATACCGCCGGCTGTCGCTATGTCTTGCCGCCGGTCCGGAGGTCCGCTGCTTTTGCATTTTCGGTTATGCGCCTTACCGTACCGGGCCTCGAGTTTCCGATACTTCCGGTTGCTCTGCGCGAAAGTCTCTCCGACTTGGGACAGGAGCTTGATCCGATATGCGGTTTATGGCTGCAAGCCGTGACCGGCGGATATAAGACTCCGGTCGCGAACGAGCTCGGTACATGGAAGTATGGAACCGCCTTCGGGCTCGCGGGACTCGGTTACGTATGTGGCGAAAGTCCGGAAACGTCCTGACCGCACCTTCTGCCGGACCGCCCGTATCGGGCGGCGGGAACGGGTTTCCGTCGGCAGTTGCCGGACCGGTGTTTCGCCGGCTGATTTTCGGCAGATGTCGCGCCCGATACGGGGCCGGTCTCCGCTGATGCTTCCT
>CABUJP010000160.1:0-3369 GCA_902491835.1 uncultured Alistipes sp. | reverse complement strand
CGGTGTTCGTCACGCGCGGCGTCAGCAATCGCGGCGACGCCCGGCTGGTGGGAGCCGAGCGGGAGCATCTGAAGATGGACCTGATTCAGGGACAAAAGCCCAATACGCTGATTCCGGCCATCGCTTTCCAGCAGCCGACTTTGTACGAGCATGTCCGCTCGGGGCGGGGAATCGACGTCTGCTATACGGTCGTCGAGAATCATTACCGGGGAACGGTTACGCCGCAATTGCGTGTCAAGGATATCAAAAAGTCGGGGCCGAAGTAGCGCGTCGAAACCGGTTCCGTCGAGAAAGCCGGCTCATCGGAGCCGGCTTTCTCGTTTCGGAAGGCCCGGGAAAGTTTCATTTTCGGTTCATTTGGAAAGGATACGCATTAAAAAAGCAGGGAAAAAACGATTTTTTGCACGTCCTTCGCCCGAAGGATGATGCGAATCGATAGACAACCAGGCCAGGATGGCGCTAATTCGGTGCAAATTAGTTCGTTAAATAATAATAACTTGTCCTCTTGTTCCCTGTATCGCTTTTTTGAATATTTTGCAATATGCTAATAATCAGATGTATGTTTTTGTGTATATGCCTTGCGGAGAACCCTTGTCCTCTTGCAATGAGCCGAAATCTCCGTTATGTTTGCTTCAAACGGAACGACGATCGAATGAAACTTGCAAACCTGAAGCGAAAGAAAATGCCAATTTATAAACTATAAAAGCAAACAATCAAATATTATTCCCCTCCCAACAAATTAGTACGGGAGCGATGCAACCGCCTATCGCATCGCTCCCGATTCTTTTACTGCCGGTGCGCTCCGGCGCTTCCTGTCCCGGCACGGCGGAGGAAAGATCCGCGCGCGATGTCCTATCGGTTCCGAATGGCCGGACCGGCCAGCCCTTCTGCGGCTGCGGCACGATAGAGCCGGTCCATGGCCCGCTCGATTACCCGGCGGGGAGAGGCGATATTGAAGCGCATCCAGCCGCGTCCCTGCTCGCCGAACATCGATCCTTCGTTGACTCCTAAGCCCGCCCGGTCGATCAGCAGGCGGTACGTCTGCTCGTGGGTCATGGGCCATTCCCGGAAATCGAGCCACATCAGGTAGGTTCCTTCGGGCCGGGCTGCGTGGACGGAAGGTATGCGGTCGCGCAAAAAGTCGAGCACGTAGCTCACGTTTCCGTCCAGATAGCCGATCAGTTGCTCGAGCCACTCGTCGCACCGGCTGTAAGCCGCTTCCAGCGCGACGGCTCCGAATATGTTGCCCTGATCGGCATGCAGTCTGGCCAGCTCGACCTGCAGACGCCGGCGGAGCGAATCGTCCGGCACGATGACGACCGACGTGGAGAGCCCGGCCATGTTGAATGTCTTGCTCGGCGCGATGAACGTGACCGTCCGGCGCGCGAACCGCTCGTCGAGCGCGGCGATATGCAGGTGCCGGTGCGGGTCGTATATCAGGTCGGAATGGATTTCGTCGGAGAGGATCAGCACGTCGTGCTTCACGCACAGCTCGCCGATGCGCGTCAGTTCTTCCCGGGTGAAGACACGCCCGGTCGGATTGTGCGGATTCGACATCAATAACGCTTTCGCTCCGGACAATTGGCGGTCCAAATCGTCGAAGTCGACGACGAATCGTCCGTCCCCCGCTTGTATCAGCGGATTTTCGAGAACGCGCCGTCCGTTGAGACGGGTCTGCCGCGCGAACGGATGATACACCGGCGGCTGAATCACGACTCCGTCGCCTTCCGAGGTGAATGCCCTGAGTGCGAAGACGATCCCCGATACGACCCCCGGCGTGAAGTCGAGCCACTCGCGGCGCAGCTTCCAACCTCCGTGCCGTTCGACCCAGCCGATGATAGCGTCCCAATAGGCGTCCGAGCGGTAGGAATAGCCCAGAACGGGGTGCTCCGCCCGCTTGCGTATCGCTTCCGTGACCTCGGGCGGCGCGGCGAAGTCCATGTCGGCGACCCAGAGCGGAATCACGTCGTCCCGGCCGAAAATTTCGCCCCGCAGGTCGAATTTCTCGCAAGAAGTGCCTTCCCGGCGTATTTCCTCGTCGAAATTGTATTTCATATGCAATCAAATAGATTGCAAATATATGGCAAATTGTAAAAAATAAGCCATACCTTTGAACCGATTTGCAGGCCGCACGCCGGCGGCGGAAAAGCCTCGGCGCGGATACACGAGTAAACTTAGCGCATACCGATCCATGAGCACATTCGATCCGAAAAAAAAGAAGGGCTTTCCCGGCGAGGACCGCCGCGGCGACCGCTTCGGAAACTACTCCCGTCGAGACGATTCGAGAAATTTCGACCGCGATGGGGAACCGTCGCCTTTCGTCAAGGACAAGCGTCCGCGAATCAGTCGGCCCTCGCGGGACGTAAGGTCCGGTTTCGACGGTCCGTCCGGCGACGGCGAGAAGCGGCGCTCTTTCAATCCGAACTTCACGAGGGACAATCGCCGGCGCGACGAATTCCCGCGAGAAAAATCCTATCGTCGGTTCGACCGCGAGGAACGGTCGTGGAATCGGGAGGACGCGCCCAAGGAACGCTCTTACAACCGGTACGACCGGGATGACCGGCCGCAGGGCCCGCGCAAGCCGTTCGACGCCGACTCCCGTTCTTTCCCGCACGGCGACCGTCCGCAGACCGCGGCCAAGCCATGGAGCCGGGACAATCGTCGCGGCAAGGAAGACCGGCGTCCGTCCCGGGACGGATCCCGCGATTCGCGCGGCGACAAGCGCTACGGACCGAAAAAGCAGGGAGCAGGACATTCGTACCGTGACGGCCGGACGAGCAGCTACCCGAGATTCGACGCTCCGAAGCCGGTGGGGGCGATTCGTCTGAACCGCTTTATCGCCAACTCGGGCATCTGCTCGCGGCGCGAGGCCGACGACCTGATTACGGCCGGCCTGGTGGCTGTCAACGGACAGATCGTGACCGAACTGGGATCGAAAGTCAATCCGGACGACGAGGTGCGTTTCAACGGGTCGGTCATCAAAGGGGAGAAAAAAGTCTATATCGTGATGAACAAGCCCAAGGGTTTCGTCACCTCGCTCGACGACCCGCATGCCGACAAGACCGTCATGGACTTGCTGAAGGGTGCTGTCGCCGAGCGGGTTTATCCGGTCGGACGGCTCGACAAAAATAGCGTGGGCGTGCTGCTCATCACCAATGACGGCGAGCTGACCCGCAAGCTGACACACCCGAGCTACAATAAGCAGAAAGTCTATCAGGTGACTCTCGACAAGCCGCTGACACAGGCCGATATGACCAAGATAGCCGAGGGAATCACGCTCGAGGACGGGGAGATTCATGCCGATGAGATCAGCTACGTCAGCGAAAACCGCAAGGAAGTGGGCATCGAGATACATTCCGGCCGCAACCG
>CABUJP010000159.1:0-3399 GCA_902491835.1 uncultured Alistipes sp. | reverse complement strand
GTTGTAGGGTTGCTCGCCCGATGTCGGGGGGTAGGTTGCTGACGAGCCGTGCGGGTGACCGCCGGCCTAGATAAATGGTAGAGGCCTCCTCGAAAGAGGGGGTACAGAACCCGGCTTATACGCCCTGCTATGTTTTTTTCGAGAATACATCGGCGATTCGGCCTGTACGTTGTCCGGACCCGCCGTCGGTCGGTCGCGGAAGGGTTGCGCGGATGTGCGATCCTCCCGGTGTTTTGGGAAATATCGCCGTTCCCGATCGCTCCGTAATCAGGCTCGGAGGTTGCCATAGGGCAGCTTCCGGGCCTTTGTCGTTTCAGTCGGGCAGATGTATTTTCAGCCGTTGCTCGAGGAGCCCTTGGCCGTATCCGGCCCACGAGTCGAGGATGATGCCCTCGGGAGAGATGATTACCTGATGAGGAATGCCGTTGACCCCGTACCGGTCGCCGACGGCCGGATCGTCCGAGGCGTTGAGGTTGACCCATGTGATGCCGTGTTCCTTGGAGGCCGTTTCCCACTGATTTTTCGGATCGGAGGTGATGCTGATAACGGTCAGCCTGTCCCGGTACGACTCGGACACGGCTTTCAGTTCCGGTAGCGACTGAAGGCAAGGGCCGCACCCGAAAGACCAGAAGTCGAGCAGAACGTATTTGCCCAGATATTCCGAGAGCCGGTGCGTTTCCCCGTCCGGATCGACCAGCTCTGCATCGGCCATCCGGTCGCCCGTACGGACCCTTGTCGGCGGATGAAGGGCTACGTACATTTCCTTCCCTGTCCGGGATCGCTTGACTGTCTCCGGCAGCCGGTCGTATTGGACCTCGGCCCGTTCCCTCAGCCCGGCGAAGGCTTCGTAATGGCGTATCATCAGGCAGATACCGCTCAGCTCGTCCGCAAAGACGGGCGAGGCGGAGTCCGACCGGCCGAGCTGATCGAGCGTTTTGTCGTAAATCAGGTACCTCAGGCTGTCTTCCGTATGTTCCAGCGCTTGTTTCTTGCTTGCAATGCTGTCTGCCGAGACGTCGTGCGTACTCGACAGCTTGCGGTATTCCATGGAAATCTGCTGCAGTTTCTCGTATTCTTTTTTGGCGGCCTGTTTGTATCGCTCGGCTTCCCGCTGTTCGGGGATTCGGCTTTTCACGCTCCATGTGCGCTTGTAGTTGTTGTCTCCCGTGATGACGGCTTTCTTTCCCGGGGCCGACCACAAGGGCAGAAACATGTCCGACACGTCGTCGGAAAAGGTGAGAATGGCGAGTCGACCCTTGTCCGTAGCGGGATAGCGGAAGGAAAAACGGCCTTTCGTTGCATAGGCCGTGTCGACCGGGACCAGTACGTCGCTTTCGAACCGGGTCAGGACCAGTCGGGTACTGTCCTTCAGTGTGGGGACATATCCTTCGATGAGAAACATGTTTTCCGGTGCGCCGCAGCCGGTTGCCAGAATCGCCGAAATCAGAATCGCTGCTTTTTTCATGGGCGGATGCGAGTTTACGCTCAAGATAGCGATTTTTCCTGAAATCCGGCTTATGTATTTAAACAGGGAGCCGAAGCCGTCGGCTTCTATCTCCCGGCGGCGAACGAGTCGGCCGTTCCGAAAGGCTGCCGGCTCAAAGCTTTTCGGCGATCAGCAGTACCGGGTGATAGGTCAGCGTGACCTGTCCCTCGGCGTTCCGGAAACCATTGCGGTATCGGGTCTCAAAATCGCTCAGCTCCCGCTTCGTCCAGCGTGCGTGCCGGATCGAGTTGACGCCTGTCGCGCGGATATGTCGCAATACGTCGAGGGGCGTGTCGAACGCGAGGCTTCGCGTGTATTCGAGCGTCTCGAGCGTCAGGAACCCGGCCGACTCGAACAGCTCTTGCAGTTGCTCCCGGGTGTAATAGTCCAGACCCTCGTCCGTCACGGCCTTGATTTCCCGGAAGTTTCCGGGCCCGAACGTGCTCAGCACGAGATATCCTCCCGTTTCGAGCAGATTCTCCGCTTTCCGTGCGAAGCGCGGCAGATCGTCGAACCACTGAACGGCCGAGGCCGACGCGATCAGATCCAGCCTGTCGGGCAATGCGATCGTTTCGGCGTCTCCCCACAGGTAACGTACGTCGTGTCCGGTCGCATAGGGTTCGAGAAAGCCGGCCGACTGCTCGACCAGATCGTTGATCGTCCATAGCGCACGGGGAAAAAGGTCGAGCATGCGGCGCGTTAGGAATCCGGTTCCCGATCCGATCTCGAGCGCGCTGTCGACCGGACGGGTGCAGTTGCGGCCGGTCATTTCGGCCAGTTGGCCGCATATGGCGTCTTGCACGACGGCCAGCGAGTCGTAGTCGCGCAGCCTGGCCGAGAAGCGGCTTTTGAGCAGTTGTTTGTCAGTTGTCATGGTTCGTTGCTTTTCAACAGTTTTTCCATTGTGGCTCGGTCTCCGAAGGGGTAGTGCGGCATGCCGGGCACGGGGACGGCCAGTTCTTTCCAGTAGGCGGTCATATGGTCCGGAGGAAATATCCGGTCGGAGCCTCCTACGACGGCCGCGCTCCATTCGATGCTCGGGCGGTACGGCTCGGCGGCGGCTTCGCTCAGCGCGTCGAGCTCGTCGCACAGTTCTTCGAGCGGACGGGTATGCAGCGTTTCCGACAACCGATCATAATACGTGCCGTAGGCGCGGCGGTCGAACAGGTCGGTTCCCGTCCGGCGGATGCCTTTCCGCGTTACGGCCATCGCCTGCGGCGGAATGCCGTAGCGGGCGTCGACCGGCAGCGGGGTACCGTTGAGGGCTATGGCCCGGCGAAACGGAATGTCCCGGCAGACCTGCTCGGCGACCCATACGCCGAACGACCAGGCCAGCAGCGTGATATGTTCATAGGGGGCCGTATCGGCTGCCGCGAGCGGCTCCAGCGTCCGGTAGTCGTACAGGACCAGCACGTCGTGCTCCTCGGTCGAGATGTTTTGTACCAGCCGGGGCTCCGAGGCCCAGCCGAGGGCGACGACGATCAGATCGGGCGCGTCGGTGCGTTTCAGCCAATGCTTTTGCATGCTTCGACGAATTGGAGGATATCTTCTCGCTCGAGCGCCGCGCTGAGCGACACTCGAATCCGGGCCGTACCTTTGGGCACGGTCGGGTAGCGGATCGGCACGACCCAGAAGCCCGCCTCGCGCAAGCGGCGGCTCATCTCGATGGCCCGGGCGTTCTCGCCGGCCATGATCGGAATGATGTGCGTATGCCGGTCGTCGCCCGTGATCGTGCGCGCGTATTCGCGGAGCCGCTCGCGCCGGTCGTCCATCGAAGACAGTGCGCGCACGACATGCTCGGACCACCGCAGCGAGATCGGCGGCAGCGCGGTCGAGAAGATCAGCGTCCGCATCCGGTTGACCAGAAACTCGCGCGTCAGCGGGTCCGTGATGACGAAAGCTCCCTGCGACGC
>CABUJP010000158.1:0-3423 GCA_902491835.1 uncultured Alistipes sp. | reverse complement strand
AGACTTGAACTCGTGACCTCTTCCTTACCAAGGAAGTGCTCTACCACTGAGCTAAAACAGCAATGTTTCGTGCCGACTCCCGGACCGGTATCCGAGGTTTGCGGGGACAAAAGTAGCACTTATTTTTTAAATACCAAAACCTGCCCGGATTTATATGCGGAGCGCGGCCCGGCTATCGCCTGCACGACCGTTCTTTCCCGAGCGGAACGCCGAGTCCGAAATACAGGTTGGCTGCGGAGGCCCTGACCGGAATGAACTGCGGATTCACCTTGGTGAACATATAGTCGCTTCCGATGAAGAAGTTGATCCATGAGGGACTGAAATTCAGCGCGAAGCCGAACGTTTCGAAAGCGCTGTGAATGAACGAGTAGCTGACCGTCGCGGCGAACCAGTCGGTCGGGCGGTAATTGACCGAGGCGGTCAGTTCGGTATAGGCTTTCGGCTTGTAGATGCGGGTACTGGAGAGCAGGCCGAAGCTGACCCTGTTTCCGGCTACGGCATATTCCGCGCCGAGGTTGATCGTGCTACGCAGCATGGTCGTGCGGCTCTGCGAAGGGGTCTCCGAGAAATGGAACAGTTCCTGCAGGTTATCGGTCAGGTCGTCCATCTGATCGCCTATCGGGTTGTCCGGCCGATCGTTTCCGATCGGGAGGTCGAATCCGTCGAAATCGAATTCGCCCTGCGCTGCTCCGTTGACCGTCGAGTGCTTGCTCCACCGAATGAATCCGAGGTCGATCACCGCTCCGGAGACCGTCAGGTTATCGAGTATCTTATAGGTCGCTCCCAAATCGATGGCGCTCCCGTAGCCGGCCACTCCGGGCGAATGGAAGTCGAATCCGTCGATGTATTCCCGGCCGTTTCGGTCGGCGGCGAGCGTCGGACGGAGCCCCTGCACCGATGCGGACATACGTCCCTGCGAAGTGATCCGCCACGAGTCGCCGTTCATGACGGCGTGCAGGTTGGTGAAATGGATGTCCGCATTGCCGGCTCCGACCAGAAACTTGTACTTCCCGCCGATCGTCCAGCGGTCGTTCAGCGGTCGGGAATATCCGACCGACACGTCCACGTAGGAGTCCGTGTATACGTGCAGTTTCTCGATATCGTAGGTCGTTCCGTCCGGTCCCGAGCCGTACTTCATAAACTCGAAAAGCGACTTGGGCACGTTGCCGCTGACGGTTCCCTTGACTCCGATACCGATCGTCCAGAAGCCGCGTCCGGAGAACCAGCCGGCCGAAACGATCTCGGCGGCGATGTCGGCATTCAGCTGGTTATTCGTCTTCAATCCGCGCAGGAAGGACTCGGCGGGAACCGACGGGTCCATAAAGGTCACCAGCCGGCCGTCCTTCTGGTAAAGCAGGTCGCCCAGCGCCACGCCGTTCGAGGCGTACGTAGCCGAAATGGAGCCTGCGGCCGGAATGGAAATGAATCCCCGGGCCGGACGGAGGGCCGGGTTCATCGAGGTTCTCAGCGTGGCCTTGTCCATGAAGTAGGCGGTCCGCAGCTGTTGTGCCGTACCCGTCAGAAAACCGCACGATAGGAAAGCGAGCAATAGGAGTTGCTTCATAATCAAGTCGGGAGTTTATAGCCTTGGTTTTTTTTATTCGTCGGTAGAGATGGTAATTCCTCCGCTTTTGCGGAGCTTCAGCGCCAGCTTGGCCTGCTGGTCCGGCCGCAGGTGCCGGCCGGCCAGCGTTTCGTCGCAGTAGGCGTCGAGCCGTATGCGGAGGTTTCGGGCGTTCTTCATTTTAGGCATGTCCGCTTCGGTAATGGTGAACGATACGTCGCTGACCGCGCCGTCGGTTCCCTGTCCGCCGCCCTCGACCTTCTGCGGAGAGAAGGCGATCCCGACCGGAACGTCCGCCGCGTCCGTGACGATCAGGTTCATGTCGAAATTCAGCGGCAGGGAGTTGGTCACTTGGCCGTAGATTTCGACCGAGCCGCTGGAGAACAGGTAGTCGATCAGATCCGAGTCGAACGCTTCGTCGACCGTCTGGTCGGTCCGCCCGTGAAAGTCGGCGGCGGGAGCGAGCGGGACCTCGACCGTGTAGGCGATCCGGGCGAAAGCGTCTTTCGGATAGAAGCAGGCCCGCGAGTCGGCCGCGCCGGCGTCCGTGCGTACCGCTGTACGGATCGAGACGTGGTCCGGAGAAATCCTGAGCAAGTCGTTGACCGGGCATGCCGTGAACGCGTATGACGCGGGAACGTCGCGGTCCGAAGCGCCGAGCCAGATGTCGCTGGCTGCCGTCTGCCCGTATGCGTCGGGGGCATTCACCGCGATGCGGTCGGCTGCGACCGATTCCGTAGCGCCGGAGCGGCTGTTGACCGAGCGCATCGCAAGCGAAGCCTGCAACGGAATGCCGACATTGGTATACGTCGTCAGCCGGATGTGCGGATCGGCGAAGCTCAGCACGCCGTCGTCGCCGTCGAACAGGTCGTCGAGCCCTTCGGTTTCGATATCGACCGGCTCCGCCGTGATCTTGTCGTCGATCAGCCCGTAAATCACCCGGTAGTCGGGGGACGAGATTCCCCCTGCGATCCGGAGCCCGGGGATACCCGAGACGGACAGCGAGGCGTTCTTTTTGATCCGCAGCGAGGCGCCGTACACGATTCGGTCGTCGGTCCCGGCAACCGCTTTTTGCAGCAGCAGGCGGATGCTTTTCTGCCGACCGGTCAGCTCGCGCACCGGGATCGTGCAGGAGTATTCGGAACCGGCGAAGCTTCCGTCCTGTCCGGTTTCGGCGACCATGCGGTATCCTTCCGGGAAAGACGCGCGGAACGCCACTTCGGCGTCCCCGTCGTCGAGCCGGAGGTTTTCGACGGAGAGTTTCAGCTCGAGGCGCGACGCTCCGTTGCTATTGTCGAACAGTACGGAGTCGAGTCGGGCGATGCTGCTCGTCGTCAGGTCGAGTCCGACGGAGGACTCGCCGAGTTCGATCTCGGCATCCTCCGGATAGTCGTAGGGAGAGCCTGCCGGGACAAGCGGAATATCGAGCCGTGATTCCGAAAAGTAGGAATCCCTGATGCCCACCTCGCCGGGCATGTCCACGCCGATCTGGCCGGAGTACCGTGCCACGTAGTTTCCGGCGTCGTCGACCGTAATCTCGTCGTTGTCCTCGATGTGGACGATATCCCCGGCCGCGATGATTCCCGTTCCGAGCGGCAGGGTCAGCTCGTTGCCGATCGTCACGTCGTCCGTGTCCAGATCGGACAGATTGTATTGCTTGTCGATACACGAATACTGGCCTGCGAAAATTGCGAGGAAGGCAATTCTGCAAGCGCATCGGAGCATGTGTGCCATGTTGTTCGTAGGTAGCGTTGTACGAAAGAAATGCGAAAGACCGCTATCTGAACGATGGCGGCCTTTATCAGAGCGGAAGACGAGGCTCGAACCCGCGACCCTTAGCTTGGAAGGCTAATGCTCTA
>CABUJP010000157.1:0-3544 GCA_902491835.1 uncultured Alistipes sp. | reverse complement strand
CTCAATCCTTCCACCCGGCCCCCCCGCCAGCGAGAAGCGGATTTTCCGTGCGACGCTTCTCTATCCGATCACGCCGCGCACCCGGTCATCGAAAGCCGACAAAGCGGCTTTCGCGCCCTCTCCCATCGCTACGACGATCTGCTTATAGGGAACCGTCGAGACATCGCCCGCCGCATAAACGCCGGGAATACCCGTCCGGCAATAGCTGTCGATAACGATCTCGCCGGCCCGGTTCCGCTCCAGCAAGCCGTCGAACAGGTCGCTGTTGGCCGACAGCCCGATCTGCACGAAGACGCCGTCGAGCGGAATCGTCCGCTCCTCGCCGCTCGCACGGTCCCTGAGCCGCACGGCGGTCACTTTCGAGCCGTCGCCTTCAACGGATGTCGTCTGCACCGAAGTGAACACCTCGACGTTCGGCAGGCTCCGCAACTTGTCCTGAAGCACGCCGTCGGCCTTCAGCGAATCCATGAACTCCAGCACGGTCACATGCGAACAGATTCCGGCCAGATCGATGGCTGCCTCGACGCCCGAGTTGCCGCCTCCGACAACCGCGACCGGACGGTCCTTGTAGAACGGTCCGTCGCAATGCGGGCAGAAAGCGACTCCCCGCCCCGTATACTCCTGCTCGCCCGGCACGTTCAGGCGCCGCCAGCGGGCCCCCGTAGCGACGATCAGCGCCGGAGCCACGAACCGCTCGCCGGTCGCAGTCGCCACGCTCTTGAGTCCGTCCGCCACCTCGACCTTCGAGACCCGACGGTGCTCGAACACTTCGACCGGATAACGGCCGAGATGCTCCGCGAGCCGGCCGGCCAGCTCGCGACCGGTCGTTTCGGGAACGGAAATCAGGTTCTCGATGCCGACCGTCTCGTTGACCTGTCCGCCGATACGCTCGGCTACGAGGGCCACGCTCAGTCCCTTGCGGGCCGAGTAGACCGCGGCCGAAACGCCGGCGGGACCACCGCCGAGCACAACGACGTCGAAACGACGCTCGACAGCATCGATTCCCACGGCATCGATTCCGTAGCGGGCCTCCAGCTTCGCAAGCAGCTCGCCGAAATCGCCCCGCCCTACGTGCAGCAGCTCGCCGTCGGCAAAAACGGACGGAACGCCCTGAACGTTCAGCGCGGCCACCTCGGCCTGATGGATCGCTCCGTCGACCGTCTCGTGCTCTACGCCCGGATTCAGCGTGGCCATCGCGTTGAGAGCCTGCACGACATCGGGACAGTTCGTACATGTCAACGACACATAGGTCGTCAGGCGAATCGGACCGTTCAGCGCCCGGAGCCGGTCGCAGACGCTTCGGTCGGGAAAGTTCTTGCCTTTGCCGTCAGCATTGAGCACGGCCAGCAGCAGCGAAGAGAACTCGTGACCGGTCGGCACGGCCCGGAACGAGATGCCGGTCGGTTCGCCGTTCCTCAGCAGCGAGAAACGCAGCCCCTCGCCCGGACGCTCGCGGCAAGCGATCCGGTCGGAGCACGAGGCTACCTCGTCGAGCAGCTCGACGAGCTCTCTACGGCTTTCGTGCTGCGGCGCCACCTCCACATCGAACGTATAGTCGGCCTCGAGGCCGGAGAAAATGGAGCGGACCTGCTCCTTGAGAGATGCATCCAGCATGGCTCTATCGTATTGAATCGTTCATGAATCGAAATTCGGCAAAGAACAGGTCGGGCCGGCTGCGGAAGACCGGCCCGACCGCTCGCCGAAAAAACTAAATCTTACCGACCAGATCGATGCTCGGCTTCAGCGTAGCTTCGCCCTTCTTCCATTTGGCAGGGCATACCTCGCCGTCGTGCGAGGCGACGAACTGGGCCGCCTCCACCTTGCGCAGCAGCTCGTCGGCGTTGCGGCCGATGTTGTTGTCGTGAATCTCGGCGATCTTGATCCGCCCCTCGGGGTTCACGACGAACGTGCCGCGGTAGGCCATGCCCTCGTCCTCGATCATCACGCCGAAGCCCCGGCTCAACGCTCCGGTCGGGTCGGCCAGCATCGGGTACTTGATCTTGCGGATGCTGTCCGAGGCGTCGTGCCATGCCTTGTGCACGAAGTGGGAGTCGGTGCTCACGGAATAAACCTCGACGCCCATCGCCTGAAACTGCTCGTACTTCTCGGCGATATCGACCAGCTCGGTCGGGCAGACGAACGTAAAGTCGGCCGGATAGAAAAAGAAGATCGCCCACTTGCCTTTCACGTCGTCGCTGCTGACGGTCTTGAAACTGCCGTTGTGGAATGCCTGAACCTTGAATTCAGGAAGACTGGAATTGATAATCGGTTCCATAGCTCTTTTGATTTTATTCGGTTTATAGTGATTGTTCCTTTCTGAGAACAAATATATATCATATATAGTTATCATCATAAAAACATCAATCATATATATTTATATAACGATAAGCATAACCGATATATGCCCTTACAAAGCCTTCGGACGCCTCCGACCCGAATTATTTTTCTGTCCGGCCCCTCGCCCGCCGGCAGGCGAGCCGGACTACGGCAGTCCCGTATCCGGAGCGGCAGTCCGACCGACGGTCTTCCGGATGTCGAGTCGCGCAGAAATAAAAAAGCATGGCTAACACATGGCTCAATCGCCACAAAAGCGATTAGCCACATCCCAGTCCATGCCGGAGCCGGCAACCATCCGGACGCGACAGACGTGCGCCGATCATGCTTCGGGGAGACCGATGGCCTCCCCGAAACGCTCCACATACCGTTTCCTCGACGAGCGGGAAAAAACAGGAGCGGCGCGCGGTCCACGTCCCGCGGCCGCTCGCATCAGGCCACCGTGATGTCGCTATCGAGATAAACGTCCTGAATCGCATGGAGCAGCTCGACGCCTTCGCTCATCGAGCGTTGGAACGCCTTGCGGCCGCTGATCAGCCCCATGCCTCCGGCCCGCTTGTTAACTACGGCCGTCACGACGGCATCGTGCAGATCGTCGGCCCCGTGCGACTCGCCGCCCGAGTTAATCAGGCCGACACGCCCCATGTAGCCGTTGGCCACCTGATAGCGGCACAGGTCGATCGGGTGGTCGGTCGTCAGGTCGTACATGGCGTCACTCGTCTTACCGAAGCCTACGACCCGGAACCCTCCGTTGCCCGAAGGCAGCTTCTGCTTGACGATATCGGCCTGAATCGTCACGCCCAAGTGATCGGCCTGCCCGGTAAGGTCGGCCGCCGCATGGTAGTCGGTCCCGTCTTTCTTGAACGCGCCGTTACGCAGGTAGCACCACAGAATCGTCGCCATGCCCAGCTCGTGGGCGCGCTCGAAAGCTCCGGCCACCTCGACCAGCTGCGCACGGCTCTCGGGCGAGCCGAAATAGATCGTAGCTCCGACCGCGACGGCTCCCATATTCCACGCCTCCTCGACCGTGCCGAACATCACCTGATTGTAGGTGTTCGGATAGCTGACCAGCTCGTTATGGTTCAGCTTGACGATGAAGGGAATCCGATGGGCGTACCGGCGCGCGACGGCTCCCAGCACGCCGAAAGTAGACGCTACGGCGTTGCAGCCTCCCTCGATCGCCAGCCGAACGATATTCTCCGGATCGAAA
>CABUJP010000156.1:0-3597 GCA_902491835.1 uncultured Alistipes sp. | reverse complement strand
CCGAAGTCGAAAGACAGCAGATTTACAGTCTGCCCCATTTGGCCACTCTGGTATCCGCCCGAATGTTGAAGAACCGCTCGCCGCCGGGTGAAACCGCTTCCGGCGAATGCCGCGACGTCTTCCTTCCCAGCCTCTTTGGTGACGGAGAATGCAACGCCCTCGTCGGGATGCCGATTCCCCTCGGCGGGCACAAAAGTAAAGATCATTTTTCAATTCTGCAAAAGGGAGCGCCGTTTTGCCTGAAATTTATTTACTTTTGCGCTCGAAAGTCCGGCCGACGGCATTCCTCTGCTCCGGAAGCGGATTTTCCTGCGACCGGCTCAGGATGCCGCGCGGGCAAACGAATACCGAGCATTATGAAAAGAATTCTGATCGTGGGGGCCGGCGGGCAGATCGGCTCCGAGCTGACGACATTTCTGCGCGGCCTGTACGGAGACGCCAACGTCGTGGCGGCCGATGTCCGCGAGTGCCGCGCGCTAAGCGAGACGGGACCGTTCGTCGTGCTGAACGCGCTCGATCCGCATGCTTACGGCTATACGGTCAACAAGTACAAGGTCGATACGATTTTCAACCTGGTCGCGCTGCTGAGCGCCGTGGGCGAGAAAGACCCCCAGCTGGCGTGGAATATCAACATGGGGGCGCTGATGAACTCGCTCGACATCGCCCGCCAGTATGGCTGCTCGCTGTTCACTCCCAGCTCGATCGGCGCGTTCGGCCTGTCGTCGCCCAAGGAGCGTACGCCTCAGGACACGCTGATGCGACCGAATACGATCTACGGCGTCTGCAAGGTCACGGGCGAGCTGCTGAGCGACTACTATCACAGCAAGTACGGAGTCGATACGCGCAGCGTCCGTTTCCCGGGCATCATCTCGAGCGTCACGCTGCCGGGCGGGGGCACGACGGACTATGCCGTCGAGATTTTCTACGATGCGGTGAAAACGGGCCGCTTCGCCTGCCCGATTCCGGGCGACGTCTATATGGACATGATGTACATGCCCGACGCGCTGAACGCCTGCGTGCAACTGATGGAGGCCGATCCGGCCCGTCTGGTTCATCGCAACGCTTTCAATATCACGTCGATGAGTTTCACTCCGGAGATACTGGCCGCCGAAATCCGCAAGCATATGCCCGATTTTGAAATGACCTATCGGATCGATCCCGTCAAGGAGGGTATCGCCCGTAGCTGGCCCGACTCGATGGACGATGCCTGCGCCCGCCGCGAGTGGGACTGGGCCCCTACGTGGGACCTCGCTTCGATGACTGCCGACATGCTCCGGAACGTGGAGCGGAAGCACCGCGAGGGAAAAGTCTGATTTTCGTGATCGGATTTTCTTCCGTGCGGCTGCACTCGGACGCTGCCGGTTCCGATATTCCGGTTCTTTGTAGTTTTCAAGCCGTGCGGCAGTTACCGGAGGAGGAAAGGGGCGTTCGAACCGGGCTCGGGCCGTACGGAAACGGCAAGGCATACGCTGGCCCTTTCGGACATGTGAGCCGCTCGCTGCAACGGCGTCTCCGATATTGCACGACGCTCTGAAATGGGCGAGCCGTCGGAAACCGGGCTTTCCGATCAGTCGAATACGAGCACTCTTCCCTCCAGCGGTTGGAACTCTTTCGGGCCCGGTTCTCCGGCCGGGGCGCCGAACGGCATCTGCGCTACCAGCTCCCATTCCGGATCGAGGCTCCATGCCGAGCGGACGGCCTCGTCGATCAGCGGATTGTAATGTTGCAGGGAGGCCCCGAGGCCCATGTCCTCCAGCGTGGTCCAGATCGCCAGCTGGTGCATGGCCGAGGTGTGCTGCGCCCATACGGGGAACCGCTCGCTGTAGGTAGGATAGGCTTCCTGCAGCCGCTTGACTGCCGCGCGGTCCTCGAAGAACAGAACGGTTCCGTGCCCGGCTCCGAAACTGCCGTCGATTTTGGCTTCCGTCCCGGGGAAAGCCTCGGCCGGGACGATTCTGCGCAGCGTTTCTTTCGTTATCTCCCATAGCTTTTTGTGGCTTTCGCCCAATAGCAGTACGATGCGCGTCGACTGCGAATTGAAAGCGGACGGGACATGCAGGACGGCGAAGTCGATCGCTTCGCGGATTCGCTCGTCGGATACCGGCGAGTCGGCTCCGATGCGGTAGTAGGACCGCCTATGCAGGAGTGCCTCTTTGAAATCTCTTTTTATCATGGCTGAGACGGTTTTGTCGTGCCGATCGTTTCCCGGTCGGCACGACTGGAGTTTCTATGCAAAAATCGGGGAAAAGAGCTTGAGAAAAACGTATTTCGCTGTTTGCCCGTTTCTTGCTGTGCGGCCGGGTCGCCCTTATTTTTTCAGCTTCAGATAGATCTCGCGGCCGATCCACGCGTCGGTCGCTGCGTAAAGCTGCTGGGCCGGGGTAAGCTGTTTGGCTTCCCAGTTGCTCAGGCGCTGGGCTTTCGATATGCGGACGCCGAGCACGATGGCCGCCAGCTTGCGCAGGCTTTTGTCGGTGATGCCGTACTCGGGCGCTATGTTCTGCAGCTCGACGAATCCGCCCGGGGTGAAATGCCTCAGTTGCCTGAGCACGCGGATGTCGTCGCGGATGGCGACTCCGGCCTTGACGACCCGGTCCGAGGAGAGCAGCTGCAGCAACGGCTTTTCGAGCGCGACACGGTTCAGCCGGAACAGAAAAGCCCGCTCGCCGGACGAGAGTTGCAACAGCGATACCTTGTTCATCACGCCCTTGGTGAACGACGGACGGGTCTCCGTGTCGAAACCGATTACGTCGCACTCCGACAGGTACGCGCACGCGTCGGCGATCAGCTCGCTGCGGTCCACTACGACGATCTCGCCGGGGAAGGACCCCGTCGGGAGCAGGTTGACCGCTTCGCTGGTGATGCTGTCGGCGTACGTTTTTTCCATAGGCGCCCCAAAGTTACCGATTAATCCGGAGTTTCCCATCCTCGCGCTCGATAATTTCGCCGCTGTCGAGCAGGGCGGTTACCGCATCGAGAATGGTCGAGGCATCGCCTCCGAGGCTCGAGACCAGCGTCTTGACATCGGTCGGCCGGTTTTCGACGAGTTCCAGAATCCGTTGCCCGAAAGCGTTTTGCCGCGAGCCGAGGCCGCTTTTGCGTCGCTCCCGGCATCGGTCGCAGATGCCGCAGGGGGAGGGCTCCCGTTCGCCGAAATAGCGGCGGATGGCGACGCTGCGGCACTCGTCGCCGTTCAGATAGCGAAGCATGGCGCCGAGCCGTTTTTCGGCCGCCTCTTTTCTCAGGGTGTAGCTTTCGGGGGATATGCGCACGTCGTCCGCCGGCAGGCGCTCCTCGGAGAGAATCAGCATCGGGCTGCGATTGCCCGGAACGTACTTGACGATGTGCAGTTGCCACAGCTTTTTCAGCAGTTCGCGTACCCGGCCGGCCGTATAGCCCGTCAGGTGCGCGAGCTCGTCCTCGGCGATGGGCACGAAGTCGCTGAACAGGCCGCTGTACCGTCTCAGCAGCACCGTGATGAAGTGGTCCAGCTCGCGGCGGTCCACCCGGATGCGGTACAGCTCGTCGCGCTGGACGATGAAACGGATGCGGGGCGGGTTGTCCTTGAGGCAATCCAGAACATACTGGATGTGTTCC
>CABUJP010000155.1:0-3616 GCA_902491835.1 uncultured Alistipes sp. | reverse complement strand
CGTCGAAATAGGCTTCGCCGTCGAGCCATACCTCGCGGGCCGACCCGTCGAACGAGGTCGGATAGCGTAGTCGGGACGATGCGTTCAGCGTGACCCGGGTCCCGTCCGAAAGAACGACTTCCGAATGGTTTTTCGCTTCGGCGGCCACTTCGTTGTATCCGGAGGCTCGGTGCAGGACGGCGTAGCGGCTCATCGCGAAACCGGCCGACAAGGCGATCAGCGCGACGGCGGCATAGCGCAGCGCGGTCCGGGCCATGCGGCGCAGAGGCGTACGGTCCGACGTCCGGTCGGCGGTTTGGCTTTTGTCGCTTCGGACGCTCGTTTGTCGGACGAGCCTTTCCCAGCCGGCCTCGATTTGCCGCTGGTCGAGCGGATTCATCCGTCCCAGATCGTACAGGTCCTTCATCTCGAACAGCGTTCGGCGGGCCTGCTCGTCTCGCTCGATCGTTTCGAGCAGGCGCTCCGCCTCCTCGGGCGACAGCCGTCCTTCGAGGTATGCCGCGGTCAGGGATTCTATCGTGTCGTTTCGGTTCATTTTCCGGTCTGTTCGGCGTCTTTGGGCCGCCCTTTCATATTATAAACGATTCGATCCGGCTTTTTACTTACCGGATCGGTCCGATATTTTGCATGAAAACGGAAAAATCAGAAAATTTGCCGTCCGAGAGCCAGCCAGCCGCCCAGCGTCAGGATTCCCGTCAGCGAGCGGCGGAGCAGTTTCAGCGCCTTGTACAGCTGGGCCTCGACCGTGCGCTGCGAAATACCGAGTTCCGCCGCGATGTCGCGGCTTTTGCAGCCGTCGAGGTATGTTCTCCGGAAAATCTCGCGGCAACGGTCGGGCAGCTTGTCGATTTCAAGATAGACGGCCCGTAGCTGCCGCTCGTCGGGAGCATGCTCCCAGTGCGCCTCGTGATATTCCAGCTCGTAGAGCTTCAGTTGCGCGATCGTTTTCGACAGGAAGCTGCTTTCGACCTGCTGATGCCGGACATGATCGCGGCAGGCGTTCAATACGCAGCGGAACAGATAGCGGCGTATCTCCGGCTCGGGCATTCGGAACCGCCTTGCGGTCCAGATACGCACGAAGACGTCGTGTACGAGGTCCCGTGCCGTGTCGTCGTCGACGAAGCGCTCCGCATAGTTGACCAGCGACGAGACATGCAGCCGGTAGAGCAGGTTGAATGCCGTCAGTTCGGAAAGCTCCGTTTCCGTGGAGTATGCCGGTGACTCCGTCATGGTAGGTCGGATCGCTCGCGGTATTGGGGTTACGGATATAGAACAAAAATAATATTTTCGGACTGAAGTATGCTTCTTCCCGATTCTTTTTTTGGAGCGAGCGGAAGGAACGACGCGTCGCGCGCCGAGGGGGAGCGAGGGTAGGGCGATCTTCCGGGACAGGGAAAATCGCGTTCCGGACAGGATTGTTCGGAGTCCGGCATCGAGGCATAAAACACCTCGCCGGAGAGCGGGACGGGCGATCCTCCCCGCCGGACAAAAAGGTGTGCGTGTCCGCTACTGGTCGGAGTCCGATATGGTTTCCTTGATTTCGCTCAGTTCGACCAGCTTGTTGACTATGGCATAGATCGTGAGTCCGGCCGGGCTGTGGATCTGGAGCTTGCCCGCGATGTTGCGGCGGTGAGTGATGACCGTGTGCAGCGACAGGCACAGCTTCTCGGCGATTTGCTTGTTGGTCATGCCCTTGACGACGCATACGACGATCTCGCGCTCGCGCGCGCTGAGCGTGTCGTGCTCCTTGCCGCCTGCCTCGGAACCGTGCAGCTGAAGAAGTTTCTCCTTGATCTGCTCGGCCGTGTCGTAGATCGAGATCGTCTGGTCGTATGCCTTCAGCGTCGAGGAGTCCGTTACCGAGTATTGTAGCGCGATGCACTTCATCGGGAGACATCCTGCCTCGCTTTTGATCTTCTGGAGCGAGAACACGCCTAACAGCGCCGGATTGACGATCAGCATGTCGGGCTTCTGGCGGCAGAGCGCCGAGCCGAGTTGCGCTATCTCGGCTATCTCGAGTATCTGGATGTTCAGCGTCGTCAGCCGTCCGAGCACCGACAGCAGTCCGCTGCGGATAATGACCGATGGCTCGGCGACGGCTATTTTCATGGACGTGCTCATCGCGAACGATCGTTTTTGCGCTCGAGCTCCGCGATCAGCGGCACGAACAGGTTGTCCTCGATGCGGTTATGGGAAGCGAGGTCCGTTTCGCAGGCGAATATGTCGAATAGCACGCTGTTGAGCTCATTGCTTCCGCTGGCCGGATAGTATTTGATGATGATGTTTTTGAGCTCGGCCAGCCGCGACTCGACCTGATCGTGCTGCTTGCTGAAGATGCCGATGTTATATTTGCCGTTGCCCGTCTCGCCCCGGACGAGCGAGCGGACGTAAGGGAAAACGACCTCGTCTTCATAGTTCATGTGCTTGCGCACCTCGGCGACGTACTGATCGAAATAGCGCATGATGGCGAACGAGACGTCGCTGTGTCCGCAGTCGATCGCCTCGATCAGCTTGCGGCGGATCAGGGGCAGGCGGAAGTCGAGAAAATAGCTGTGCGAGTTTTGCAGATAGCCTACGAGCGCCTCGACCGAAAGCGACGGATCGATCTGCTCGACGGTCACATGGTCTTCGATCAGCAGGTTGACGATCGTCAGAAAGGTCTTCGTGTCGACGCCGCTGTCGGCGCAGACCTCGCCGATCGTTTTGTCCCCGAATCCGAGCGCTATTCCGAACCGGCTGAGCACCAGTAGCATCGGGTAATTCTCGCAGATCAGGTCGCTCATTCTGTCGGTCTGCTTGTATTGGCCGAGTTTGTACATCTCCATTTACGTTTTTCGAGGCTTTTCCGTTGCGACAAAGATAGTCATTTCGCGCGATTCGCCTCGGTCGGGTCCGTTGTCCTTCCGTCGTCGCCCTCCGGAATATGCCGTCGGATAGCGTTTCCGCGCCCCGAATGCGACCTCAAAGGTCGCGCTTTCAGCCGCGACGGGCAATCAATGCAAGTCGGTATTTCGGTCGGTCCGGATACCTATTTATGGGTAGTCTGGCTCGGAGCTCGACCATATGGAGCGAGTCCGGATCGCGCCTCGCGGGATGATCCGGACTCAGTGAAACTTAAAACAGATGGCATGAAGATGAGAGAAGCTATGCGGTGGCTTGCCGCATGCTTTTCCGATCGCAGTACCTCCGGCACTGCATCGATATGTCGTAGCCGAGCATCGCGCCCAGCATAAAGTCTTCCTCGGGCGACAGCCTGTTCAGGGGCTTGTGTATGAATGTCTTGACGGCATCGAGGCATTCCTGCTTGCCGAAGTACAGGTTGACCTTCTTTTCGGAGACCTCCTGAATCATGTAGCCGATCTGCTGCCCGCGCAGCCTTTCGGCTACGATCGAGGCGCACGTACGGCACATCGTGCAGAGAACCAGGCTACGGACTCCTTTCTTGAATTCGTAGATATGATGCATGAACATCTTCATATCGCCAAACCGGGCGTATTCCTGCTCGCTCATGACAGTTCCCTTTTCACCGTTTCGATCCAGCGGTCGGTCCGTGCGGCGGTCTTGCCGTCCTCGTTGAGCTCGTCGATGGCCAGTCCTACGAACTTGCCGTCGCGGC
>CABUJP010000154.1:0-3640 GCA_902491835.1 uncultured Alistipes sp. | reverse complement strand
CTTCTCCTCGTCGTCCTGCACGAGCCACCCGCGCTCGCGCCAGCGCCGGAAGTTCTCGACGGCCTTGCGGTAGACTTCCTCGCAATGCTCGTCGGCAATCGGATCGAAATCGATCTCCGGCTTGATGATGTGGAGCAGCGATTTTTCGGTAGCTTCCTTTTTGGCCTCCTGCGAATTGAGCACGTCGTACGGACGAGAGGCCACCTCGGCAGCGTGTTCCCTCGGCGGGAACGATTTGATCTTTACCATATTTCCTATTTTTTGAATGATACTATCCGGACAACCGAAGATGCAAAGCCCCCGGAACGATGTTCCGGGGGCCCGTTCTTCGGCGAAGAACTACTTGTTGACCTGAAACCTGCGATTGCCGTTTTTCAGGAAATCGACCGTCTGACGGGCAGCTGCCAAACCCGCATTCAGATTGGCCTCGGCCGTCTCGGCCCCCATCTTCTTCGGCGTAGCGAACACCCGCTTGCCGAACTTCTCCGTCAGCAAAGGTTGTGCCTCGGCAGCGATGTCGGTGATATATTTCAGGTCGGCGCGTTCTTCGAACGCCCGAATCAATCCCTGCTCGTCGATCACCTCCTTACGCGCGGTATTGATCAGTACGCCGCCCTTGGGCATACTCGACAGCAATTCGTAACCGATCGATCCCCGCGTCTGGGCCGTAGCCGGAATGTGCAGCGAAACGTAATCGGACGAGGCATACAACTCCTCGACCGTTCCGACCGCCTCGACGCCGTCGGCTTCCAGCTGCCTCGGATCGACGAACGGATCGAACGCCTTCACGCTCATGCCGAGCGCACGCCCGTAGCGCGCCACGATACGTCCCACGTTGCCGTAGGCATGGATTCCGAGACGCTTGCCGCTTACTTCGGCTCCCGTACCCGGCGTGAACTGGTTGCGCGAGATGAAGATCATCATGCTCACGACCAGCTCGGCCACGGCGTTCGAATTCTGTCCGGGCGTGTTCATCACGACGATGCCCCTCTCGGTGCAGGCCGCCAAATCGACGTTGTCGTAGCCGGCTCCGGCCCGCACGACGATTTTCAGGTTCCGGGCCGCATCGATCACCTCGCGCGTGACCTTATCGCTGCGGACGATCAGTCCGTCGGCATCGGCCACGGCGGCCAGCAGTTCCGCCTTATCGGCGTACTTTTCGAGCAGAGCCAGCTCGTATCCGGCTCCCTCGACGATTTCTCGTATACCATCGACCGCCGCCTTGGCAAACGGTTTCTCGGTAGCTACCAATATTTTCATAAACGTAACGTTCTCTAAGGTTTCAAACGAAATGGCTTTTTTCACCCGCGAAGGTCCGGGGTACATGACGAGGATTCCCATAAACGCCTATTTGGCATGGATCTTCTCGAACTCGCGCATGCAGTCGACCAGTGCCTGCACGCTCTCGATCGGCAGCGCATTGTAGATCGACGCGCGGAAACCGCCCACCAGACGGTGCCCCTTGATGCCGACCATACCTTTGCCCTTGGCGAACTCGAGGAACTCGGGTGCCAGATCGGCATACGGTTCGCTCATCACGAAGCAGACGTTCATCAGCGAGCGGTCCTCCTTGACGGCCGTCCCGACGAACAGCGGGTTGCGGTCGATTTCGGCGTAGAGCAGATCGGCTTTCGCCTTGTTGCGCTTCTGGATTTCGGGCACGCCGCCGATCGACTTGAGCCACTTGAGCGTCTCCTTCACGACATAGATCGCGAACACGGGAGGCGTATTGAACATCGACTTGCTGGCGATGTGATTGCGGTAGTCCACCATCGAGGGCAGCGGACGGGAAACCTTGCCCAGCGCGTCCTCCCGCACGATGACGAACGTCACGCCGGCAGGACCGATGTTCTTCTGCGCGCCGCCGTAGATCATCGCGTACTTGCTCACGTCGACCGGACGGCTCAGAATGTCGGAACTCATATCGGCGATCAGCGGAACCGGCGAATCGATGTCGGTGTGGTACTCCGTGCCGTAAATCGTATTGTTGGAGGTAATGTGCAGATAATCCAAATCCGACGGGATGGCGTATCCTTTCGGAATATAGGTGAAGTTCTTGTCTTCCGAGGAAGCGAGCACCTCGACCTCGCCGAACAATTTGGCCTCTTTGATCGCCTTCTTGGCCCATACGCCCGTATTGACGTAACCGGCTTTCTTTTCGAGAAAATTGTAGGGCACTTCGAAAAACTGGGTGCTGGCGCCGCCGCCCAAGAAAAGAACTTTGTAGTTGTCGGGAATATGCAGCAATTCGCGGAAAAGCGCCTCGGCTTCGTCGTTCACGGCTTCGAAATCTTTCGTCCGGTGCGATATTTCCAGCAGCGACAGCCCGATGCCTTCGAAGTCCAAAATAGCCTTGGCGGCATTCTCGATGGCTACGCGCGGCAGAATCGACGGTCCTGCGTTGAAATTGTGTTTTTTCATCGTCGTAAAAGAAATTATACGGTTAATACTCTAAAAGAATCGGGAATAACAGCTTCAAACTTACCAAAAAATCTCCGAACCGCGAAAGATTTTCCCGTTTTTATACAACAACCCGAAACCGTCCATTTTTTTTAACGCGTTTTTTGGCTTACTTTTGCAAGCGTTTCCAAATGATAGCGTGATGATTAAATCGATGACAGGCTACGGCAAGGCCGAAGCCGCGACGGAGCACAAGAAGATAACCGTCGAAATCCGCTCGCTCAACAGCAAGCAGCTCGATCTGGCGGTCAAGCTGCCGTCCGCATACCGCCAGTGCGAATACGAGATCCGTCAGACAGTAGGCAAACGGCTCCAACGAGGGAAGATCGACGTCTTCGTATCGTACGAAACGGTAGGTCGGGCCACCGGCGTGACGATCGACCGGGACATTTTCGCGCACTATGCCGGGCAGCTCCGCGAACTCGCCGAGGCGAGCGGGCTGGGCTGGGGGAGTGCGGCGGCCGACGCGGCCGCGATGACGGCCATCTTGAAGCTGCCCGACACCGTGCAGAACAACTCCGAAGCCGTTTCCGACGAAGAACTGACGGCACTTGGCAGCGCCGTAGCCGAAGCCCTCGACCGCATCGACGAGTTCCGCGCTCAGGAAGGAACCACGCTGATAGCCGACCTGCTCCGCCGCATCGACCGCATCGAGCAGATCAAAAACGAGATCGAACCGTACGAGAAAGCACGCACCGAAACGATCAAGGCCCGGATTCGGGAACACGTCGAATCGCTCGGCATACCCTACGACGCGGGACGGCTCGAACAGGAAATGATCTACTACATCGAAAAACTGGACATCACCGAGGAGAAAGTCCGCCTGCAGAACCACTGCCGCTATTTCCGCGAAGTGGCGCATGCCGAGCAGGGAGCGGGCCGCAAGCTCGGGTTCATCGCGCAGGAGCTCGGGCGCGAGATCAATACGCTCGGATCGAAGTCCAACGAAGCGACGATGCAGAAAATGGTCGTGGAAATGAAAGACGAGCTCGAAAAGATCAAGGAACAGGTGCTCAATATCTTGTAAAAGCTCCTTCCCCGAATTAAGTCCATCCGATCAAACACGATAACAGCCATGTCCCGAATCACCGAAGGAAAAGTCGTCATTTTCTCGGCTCCGTCCGGAGCGGGAAAGTCCACGATCATCGGCCGCCTGCTCGAAAAATTTCCCCGCCTCGAA
>CABUJP010000153.1:0-3648 GCA_902491835.1 uncultured Alistipes sp. | reverse complement strand
GGCGTCTCGTCGCTCGCAGCCGGACACAAGACGCTCGTGCCGCAGATCGTCGCCGAGCTCAAGAAGCTCGGACGCGAGGACATCGTCGTGATCGTCGGAGGAGTGATTCCCCATCAGGACTACGACGATCTGTACAAGGCCGGCGCCGCCGCGATTTTCGGTCCCGGAACCCCGATTGCGACCGCCGCGATCAAGATACTCGAAATCCTGCTCGCCGAGTAGTAATCGGCAAATAAGCGAAAAAAGCCGCTCCGCGCCTGTGCGCGGAGCGGCTTTTCTATCCGACAACACCTGTCACGGTCTCTGACCGCGACAGACGGCCGTCTTTGTACAAAAACCACTCATATATTTTCCCGTATCTGCCCTCGGGTTCTCCATGTTTCCGGCTTCCCGGCATCCCTCCGCCGGAGAGGATTCAGAATAAGGACCCGATCGGACGCACGGTCTGCGGTTACCAACCGCGACCGGCAGACAAAAAATTCCGGTGGCGGACATACCCGGTGCACGAACGTATACAATCGCCACAAAAGCGGCACAGCCTCCGCGAGTAAACAACCGTCCGCAAAAACGCCGCACGACACGGCGGGAAACGACGCAACCCCGACCGGCAGCAAAGCGCCGTTCGACGGAGCCCCATCCATTTCGAGTTCCAGACGCGCGCATTTCACGCGCCAATGGCCTGGAACGGGCCTTTATCCCTTCTCCGACAAACGCGCGGTCAGCCAGTCAATCCTGTTTTTTTGCAATTCGATGATTTCGTCTTTGGCCTCAATTACGCGACGGGCCATTTCCAGCAGGTCGGCCGGAGCCTCCTCGGGCGCGCTCGGCCGCACGATTTCGCCCTCGCCCCGTATCAGCCATTCCAGAGAAACTTCCGGGTATGTGGCGATAAATTTCGCCAAAGTATCCTCGGTAATCCCGGTCGGACTCTCCAAAGTACCTCGGGATATGCCGGTTTTACTGTAAAATTCTCGCTTGCTAATAGACAGAATATCAATATAATATAAAATTCTGTCTTTAACCGGCGAAATATTTCGTCGTTTTTCTTGCATAATGGCGAAATCCTTCGTATTATTGCAGTGCTTTTACATCCGTTTTTACTCATCGGCGAAGCTGGACACGCAAAAATCCGGCCCTGTTCGTTCGTGGCTGTAAATCGGATAAAGATATACATTTTCAATTAATTTTCAGTCAACGATTTTCATTCGCGAAAAGCCGAAATCAAGGAGGGGAGAGACACACTCAGACACTATTTTGTTCAACTCAAACAATTTAACCAAAAGACTATGAAGCGAATTTTTATCAACCGAGTTTTGGCGTTTCTCCTGATCGGGGCGACGCTGACTTACGCCGGCTGCAAGGACTACGACGACGACATCGGGAACGTGCAGACCGAACTGAGCGAGACGGCCGCCGCGCTGCAAGAGCAGTTGGGCACATTGCAGACGGCCCTGACCGGAGCTCAGAACGAAGCGACAGCCGCGGCACAGAAAGCCGCGGCAGCCAAGGAAGCCGCCGATGAGGCCGCCGAAATGGCTGCGGCAGCTCAGAAAGCCGTCGCCGATGCCAAGACGGAGGCCATTCGGGAGGCTATTTCTCAATGCCAGTCTCTGATTTCGGACAAGGCCGACCAAAGCGCGCTCGACGAGCTGGCCAGCCAGATCGAAGGTATCGAGAAAAACCTGTCGCAGACGCTGAAGGACTATGCCACGATCGACGACATGCAGAAATTCGAGAAAGCGCTGGAAATACAGCAGAAAGCATTGGAGAATTACGCCGAAGAGCTCGGCGGCAAAGCTTCCTCGGCCGATCTGACGGCGCTTGATCAGAAACTGTCGGGACTGATCGAAAGCATTCGCAAGAGTGCGATCGACCAGGCAACCCTCGAAAAGGCCGTGAAGGACCTGAACACCGAGATCATGGAGAAAGTAGGACAGCAGCTCTCCTCGCTCAGCGGCGTACTTTCGTCCCGACTGACGAGCGTGACGCTGGTTCCCGGCCTCTATGTCGACGGAATTCCCACGATCGAGTTCCTGTCCGTATCGTACAACGCTCTGACGATCAATCCGGACGGCAGCACGAAGAAAGCCTCGAAAGCCACGATCGTCTCCGACGAGTCGACAACGGCCGATTATCGTCTGAATCCTACCGGAGTACAGAAAGAGGATATCGGAACGCCCTCGTTCGTCTCGACGACGGCCGTGACCCGAGCCGCCGAGACGGGAGAGAATACGCCGGTGAAAGTCGTCGGCCACGACATCAAAAACGGCATCCTGACCGTCAATGCGGCCAAGACCTCGACCGAGCCGCTGAAACTCGACGGCAACAAGATCTATACCGTCGCGCTGAAAGTGCCCGTAGCGGACGACTGTCTGTTCGAGAACGAAACCGAAGCCTACGTCTATTCCGAATATGTCCGGCTCGCTGAGTCGACCGTAACGCCCGTTATCGCCGCGCAGTTCGATAATTCGCAGCAGATCACCGATTTCGATTGTGCACACGGAGCGCATCACCATTTTTCGGACTACGCTACGATCTACGGTGCGGAACAGGCCGAAAAAATCTCCAAGAGCATCAAGTACAACGAGCCGTTCGATTTGGCCGACATGGTGACGGGCTGCTACGACGACGGGGCGAACGCCAATGAAATGACCGCAGACAAACTCGAAGGCTACGGCCTGAAGTTCCGTTTCGAGCTGGCACCCGATGCTTACAAGCTGGGACCCAACCAGACCGATCAGCAGCAATTCGCCCGTATCGACGGAACGACGATCACGTCGCAGGTTCCGGGCGGCGAGGTCAACAACCGCGCGGCTATCGACAAGGAGCCCATCGTGCGGGTAACGCTGGTCGACACGACGAACGAGAATCAGATAGTCGACGTGACCTACTTCAAAATCAAATGGGTAGAGAATTCCGTTAGCCCCGACCCGATCGAACTGGGCGAGATCAAGACTTACGTCCAGAATCTGAGCTGCTCGGCCATCGGAAACGACTTCCTTTGGAAAGACATGACGCAGTACGTCTATGCTAAGGTGAAGGAAGGCGGCATGTCGAAAGACGAATTCGAAGCTATTTATAAACTGAAAGCCAACGACGAAGGCACCTTCGGCGAAGGCGACGGCGTAATCACCGAGCAGACTTCGGACGTATCCGAGGACGCCGTAGCCCTGAAATGGACGCTCGACGCCGAGGCGATCGGCAAGATCGTACCGGCCACGTCGAAAGAGTACAGCATCCTGATCACCTATACCGATCCGAAAGGCGTTGCGGGCGATGTGACCTTCTCGCTGAAGTGCACCGTCAACGTCACCCTGCCGTCGATCAGCGGATACTACGACCATTACTGGCTCACTCCGGGCAAGCTGGTCAACATCTATCCGGTTCAGTACAACCCGGATACGAACGTGATGCCGGCAGGAACGACCTGCGTCTACAACTACGACCTGATGCAGCTCTTTACGCCGGGCGCGGATATCGTGAAGGACGTGCTTACGCCGTGCGGAAAATGGGATTTGCAGTTCGCCCTGACTCAACCCGTAACGGGATACGCTCCGAACCTTTCCGTCGAACCGGCCGGAGCAGCCGATAACGCGGGCTACTCGCTGCTCAAAGGCGGGGAAACGGCCGCTGAGCTGACCTTCGCCG
>CABUJP010000152.1:0-3708 GCA_902491835.1 uncultured Alistipes sp. | reverse complement strand
TTACGCACCCGTCCGCCGGTCGCCGGCAGGAGTACCGAAGTACTCCATCCGCTGCCCCTCGACTTGCATGTGTTAGGCCTGCCGCTAGCGTTTATCCTGAGCCAGGATCAAACTCTCCATTGTAAAAAATTATAAAGATTTTAGAGTCCTGACTACTTAAATTTCCTTTAAAGGAATTGATAAATACTGCACTTTACTTGTTTTTCTCAAACAATACCAGTAATTCAAAGAACCTAATTTCGCGTTCCAAAACGTTCGCAAAAGTCGCTAAAAAAATCGCTCGGAATTCTGAGCGAATCGGATTGCAAAGATAAGAAAAGCTATCCTAACTTCCAAATTTTTCAGAGAAAAATTCGCGAACCTCATTTTAAGAACTTGCCCGCTAAACCGTGTTGCTTTCGTTTAGCGGGTGCAAATGTAGGGACTTTTTCGGACTCTCCAAATTTTCGGAAACTTTTTTTTGCGATTTTCATGCATTTTTTCCGCTCTCACGCTGCATGCCCCGGCGCACGATCCGAAGAAACGCAATGATTATCAACCCCAAAGCACCGAGCCGCTACATACTGCGCAAAACTTGCCGCCCGATAGCAAACAAGGCCCCTCGTTTACAGAAAATTCGGAGAACGCTTTCTTATCGAGACCCGAAAACGGACCGGACCGAAGGGCTGAATCCACGAAAAGCGATGAGAAAATTTCCGGGATCGCCCCGTTTTATATGAAAGACGCTCTACGTTATTCGGGAACAGAAACAAAAAACCCACCGGAGAACCGCGAATCGGACAAAGCGCAAAAGATCGGACCCCACCCGAGATACGAAGCGATCGTGCCGGCCCGCGGAGACGTCTCTTCTCGAATCGGCAAGCCGGAATACCACGGAGAAGCCGCAGACAGACAAGACAACCTGACTCAAAAGCTATATATAAAACGGTACGGATCGGTTCTTCGATCCGTACCGTGAAAACATCAAGAGAGGCAATCAGCCGCTCAATCAATAGGATCGGGCGAACAGCACCCGGCGGTGGGACGGCTTGCCGCTGACGATGCAGACGCCTTCTTCGGCCGGAGCATCGACAGGAATGCAACGGATCGTAGCCTTGGTTTCGGCTTTGATCAGCTCCTCGGTCTCGGGCGTCCCGTCCCAATGCGCCAGGATGAAACCGCCTTTCTCGTCGAGCACTCGCTTGAACTCGTCGTAGGTGTCGACCCGGGTAATCATGCTGTCGCGAAAACGCAGAGCCTTCGCATAGATATTGGCCTGAATTTCGTCGAGCAAACCCTCGACACGGTCGGCCAGGCCCTCTTGCGGAACGGTCTCCTTGCTCAGCGTATCGCGGCGGAACAGCTCGATCGTGCCGCCCGCCAGATCGCGCGGTCCCATCGCCAAACGGACCGGAACGCCCTTAAGCTCGTACTCGGCGAACTTGAAGCCCGTGCGCACGTTATCGCGCGTATCGATCTTGACGCTGATTCCCCGCTTTTTCAACTCGGCAGCCAGACCCTCAAGCTGCCCGGCGATCCGCTCCAGCTCCTCGGTCCCTTTGTAAATAGGAATCATCACGACCTGAATCGGAGCCAGCTTGGGCGGAAGCACCAAGCCGTTGTTGTCGGAGTGCGCCATAATAAGCGCGCCCATCAGACGGGTGGAAACGCCCCACGAAGTCGCCCAAACGTATTCGAGCTTGCCCTCCCGGCTGGTGAACTGCACGTCGAACGCCTTGGCGAAGTTCTGCGCAAGGAAATGGGAGGTTCCGCTCTGAAGCGCCTTGCCGTCCTGCATCAGCGCCTCGATCGTCAGCGTGTCCTCGGCTCCCGCGAAACGCTCGCTGTCGCTCTTGTGACCGACGATCACCGGCAGGCTCATCCATTTTTCGGCGAACTCGGCATACACGCCGATCATTTTTTTCGCCTCGGCCAACGCCTCCTCCTTGGTTTCGTGGGCCGTATGTCCCTCCTGCCACAGAAATTCGGCCGTGCGCAGGAAAAGCCGCGTGCGCATCTCCCAGCGCACCACGTTGGCCCACTGGTTGCAGAGAATCGGCAGATCGCGGTATGACTGAATCCAGTTCTTATATGTATTCCAAATGATCGTCTCGGAAGTGGGACGAACGATCAGCTCCTCCTCGAGCTTCGCGTCCGGATCGACGATCACGCCTTTTCCTTCGGGATCGTTCTTCAGGCGATAGTGCGTCACCACAGCGCACTCTTTGGCGAAGCCCTCTACGTGGTGAGCCTCCTTGCTGAAGAACGACTTGGGTATGAACAGCGGGAAATAGGCGTTCTCGTGACCGGTATCTTTGAACATCTGGTCGAGCGCCCGCTGCATTTTCTCCCAGATCGCATAGCCGTACGGCTTGATGACCATGCAGCCGCGCACGGCCGAGTTCTCGGCCAAACCGGCCTTCACGACCAGATCGTTATACCATTGGGAGTAGTTTTCCTCCCGCGAAGTCAGTTCCTTGAGCTCCTTTGCCATATTCTGTCAATCTTGGTTTGTTTCCGCAAATCCCGTCGGGCCGGCCCGGAAGCCGGCTGTCGAAGGCCGGATTCGGCGATCGGCCCGCTCCAACCTTGCAAAGGTAAGCTAAATTTACCTTTTTCGTAAAAATTAGCTACCTTTGAATACGGATTCTTTCGACCGGAAGAGCAAGAAACAAGCAGTCCGTGCAACGCCGCAAGGATCGGAGGAATCTTATACGAAAAGCCCTGTGCCGAGAAAAAAACGGACGGAAACATAACTTTTCGGGTACGATTTTCGTTATATTCAGAAATAAGGGATGAGTTCCGCTGCACGGGCAAAAACGGCGCAACCGAACAACGAACGATCAATGCATACGATCATGAAAAGGAGAAGAATACTCAACATGCTGGGCATCATGGCGGCTGCCGTCGCAACGGTAGGCTGCAGCTCGAGCATGTACAGCTCGTCCTCCCCGGTCGCCGGCGACGACCTGTATGCCACGCACGACCGCAAGGCGCTGATGGAGGCGGAAATCGAAAGACGGGCTCAGGAGATCGCGGCGGAAAAGGCCGCCAGAGCGGCTGCCGAAGCCCAGCGGGAAGAAGCGGCACGCCAACTGGCCGAGTACAGGGAATCGGAAGACGCGCAATACGACGGGATTCTGTCGGACGGCTATGCGGACTCGTACGAGAAACGGCTGCGCGGCTTCACTCCGTCGGAAGACGAGGAACCGGCCCCCAAGACAGTTTATGTCTCGGCATACGAACCGGCCTATTTCAACGTAACGGTCATCGGCGATCAGGTATGGGTCGAGCCCAAGTACGTCTCGTCGCTCTACGGCACATGGGGCAGCAGCGTAACGGTGAACCTCGGCCTGTGGGGCTGGGGCTACCCGTCATGGAGTTGGGGGTGGAACTGGGCTCCCTACTCATGGTACGCCCGCTGGGGTTGGGGTCCCTATTACGGATGGGGATACCCCTATTATGCCAGCTGGGGATGGGGTTGGGGTTACCCCTATTACTACGGCTGGGGATGGGGCGGCTATTATCCGCACCACCATTGGGGAGGAGGAGGTCCTCACTACGGATATAACCACAGAAATACGGTTTACGGAAGACCCCGGACCGGATCGGGCGGCACCGTCTCGTCCGTCACGGGAGGCACGGGACGGACGGGATACCGCCGGGGCGGCACCGCGACCTACGGCCCGTCGAGAGGTTCGTCGACTGGCATCGGCTCGTCGACCGGCA
>CABUJP010000151.1:0-3808 GCA_902491835.1 uncultured Alistipes sp. | reverse complement strand
TCGGAAATGCTTTCCAGCACGCCGTGCTCCGGATCGACGAGCGCGTCGAGGATCAGGCTGATCCCGGACGTATGGTCGGGAATGCTCTTCACGACCTCATACTTGGACTTTCCGGTCGGCTTATGGGTCAGCACCGCGTCCGAAAGGCCGATCCGCTCGACGATTCCCTTCACGAGCAGCGTATAGTCGTCGGCGCTCGTCATGTCGATCACCTGATACTTGATCGACGAGCTGCCGCAATTCAGAACGAGAATTTTCATCGCTTTATATAATCTTGTGTTAAATTCTGTCTATCAAGAAACGAGCAAGCTATTCCATACCCCCCGCCTGACAAGCCGTAATGGCTACCAGCGACACGATGTCGTCGACCGAGCATCCGCGCGAAAGGTCGTTGATCGGAGCGGCCATTCCCTGCAGGATCGGGCCGATCGCCTCGGCATGCGCCATGCGCTGCACGAGTTTGTAGGCGATATTGCCCACCTCAAGGGTCGGGAAAACGAGTACGTTCGCCTTGCCGGCGATCTTGCTGCCCGGTGCCTTGCTGGCCCCGATGCCCGGAACGATGGCCGCATCGGCCTGCAATTCGCCGTCGATCGCGAGCGACGGGTCCATCTGCTTGGCCAACTCGGTAGCGCGGACCACCTTGTCGACCATTTCGTGCTTGGCCGATCCCTTCGTCGAGAAGCTCAGCATCGCGATGCGAGGCTCGAACCCGGCAATCGCGCGCGTCGTGCGCCCGGTCATCACGGCGATCTGAGCCAGCTCCTCGGCCGTCGGATTCGGATGCACGGCGCAGTCGGCGAAAACCATCATGCCGTTCTCACCGAACATCGTATCCGGAAGCATCATGATGAAAGCGCCCGACACGACGCTGATGCCCGGCAACGTCTTCACGTACTGAAAAGCGGGTCGGAGCACGTCGCCCGTCGGATTGTTCGCCCCGGCCACCTCGCCGTCGGCATCGCCGGCCTTGACCATCAGCGCGCCCAGATAGAGCGGATTGACGATCAGCTTCTCGGCCTGCTCGGCGGTCAGGCCTTTCGAGGCGCGCAGCTTCAGCATCAGATCGACGTATTGTTGCTTTTTCGGATTGTCGTTGGGATCGACGATCACCGCGTCGGCGATATTCTCGAGATAGAGTTCGGAAGCCAGGTGATGCACCTTCTCGGGATTGCCGATCAGGATCGGTTTCGCGAAACCCTCGCTGAGAATCCGGTCGGCAGCCTTCAGGTTTCTCTCTTCCTCGGCCTCGGGCAATACGATCGTCTTGAGATCGCTCTTGGCCTTTTGCTTGATTTTTTCAACAAATTCCATCGCTATTGTAATTTATCCAAAGGTATTGAATTTAGTTCCCAGATAGTAGCCGCCGCAGACGGCCGCGATCGAAAGCACCATGCTCGACCACATATACAGCGCGGCCGCAAGATAGCTGCCCGCCCGAAGCAGCGTAACGGTCTCGAGCGAGAAAGTCGAAAACGTCGTAAACCCTCCGCAAAAGCCGACGATGCAAAGCAAGGCCCAACCGCCGGACAATCCGAGGCCCATCAGCACGCCGATCAGCAGCGAGCCCGCCACATTGACCGTCAGCGTAGAAAACGGAAAGCCGGACGACACCGCCCAAGGCAGCATCAGCCGCGAAATGAGGTATCTCAACGCGCTTCCGGCGAAGCCGCCGGCACCGACCAGCAAAAGAGCTTTCATATTCGTCTGCAATATCATACAAAGGTAATGATTTGCCGACGAAACAAAAAGGTTTTCCTACTATTTTGTCTTTCTTCTCCTCCTGCGGGCTCGCCATACCTCGATGACGGCGGGCAACACGGAGAGAACGATGATCGCCACGATCAGCAGCTTCAGGTTGCGCTGTACGATATCCAGTCCTCCGAACAGATATCCGGCATAGATGAACAGCGCCACCCACAGAACGCCTCCCGTCACGTTGAATGCCGCGAAGTGACGGTAGCTCATCCGCCCCATACCCGCGACGAACGGCACGAAAGTCCGGACGACGGGCACGAAGCGGGCGATGACGATCGTCTTCCCGCCGTACTTATCATAGAAGGCATGCGTCTTTTCCAGATAGCTCTGCTTGAAAATCCTCGAGTTCGGGTTGCGGAAAAGCCTGGCTCCGAACAACCTCCCGATCTCGTAGTTGGACGCGTCGCCCAGTACGGCGGCAACGGCCATCGCGAGCGCCAGAAGATGCACGTTCAGGCCGTTGGTCGGCAGAGCGGCCAAGGCTCCGGCCACGAACAGCAGCGAATCGCCCGGCAAAAAAGGAGTGACGACCAGCCCGGTCTCGCAAAATACGATGACGAACAGGATCGCGTAGACCCATATCCCGTACTGAGCTACCAGCGCGGCCAGATGCACGTCGATGTGCAGGATGAAATCGATCAGATAATGAATGTATTCCATAACAAATATGCGCTGCGGACCGCCTCCCGACGAGCCGTCCCGCGTCTCAATCCTCGAACTTGTATCCTACGCCCTTGACCGTTACGATGTGCCTGTCTCCGAGCTTCTCCCGCAGCTTGCGGACATGCACGTCGATCGTCCGGTCTCCGACGATCACGTCGCTGCCCCAGACGCTCGCGAGAATCTCCTCCCGCGAGAACACTTTCCGAGGCTTCGAACAAAGCAGGCTCAGCAGCTCGAACTCCTTGCGCGGCAGCATCAGCTGGCGGCCTTCGCAAAAGACCAGATAGCGCTCCCGGTCGATCAAGACGCTGCGCGACTGCCCGTCGGCATCGCGGACCGTCGAGTCGAATCGCTTGAGCATGGCCCTGATCCGGCTGACGAGTACCCTGACGTGAATCGGCTTGGCGATATAGTCGTCGGCACCCGCGTCGAACCCGGCAATCTGGGAATAGTCCTCGCCCCGAGCCGTCAGGAAAGCGATCAGCGTCCGGCGCAACGAGTCGTGGGAGCGAATCTCGCGACAGGTTTCGATCCCGTCCATCTCGGGCATCATCACGTCGAGCAAAATCAGGTGAGGCACGACGCGCAGCGCCGTCTCGATTGCCTCGCGCCCGTTCGAGGCCGTAAATACCTCGTAGCCCTCCTTTTCCAGATTGTAGCGTATGAATTCAAGAATGTCGGCTTCGTCGTCGACAAGCAAGATGCGATAGGCCATGGTCGTTTTCTGTAGTGTCGGCACATCGAGCCGCATACGGTTTCACGCCGCAATTTTAATCAATTAATGTGAACATAACGTTAAGAATCCCGACGAATTTCGCAGGTTCGCTTGCGTCTCTTAACTTTTTGGAGAGGCCGTGCGATTTTTCCCGAAAAATCATGTACATTTGTAGCTTTAGCCGCAGGCTATGAAAAGAATACTCAACAATAAACAGCAAAGCGATGGACACCGACAAGAAAGATCCGTCTGTTCCCGTGGAACAAGTCAATGCCCCTGGCATTGAAGATATGCCTCAATCCGCCCCGGCATCCTCCGAGATCGCCGATGAAGAACAACCGGCCCAAGATCCGGCGCCGAGTACCGAAGCCGGAAACGAAAAACAGCCGGACGCGGCTGCTGCCGAACAGCAGCCCGAAACCGCAGAGCCGGGCGACACACGAACGGACGCGGATACTCCCGAGGAAAGAGTCGATTTCTCGGACGAGGACGCCGCGCTGGCCGCAAGCGCTCCCGAATTCGATTTGGGCGAGGCCAGCGAGGAGGAGAGCACCGATCTGAAAAAAGAATCCGGCGACTATGCGGGCAAAACGAAAGAGGAACTCTTGTCGGCATTCGAAGCGCTGCTCTCGACTCAGCCGGTACAGATCATACGCAACGACGCGGATTGAG
>CABUJP010000150.1:0-4057 GCA_902491835.1 uncultured Alistipes sp. | reverse complement strand
TAAACGAATCGCCTTTCTTTGTATGCTGCTTCCCTGTACGCTGTGGGGCCAGACCGACCGGACGAGTCCGACGGGCCGCATCGAGTTCCTGCCGCCGGAAGCCGCCTCGCTAATGCGCTACATCGACTACCCGGTAAGCCATCTGACCGGAGTGCCCGACATCCAAATCCCGCTACACACGGTACAGATCGGAAAGATGTCCCTACCCCTCACGCTCATGTTCCACACCGACAACTACTCCCGGCCGAACCAGCTCGCCGGAAGTGTGGGCAAAGGATGGTCGCTGAGCACCGAACTGCAGATCACCCGGCAGGTAAACGGGCTGGACGACCTGAACCACATGGAAAATACATTGGGATACTACTTTAATACGGATATACCGAGCGATTATTGCACAGACGTTCCAGTGGCTCGAACCGAACAGCAGGCGAGCAACTTCTATCACGGCAAGCGGGACGAGGAACCCGACCGCTTCTATTATCGTCTGCTCGACAAAAGCGGCGCGTTCTACTTCCGGCATCGGCCGGACGGAAGCGTCGAGGCAGTGCCGGTACCTTACAACGGCGTGAAGATCGAGTACGGCAGCGACAAGCGCTTCACGATCTGGGACACCGACGGCACGAAATACGTCTTTTCGTCCACGGCGACCGAAACGACTACGCCTGTCGGCAGCTCGTCGAACCAAACGGTTATCGTGGCATGGAAGTGCGAACGGATATTCAGTCCGCAGGAACAGCAAGAGGTGTCTTTCACTTACGGAGGACCCGTCACAAGATCTACCCATAGTTACGATGATCGAATCGAAATATACGACAACGCGGGAGGTACCCACCCGGAACCTTATTCAGAACTTGAATACAATCCCTGTGCGAGAGACGGTTACCGAATGAAGGTATGGAACGGAGTCGAAAATCTTCCGGGTAATTTTTGGGAGGTTGCCGGCATCAAAGGGAAAGAGTGCACGCCGGGTTACAGAAGCTGGCTGGTTTATCACAAAGGACAGATGGCGTATCTGTCCGATCTGACCGATAAGGCCCACGATCTCTATACGTTCGAGGATATTCCGGCATCATCGGCGACGCAACTCGTTTACCGTCATGTGAAAGAGATTACTTTTCGCGGAGGTCGAATGGTTTTCGATTACCCGGAATCCGGCATGTTGGGATCGATCGCCGTTCTCAACAACAGCGGCGACACGGTCAAGAAGATTGTCTTCGAGTTCAATCAGACCGATCCCCGGAATCTGGACAAGGATTTCTGGCGCAAACTGCTGTCAGTACGCTCGGGAGACGAGCTTTATTCTTTCGACTACCCGTATTTTGTCGGCGGCGGCGACCTGTACACGACCGACTACTGGGGTTATAAACAGTTGAATAAAAACATCGGTCGAGAAGCGAGTGTCGTCAGGCAAAAAATCCAGGCCAAGCGTGGAGGCGGTGTTTACAGCTTCGTGAACGGAAGCGTCATACAAGGTTCCTTGCACAGCAACGACAACGATCCCTCGCTACCCGGCGATACATCGTTTACAATCGGGCACATCGACCAGTCGGAAGTCTTCGCCTATGACCAAACGCCCAAAACCTTTCTGACTATCCGATACCCGACGGGAGGGTACGTTTCCTTTATAATGGGGCAGCACCGTTTCCGCAGCCGGTACGGAAAAAGGGAACCCCGAGGCGCCGGAGGATACCGCGTCGAAAAGATACAGTTCCGCGATGCCGACTCGAAAGTTTTGCGCGAGAAGATTTATCGTTACGGACCCGACGAGGACGGATGCGGTTTCGTTAAAAGCGAGCCGTACTTCGACGAGGATGTGGAGGGGGTGTTCAACCGAACCGGGGTAGTCGAGCAATGGGAGGATTATTATTATGAGAACACGAATATTCTGGATCAGTGCAATCATCCCGAATTTTGTGCTTTCTCTCTCCGCAAGCGCACATATCTGAAGGGTAGCAACCAAAGCCTTTCGTTCGAGAGCGGCAGCACGGTTCTTTACAGCGAAGTAGCCGAATACGAGATGGATACGGGCCGCCAATCGGGCAAAACGATTTACAAGTACGACTTCTCCCTGTTCAACACGGTGTTCCCGATAAAATCCCCGCCCAATGAACCTTATCCTCTGGAGCCCGAGCAATGGTACCTGACTCCGCTCGACTCGGTAATCCGCTACGAGTATCGGGAGGGAGGCTACGAGTGGGTACAACGCGAGAAATACGTTTATAACAAATACTTCGACTCGACGCTGATCTATCGATGCAGGCTATTCCCCAGAAGGGTTCCCGTCTGGCTGTATACAAACGTCATAAGAAGTCCAGACGTAGAGGAGTTGTGGAGATACCGTAAAGCGGCCGGTGACTTGCTGTATCGCTACTCCGGCCTGCACACGGGCTGTTTGCAACTCGTCACGAAAGAGGTCCAGACGCGCGACGCGCAGGGGCGCGTGTCGACGGACCGGACCCATTACCGCTACGACAGTCCGAACCGCTATGCGGTCGGGCGCGTCGAGCATACGATGAGCGACGGCACGACGCTCGTCGAGCAGACGCTCTATCCCGAGGACTACGATCTCTCGGGCGGCGGAACGCTCGCCGAGTTGGTCGAGCGAAACATCGTCTCGGTCCCCGTCGAGCGCATTCGGCGGCGCGACGGGCTGGTCGTCTCGGGCGAGCTGTTCGGCTACGACGAGTGCGGCAATCCGACCTCGCAGAGCCGTCTGGAGAAGGACGATCTCTCCGAAAGCCTGTTCCGCCTGTCGAACAAGTCCTCGGCCGGAGCGTTCGCTCCCGAAGCGGGCCGCGCCGCATTCTCGCCGGATGCGGGCTACGCCGAAATTCTCTCGACACGCTTCGACGACTACGGCAATCCGATCGAAATCACGGGCCGCACGGCTCCCCGTTCGGTTTGCTACCTGTGGGGATACAACGGCTTGCATCCAGTGGCCGAGCTCGTCGGCTGCTCGTATGGAGAACTGACATCCGTCGTCAGCCTGCCTACTCTCCACACGATGACCATATCGGATACGCTTTCTTCGGGATTCCTGAACGTGCTGGCATCCCTGCGCAAGTCCCCCTATCTGAGCTCGGCCCACATCTCGACCTACACCTACCGTCCGCTCGTGGGCATGCTTTCGGCCACCGATCCCCGGGGCTTCACCACATATTACGAGTACGATCCTTTCGGTCGGCTCCGCTCGATTCACTACTACGAAGGCACACAGAAAAAAACGTTGAAATACTATGATTACCGCTATAAGAACCGATAGCCGCCGCTACGCGCAATGCACGAACCGGCCGACCGAACCGGACATTCCGTCGTCCGGCAACCGCCCGATGAAAAGACATATGCTGCTGCTCGTCCTGACGCTGCTCTTCTTCCCGTCAGTCCGGGGCGCCGAGCTACACCCCGGCAGAATCCGGGGAGAGCAGACGATCGAGGCCGGAGCCGTACCCGCCCCGATCCGGAACGACCTGTTGCCGTACAGTCCTACGCTGGTACCCTATACCTTCCAGTGGGAATACGCCGAGGAGGCGAATCTGGGGCTCGGCTGGCTGATTATCTTCGGCGCTACGTCCGAGAGCTACCAGCCCGGAGCGCTCGGCAAGAGCACCCGCTACCGTCGGGCGGTCGTCTATATGGACGGCATAGTCCAAAAAAGGGCTTATACGAACGAAGTGCTCGTCACGGTCACTCCGGCGACCCAGCCGCTGACTCCCGGCAGCATATCGGGCGATCAGACGGTAGATGCCGGCGTCCGGCCCGCCGAACTCGCGAATGTCGTTTCGCCGCAAAACCCGGGCGGCACATACACCGTATTTTGGCAGTCGGCCCCGACCTCCTCGGGTCCGTGGACCCATATTACCGGAGCCACCGCCCTTGCGTACCGGCCGCAGCCGCTCGCGGCTACGACCTACTTTCGCCGGGGAGCGAACCGGGCCGACGGACAAAACGCCTACTCGAACGTCGTCTGCGTCCGGGTCGTGCAGCCCCTGAGCGACGCGAACTACGTGCTCGAGTATGAGCCGCTGACCGCGACCGACGACCCGCGCACGCTCGATGC
>CABUJP010000149.1:0-4065 GCA_902491835.1 uncultured Alistipes sp. | reverse complement strand
ACCTGTAACCTCTTGATCCGTAGTCAAGTGCTCTATTCAGTTAAGCTACGGAGCCTTCCCTTATTGCGAGTGCAAAGATAGGCAAAAAATCGTTTCTTCCAAATAAAAACGGGCGGAATCGTGCAAAATAGTTCGATCGGGGCCGGGATTTCTGTCCGCTTCGCGTTCTGTTGCCGCTGCTTATGGAATCCGGACGCTTCGAGCCGAGACATTGCGCCGTTTTCGTGCAGGACGGAAAATGTCAACGCCCCGTTATCCGATTCGTAAATCCGGAGTTTACGGTTTTATCCGGCAGAATGTCTCCATAGCGAGTTCGGATGGCGTATTGTCCGGTCCGGTCTCGGATTCGGTTGCGTGCTATTCTGGGAAGCTGAAAATCGTCCCGATATTTGGCGGCGGCATCTTTCATCACAGTACGCTCCGCCGGATCGGAAGCGTACTTCCCGGCTTGCCCTCCGCGTCGTAGGCCAGGAGCTTTTCGGGGACGATCGTATCGGGACTTCGATCGGGTTGACCGTTGGTTGCGGACGCTGTTCGCCGATGGGGGAACGGCATGGAAGCGGCGTACTTTCGGAAGCGGTTTGTTCGCCGGCTTGCGGGAAACTGGCGGTCCGTTGCGTCGGGTCTCTTTCGGTATATGGAGCTTGCAGACTCTGCTGCTGCGGAATGACCGGGGCCGCCGGAGCGGCCGTGACCGCACGATCCGTCGGCCGGCCGTTCATCACGGAATTCGTATGAGACCGGCGAAGGGAGTTTTCTTTGCGATACGGTCCGAAAAGACCCGCCTCTTTCCTCGGATTGTCATTTGCCCTTGATTCGGTCGGGGTGAGACGAGATGAACTCTGCCCAGCTCTTGCTGCCCGTGCGGCCTCCCCCGAGGGCCTTCTTGTGCGGCGAAAGGTCGAGCCGATCGATGACCGAGCATTGGAAATGGTGGCATACGGCGACTGCCAGCCCGTCCGTCGCGTCGAGATGCGACGGTAGCTCGGTCATGCGGAGCATGCTTTTGAGCAGGGAGGCTACCTGTTCTTTCGAGGCCGACCCTTGTCCGGTGATTGCCTGCTTGACCCGGCGGGGCGCGTATTCCGCGACGGGCAGTCCCCGGCTCAGCGCGGCGGCCATAGCGACTCCCTGCGCCCGTCCGAGCTTGAGCATGCTCTGCACGTTCGCTCCGAAAAAGGGCGACTCGAGCGCCGCCTCGTCGGGCCGGTAGGTGTCGATCAGCTGACAGACGCGCTCGAATATGTGTTGCAGCTTACGGTACGGATCGCCGATCCGGTGCAGGTCGATGTCGCCCAGCACGATCAGATGCAGCGCGTTTCCCTCGCTCCGGACGATGCCGTAGCCCGTCCGGTTCGTGCCCGGGTCGATTCCCAGAATGACTTTGCCGTCCATCGGATGATTTCCTTACGCCGTCTCCGGCTACTGCTCCGCCTCGCCGAGCCGCTCGCGTAGCTTGGCCAGCTCCTTCTCCAGTTGGCGGACCTTGTAGCTCAGGTCGGGCAGGTTACGGAAAACGGCATGCGAGCGGTGGTACTTGATGCCCGGCATGGCGGGGCTTCCCATGTAGGTCTCTCCTTCGGGAATGCTGTTCGATACGCCCGATTTCGAGGCGATCTTGACCCGGTCGCCGACGGTCAGATGCCCGGCGATGCCGACCTGCCCGCCGAACATGCAGTTCGCGCCGACCTTGGACGATCCGGCCACGCCGACCTGCGAGGCGGCGACGGTGTTTTCGCCTACGGTCACGTTATGGCCGATCTGAATCAGGTTGTCGAGCTTGACGCCCCGGCGGATGACCGTCGAGCCCATCGTCGCTCGGTCGATGCAGGTGTTGGCGCCTATTTCGACATCGCTCTCGATGCGGACGTTGCCGATCTGCGGAATCTTGTGATACGTTCCCTTGTCGTCCGGAGCGAAACCGAAGCCGTCGGCTCCGATCACCGATCCGGCGTGGATCGTCACGTTGTCGCCGATCTCGCATTGCTCGTAAATCTTGACGCCGGGGAACAGTTGCACGTTATCGCCCAGACGGACGTTGTCGCCCACGTAGACCTGGGGATATATCTGGCAGTTCTTCCCCGTGCGGACGTTCGCGCCGATTACCGCGAACTCGCCCACATAGGCCTCGTCGCCGAGCGAGGCCGACGCATCGATCGCCGCGAGCGGGCTGACGCCCTTTTTCCGGGGCTTGTTCGCCACGTACAGTTCGAGCAGCTTCGCGAAGCAAGAGTAGGCGTCGTCGACGCGGATCATCGTCGCCGCAACCGGAGCCGTAGGCTCGAACGAGCGGTTGACGATCACGATCGTCGCTTTCGTATCGTAGATATAGTGCTCGTATTTCGGATTGGCTAGAAAAGCGAGCGCGCCTGCTTCTCCTTCTTCGATTTTTGCGAGTTTCGTGACGACGGCCTTCGGGTCGCCCGCGATCTCTCCGCCGAGGTAGCCGGCGATCAGTTCTGCGGTAAATTCCATATCGTTGGTTCGGTTGGTTGTTCGGTTCGGCTTACAGGTAGTTTTTGATGTCGATGTTTTCGGGCATCAGCGGGGTCGGATCGCCTCCGAAGGTGACCAGCTCGCGGATGACGCTCGACGAGATGGCGACGTACCGGGCCGGAGTGAACAGCAGCACGGTCTTGATCTCGGGAAAGAGCGTCTGATTGACCTGCATGATGTTTCGCTCGTACTCGAAGTCGACCGTATTGCGCAGGCCGCGCAGGATCGTGTCGATACCCAGTTGGCGGCAGACCTTGCCGGTCAGCTCGTTGTAGATGACCACCTCGATGCGCGAGTCGTTCCGGTACAGGTCGCGGATCAGCCGGGCGCGGTTCTCGGGCGTCAGCAGCCCCCTCTTTTCGGTGTTGACGCCGACGGCGATGACGATCCGCTCGAACAGTTCGAGTCCCTGATCGACTACGATCTTGTGTCCCAGCGTGAAAGGATCGAACGATCCCGGAAACAGCGCGGTTCGGTTCATAGCGTTCCTTTTGGTTTGCGTTTCGCTGAGGCGAAGGTATAAAAAACGCGGCAGATAAAAAACTGATCCGTCGTCTGCCCGATGCTCCGGATGCGTCGAGTCGCGCCGTTTCGGGCGCGTCGGGTCGGGAGAGGCAAAGCCGGGAGCGGTTGTCTCTGCTTGGCCTGAGGCCGGATTCCGGCCTCCGTGTTCTTTAGCCGCTCGGCCGAGACGAACTCCTGCGTAAAGAAAATATTTATGCGGACAAGGTCTCAGGTGTCCGGCCGGTCCTTCGGCGGTTCCGTCCCGTTGGCGGACGGAACGGAGCTTGGACATGGCTACCGTTGCGCCGGCGGGCAGCGGACGGATCCGAAGGCTCGATTCTCGCCGGTTCCGTCGATTTCGGGTGAGCGGTCTTATGTCGTTTCGTAATCTTCGCATCGGAGCCGAGAGCGGGCGTTGGCAAGCCGGAGACTCCGTAATCATAATCGTTCTCTGACGACGACCTGTCGGAGCGGGTATGAAAACGGCAAGGGCCGCGACTTATCCTGTCGCAGCCCCTGCCGTTCCGTTTTCGAAGCCTCTTGCTTAGTTCAGCTTGGCGAACAGCTTGCGCAGGCTGACCTCTTCGCCGATCATCGCGGGCAGGTCGGCTATGGCCACGCGCTGCTGTTCCATCGAGTCGCGGTGGCGGACCGTGACGGTTCGGTCCTCGAGCGTCTGATGGTCGACCGTGATGCAGAACGGCGTGCCGATCGCGTCCTGACGACGGTAGCGCTTGCCGATGCTGTCCTTTTCGTCGTACTGCACGTTGTGGTCGGCCTTCAGCGCGTGCATCAGCTCGCGGGCCACCTCGGGCAGTCCGTCCTTCTTGACCAGCGGCAGCACGGCGGCCTTGACGGGAGCCAAAGCCGGCGGGAAGTGCATCACCAGACGGGTTTCGCCACCGTCGAGCGTCTGCTCCTCGTATGAGGCCGACAGCACCTGAAGCACCATGCGGTCGACGCCGATCGATGTCTCGACGACGTAGGGCACGTAGCTCTCGCCCGTTTCGGTATCGAAGTACTGTATCTTCTTGCCGGAGAATTTCTGGTGGTTGCCCAGGTCGA
>CABUJP010000148.1:0-4153 GCA_902491835.1 uncultured Alistipes sp. | reverse complement strand
GCACGAAATCGTACATCTCCTGCACGGAGTAGGGAGCCAGCACGATCAGGTGGTAGTCGCCGTGCCCGCCGCCCTTGACGGCCTGAAAATAGTCGGCCTGAGACGGCTGGATCGTACCGAGCCCCGGGCCTCCCCTCGACACGTTGACCACCACGCACGGCAGCTCGGCCCCGGCCAGATAGCTCAGCCCCTCGCACATCAGGCTGATGCCGGGGCTCGACGACGAGGTCATCACGCGCTTGCCGGTCGCAGCTCCGCCATACACCATATTGATCGCCGCGACCTCGCTCTCGGCCTGAATCACCGCCATGCCCGAGGTTTCCCACGGACGCATCTCCATCAGCGTTTCGAGTACTTCGGACTGGGGCGTTATCGGGTAGCCGAAATAGCCGTCGCAGCCGCACCGCACGGCGGCTTCGGCGACCACCTCGTTCCCTTTCATCAGTTTAATCTCTTCCATATCGCTATGATTTTTCACGTCGTCAGGGCTCCGTAAACTTCTGCCTGTACACCGTAATGCAACTGTCGGGACAAACGCTCGCGCAGGAAGCGCAACCCGTACAAGCCTCGGGCGAAACCATCCGCGAGAAACGATAACCCTTGCCGTTGACCTCGCCGCTCAACGCGAGAACCTCCATCGGACATGCGACCACGCACAGCTCGCATCCCTTGCAGCGTTCGGCGTCTACTACGACCGCCCCCTTAATCTTTGACATAGAATTTCGTTTATTTTCTTACAAATTTATCTGCCGCACATAAAAATAGTAATAATTTTTCACTCAAAATACGATACTCAAAAAAACATCCTTTCTTTTTTCTGCCTCATTCTCACAGTGTAAAAACAAGAAAACAGGAGCGTTAAGCCTTGCTTTTAAAGCCATGCCCCCTACCTTTCCTCGGCAACGGCAGGCCTTCGCCCCGAAAGCATGCGCGCCTCGCATGACCATCGCTCACCGAATCCCGTCCTTTTTCCCGAAAGAAAACGCTATGACAAAACAAAAAAATCGCGGAAAAGCGAAACGATAAAATGAAATTTTCCAAGACAGAAAGCCGCCAAAGCCGAAGGTCACAACCGAAAAGACGAACGGATAATAACTTTTCGTCCTTTTTCGCTGTCAAATCGACATCTGACTCGCTACGCAACAGCATGTTACGCTATTGCCAAATCCCTCCGCTTTCGCTATATTTGTTTGACAGACACGATTCAATCACTTGTTTAACCAATTAAAAACGTTCTTGAGCCTATGAAAAGTATCTACTTCCCAGCTTTACTATGTATGGCGGCCAGCCTGCTCCTGCTGAACACGGGATGCGACGACTCGGACGACGGATCACCCCAGGCTCCAGAAAAGGAGAGCCAGGCAATTGCCATGAAACATGTTACGGCCACGTACGTCGGCGAACAAAGTGCATGCGGCTTTTTCACTTTCGACTTTTGCACAAAGTCCACGGGCGAGAACGAAGCAATCCCTGCGAATGCCTCCGGCCTGCACGTGGAGCTTTATTCGGACGTCGTGGCACCCGAAAGCCTGCTGGACGCCAGCATCGCACCAGGAAGGTACGCGATAGGGGAGACTCCGGGTAAATTCACGATTCAGTCCGGACAGACAGCCGAAGGAACGACCACCGGCTCCTATTACTACACCACGGACGTAAACGGCAACGCCACCAAGCTCCCTGTAACCGAGGGCGAGATTTATTTCGTCATAACGGACGGCAACCAAGCGGCTTTCATCTCCGACCTGAAGATCGACCAGCAGGAAAACAAATGGGTATCCTGCGAATACAACGGCAAGATAGACGTCGAGCCGGTCTACAATACGATATTTACCACCCAGACCGGATGGTACTGGGGCGACGACGACTACAGCTATCCCGGCATCGGACAGTATCTGGTCACCCTATACGACGGCGAATACGACAGCCAAGGCCTGATCGAGGGAACCTCCGTATCGCTCAGCTACTATGCCGAGATGGCGCCTAAGGCATGGGAGGCACAGATTCCCGAGGGCACTTATCCCAGCTCGACGGAGTACCAGAAAGGAACGATCCTCGTTGCCACTCCGGAAATCATCGAGGAACAGCCTTGGAGCATATACGGCTACGCGATGCGCAAACAGATCGTCAACGGCGAGAAAACCGAGCATTTCGCCGTCGAGGCCGTTTCCAAAGTCGAAAAGATCGAGGACGGGCAATACGCTCTCAAATTCAACATCCTGTTCAACAACGGGGAGAGGCATCTTTCAAAATACGTCGGTAGCGTAAGGCAAGGCGACGAGTTCACGAAAACACCCCTGACGCAGGACCTGACGATGGAAACTCCCGGCTTCGGCTACATCGAGTACAACGGTCCCTCGCCGATGTGGAACATCAAGGGAGTCAACCGCTGGACCATCCGTCTGTATACCGCCGGCATAGTCGTACATCCGGACTATTACTGGGGTGTCGAAACAGGCGGAGAAGGCGAGTACGTCATCATCGAGGTATACACCGACTCGCACTACACGACCGAGATTCCGGAAGGCCGCTATGTTATATCGAAAGAAGAAGTGCCTTATCATGCCAATATGGGCCAAGGCGGCTGGGGCTACAATTTCGGCACATGGTACTACGACCTGGGAGACAATCAGGCTCCGGCCATATCCGGCGAGGTCAATGTCGGCAGGGACGGCAGCGACTACACGATCGGATTCCAGCTGACCGACGACAGAGGAAACGTCATACAAGGCGACTATACCGGCCCCATGCAATACTGGGACAGTTACAATACTTCCAGCGCAGCACCCGCTCCTGCATGGCTGTCCGCTCCATCCACGAGCTACGAAGCCGCCAAGGCGGCGAAAGTCACGCGAGACCTAGAGCAACACGACGGCAAGCGCGACGAAAAATAAGCGATAGCTTTCCGCCGTGCAGAAAGCGCCCTGAGCCGGCGCGGGAGTCTTTCGAGATTTCTCGCGCCGGTCTTTTTCCGCATGGCGAAAACCTTCCGGCATGAGCTCTGCGACCGGCATCGCTTCCGCAAAGGCTCTCAAACGGGAAGGTCCTGTACAGGCTACACGTAGCCGATCAGACCCGCCGCACGGGAAGACAAGGCGGCATCGTAAAAAACGGACGGAAACAAATTCCGTCCGTTTTTCTTATATGAAGCGATTCGCTTCAAAACCTTCCGCCACATCAGTCGAGCGAGTGAATGACCAGCCCCGAGCGCAGTTTCGGCTCGAACCAAGTGGTCTTCGGAGGCATGATATGCCCCGAGTCGGCGATGTCGATCAACTGTTTCATCGAAACCGGGTAGAGCGCGAAAGCCACCTTCATCTCGCCGCTGTCGACCCGGCGCTGCAACTCGCCGAGGCCCCGGATACCGCCGACGAAGTCGATCCGCTTGTCGGTGCGCAGGTCCTTGATACCCAGCAGCCGATCCAGCACGCGCTCCGAAAGGACCGTCACGTCCAGCACCCCGATCGGGTCGCTGTCGTCGTAGGTCCCCTCGCGGGCTGTCAGGCTGTACCAGCGTCCGTCGAGGTACATCGAGAAATTATGCAGCGCGACGGGATGATAGATGCCCGCGCCCTTGTCCTCTACGACGAAGTCCTTCTCGAGCGCCCGAAGCAGCTCCTCGGGCGACAAGCCGTTCAGGTCCTTCACTACGCGATTGTAATCGATGATCTTCAACTGGCTGTCCGGAAAGATGACGGCCAGAAAATAGCAATACTCCTCGTTGCCGGTGTGCGCCCCGTTAGCCCGCATCTTCTCCTCGGCGACACGCGCGGCAGCCGCCGTACGATGATGCCCGTCGGCCACGTACAGCGCCGGAATCTCGTCGAATATCTCCGTAATGCGCCGCTGAATCTCCTGATCGTCGATCACCCAGAAGCGATGTCCGAAACCGTCGGACGCCGTGAAGTCGTACTCGGGCGGATTGTTCTCGACGACACCGCGAATAATCATATCCATCTCGGCATTGGCCGGGTAGGAGAAAAACACGGGCTCGATATTGGCGTTCTGGTTCCGCACGTGAATCATGCGATCTTCTTCCTTGTCGGGGCGCGTCAGCTCGTGCTTCTTGATCCTGCCGCGGACATAATCGTCGAAATGGCAGGCGGCGACCAGCCCGTATTGCGTGCGGCCGTCCATCGTCTGCGCATAGACGTAG
>CABUJP010000147.1:0-4170 GCA_902491835.1 uncultured Alistipes sp. | reverse complement strand
ACATATTTCCGCTCCGGGCGCGCGAGCGCGGCGTGCTGCGCCGTCCCGGCCATACCGAGGCGGTCGTCGACCTGACCCGCATGGCCGGACTGACGCCCGGCGGGGCACTGGTCGAAATCATGAACGAGGACGGCACGATGGCGCGCCTGCCCCAATTGCATGAGATTGCGAAAAAATACGGCCTGAAAATCGTCTCGATCGCCGATCTGATCGCTTTTCGCCTGCAGACCGAGTCGATCGTCGAAAAGGGCGAAACGGTCGACATGCCGACCCAGTGGGGACATTTCCGCCTCACGCCGTTCCGGCAAAAAAGCAACGGACTGGAGCATTTCGCGCTGACCAAGGGAGAGTGGGCTCCGGACGAGCCGGTGCTCGTGCGCGTGCACTCGTCCTGCATGACGGGCGACATCCTCGGATCGTACCGCTGCGACTGCGGTCCGCAGCTGCACGAGGCGATGCAGATGATCGAGCGCGAGGGCAAGGGAGCGGTCGTCTACCTGAACCAAGAAGGCCGGGGAATCGGACTGTGCAACAAGATCAAGGCCTACAAGCTGCAGGAGCAGGGATACGACACGGCCGAAGCCAATCTGAAGCTCGGCTTTCAGGTGGACGAGCGCGACTACGGCGTGGGAGCCGGCATCCTGCGCGAGATCGGTATCAAGAACATGCGCCTGATGACCAACAATCCGCTCAAGCGGGCCGGTCTGGAGGGATACGGGCTGCGCATCGTCGAGAACGTGCCGATCGTGATCGCCCCGAATCCGTTCAACGAGAAATACCTGAAAACCAAAGAGACGGTCATGGGCCACAGGCTGGGCCTCTTCAAAAAATAGATTGCCCGCGCCATGAGAATTGCCCACATCGCCATCTGGACCCGCGACCTCGAAACGGTGCGTGCTTTCTACGAGCGCTATTTCGGTGGTCGTAGCGGAGAGAAATACGTCAACCGGGCCAAGGGGTTCGAATCGTACATGGTCCGTCTCGGCGACACGTCGCTGGAGCTGATGCGAAGCGCGCGGATCGCCGACCGCGCGGAGCAGGACGAAAGGATAGGCTTCTGTCACATCGCCGTTTCGGTAGGTAGCGCCGAGCAGGTCCGGAGTCTGACCGAGCAGTTGCGGCGGGACGGATATGCCGTTTTGGGAGAGCCCCGCACGACGGGGGACGGATATTACGAAAGCGTCGTGGCCGATCCGGAGGGAAACCGCGTGGAAATCACAATCTGAGAAGCATGGAAGCAAAAAAGCTGCGCATCGTATACATGGGAACGCCCGACTTCGCGGTATCCCCGCTCGCAAGGCTCGTCGAGGAGGGATATAACGTCGTAGGCGTCGTCACAATGCCCGACAAGCCGTCGGGCAGAGGACTGCATCTACAGCAGAGCGCGGTCAAGCGGTACGCATTGCAAGCGGGATTGCCCGTCTACCAGCCGGAGAAGCTCAGGGACCCGGCTTTCGTCGAAACATTCCGCTCGCTGAGGCCCGATCTGGGCATCGTCATCGCGTTCCGCATGCTGCCCGAAATCATTTGGGCCGCTCCGCGTCTGGGGACGTTCAACCTGCACGCCTCGCTGCTGCCGCAGTACCGGGGCGCCGCCCCGATCAACTGGGCCGTGATCAACGGCGAGACCGAGACCGGCGTCACGACCTTCCTGCTGAACCACGAGATCGACAAGGGAGCCGTGCTGTGCCAGACGCGCGTGCCGATCGGCCCCGATGACGACGCCGGCACGCTCCACGACCGTCTGATGGAAGCGGGAACCGAATTGGTCGTCGAAACGATCGGAAAGATCGCGCAAGGGACCGTGACGGCCGTCGAACAGCCGACCGTCGACCCGGAATGCCTGAAGGGCGCTCCGAAAATATTCAAGGAGACGTGCCGTATCGACTGGCAGCAGCCTGCCGCCCGGATATGCAACCTGATCCGGGGACTGAGCCCGTATCCGGCCGCGTGGAGCGAGCTGAGCCGTCCGGACGCAGTTCCGGCAGGAGTCAAGATTTTCCGCGCGAAAGCCGAGGCGTGCCGGCCGGGGAAGGCCCCCGGAGCCATCGTAACGGACGGCAGGTCGGAAATCAAAGTAGCTTGCGCGGACGGCTATGTCCGGATCGAGGAGCTGCAGATCGCCGGACGCCGGCGCATGACGACCGAGGAATTGCTCCGGGGATTCAAAGAGATCGAAAGCTGCGCTTTCCGATAGCCGGCGAATGGCCCGACCGGCTCGAATAAACCCCGATACATCTCTTTCATGTTCATAAAGATGTATTTTAGCTCATTGCGGTTTTGCCCATTTTTTCTCGCAATTTATTAGACATAAGGCCGAATTTTGGAAAAGATTGATTATATTTGTTTTACTTGCATGCAGCGCAACCCGGTTTCTCTAAGTTGAACGATTACGGGAAAATCGACCTGCTTCGCGTCGTTTCACTTTGCATTGTATCGCTTGCCGGGGGCGTTGTCAGAAAATGAATGCAGAAAAGAGCGAACGGCAGGGAGAGAGTTTCACCCGAATGGAAACCGGATCGAATAATAATACCATCACGGAGAGTTTTCTCTATAACTGTGTGATATAGAAAACCGGGGCAGTTTATTCCGTATGCGCGACTTTCTCTTGAACCTGAACGAACATTAAATCCCAATTTTCAACCGCTATGTTAGGTTTTTGGCAACTATTCATGATCGGCGTCGTGATTCTATGGTGCGTCGCATTGGTTTTACTGATCAACCTGAAGATAAGCTCTGTCAATAAATTATTATGGGCCCTGATCGTTACTTTCGTTCCTCTGTTCGGAAGTATCGTTTTTCTCGTATGGAGAAAACGCATTCTGAAGCAAGCCTGCGAGTCGGGGCAAACAAAACGATAAAATTCCGACACGGCGCGGCAAGTGATTGAGCCGGAAAATCCGTCTCAGCTTCCTTTCATGAGGTGATTTGGCATTGCTTCCATATGCCGTGCGTTCGCAACAGGAGTTTTTGTATCCGCCAGTCGCAGCTTGTGACTACAAGCCGCACGTCCGATGCGGCCCTCATCTAAGTCCATCCGCTGGAGAAAACTTGATGCCGAGGAACCGGAAACCTTGGGAATGCAAGGACCGGCACAACGAAGTATATAACCGGGTTTTCCCCTAAGTCACATAAATTAAAAGAGGAGCCGATTTTCCTGATCGATCGGCACCTTTTTCCGCAACAGCTGCTTTCGGCTATGGTTAGGCCGTAGCGAGCCGGATAATCTCCATCCCGTGACGCATGGCCGCCTCGTTGGCGGGCAGCAGGCGGGCCATCCGCTCGGGCAGCGATTTGGCCAGTCCCGCGAACGCGTTTTCGAGCGTGACGACCGGCCGAACCTTCAGATAGCCGCCCAGAACCATCGTGTTGAAAACCCGGATATTGCCCAGCCGGGCAGCCTCGGCCGTCGCGTCGATCGAGTAGACGCGGATGTCGCTCCGCGAGGGCGGGCGCACGATTCCGTTCGGATCGTAGATCAGCACGCCGCCCGGCTTGACTTTCGGCTCGAACTTGTCCATGCTCTGCTGATTCAGAATGATAGCCGTATCGTAGTCGTGCGCGATCGGCGAGCTGATCCGCTCGTCGCTCAGAATAACCGTCACGTTAGCCGTACCGCCGCGCATTTCAGGACCGTAGGACGGCATCCATGTCACTTCGAGTCCCTGCACGACGCCCGAATAGGCGAGAATCTTTCCCATCGACAGCACGCCCTGTCCGCCGAATCCGGCTATGATAAGCTCCTCCTTGAACATATACCTCGATTTTTATCCGTTAATATCCCGATGCCGGATCAGCCTTTGATGTCGCCGAGCGGATAGAACGGGAACATGTGTTCCTCCATCCACCGGTTCGCCTCGACCGGCGTCAGTTTCCAGCCCGAATTGCACGTAGCGACGAACTCGACGAACGAGAGCCCCTCGCCGTGCATCGAGTTGTCGAACGCCTTGCGGATCGCCTTCTTCGCCTTGCGGACCGCCGCCGGCGTATGAACGCTCTGGCGCGTCAGATAAGTCACGCCGTCCAGATGCGCGAGCATGTCGGCGATCTTATAAGGATAGCCGTGCAGCTTCGGATCGCGGCCGTCGGGCGTCGTGGCCGTCCTCATGCCCGTAAGCGTCGTCGGAGCCATTTGGCCGCCGGTCATGCCGTAAATCGCATTGTTGACGT
>CABUJP010000146.1:0-4254 GCA_902491835.1 uncultured Alistipes sp. | reverse complement strand
TCTGAAAACATGCTCTTTCGATGCGATTACATTACAGAATAATTTAGCATATATCGATGCGGACAAATGCCGCTTGTGCCGTAAATGCGTGGAGGGGTGTCCGACCGGAGCGATCCTTCAGGTTAACTTCCCGGCCCGGCCCGCTCCGACCGGAACGGCAATGAAGACAGGCGCATCTGCTTCAGCAGTTTAGATTGCAAACCGAAACTTAACGAAACACAGCATGTTGAAGGGATTCAGCAAAGGTGGCGTCCATCCTCCCGCATTCAAGATAAGCCGGGCGGAGGCCATCGTAGAGTTACCGCCGCCCGAGATCGCCATCATTCCGCTATCGCAACATATCGGAGCGCCGGCCGTACCGTGCGTAGCCAAAGGGGACCGTGTTCTGGTAGGGCAATTGATCGCTGCGGCCGACGGATTCGTATCGGCCAACGTCCACTCGTCGGTTTCGGGCACCGTAACGGCCGTAGGGGAGATCCCCGATGCAGGCGGAGTCCGCCGGCCGGCTATCACGATCGCCGTCGAAGGAGACCGGTGGCTCGACATCATCGACCGAAGCGAGTCTTTAGTTAAGGAATGCCATCTGACTCGTGACGAGATCATAACGCGAATCAAAAATGCGGGAGTCGTCGGCATGGGGGGAGCCACTTTCCCCACGCATGTCAAGCTTTCGGTCCCCGCCGGGAAAAAAGCCGAGTTCCTGATCGTCAACGGAGTGGAATGCGAGCCGTTTCTGACGGCGGACCATCGCGTCATGCTGGAAAGGGGAGCCGAAATGCTCGTCGGTGTCGACATCCTGTCCCGGGCACTCGGTGTCGACAAGGCTTACATAGGCATAGAGAACAACAAGCCCGACGCGATCGAGCATCTGCGGCGACTGAGCGCCGGTTATCCGGGCATCGAGGTCGTCCCGTTGCGAGTACGCTATCCGCAGGGAGGAGAAAAGCAGCTGATCGAGGCCGTACTGGGCCGCGAAGTGCCATCGGGAGGCCTGCCGATCGACGTGGGGGCCGTCGTGCAAAATGCGGGTACGACCTTGGCCGTATACGAGGCAGTGCAGAAGAACAAGCCGCTGATCGAACGCGTCGTGACCGTTACCGGCCGGGCGATGTCCCGTACGGCAAACCTGAAGGTCAGAATCGGCACGCCGATCTCGTCGCTGATCGAATACGGCGGAGGAATGCCCGAGGACACCGGCAAGATCGTGAACGGAGGCCCGATGATGGGCCGGGCCGTAGCCAATCCGGAGGCTCCCGTCGCCAAGGGAACGTCCGGCATCCTGCTGATCCGTCGCAAGGGCGCCGTGAGAAAGATGCACCAGAGTTGCATCAAGTGCGCCAAATGCGTCGGCGCATGTCCCATGGGGCTCGAACCCTACTTGATGTACGGGCTCGCTCGCCGGTTACGCTACGAGGAGCTCGAGGCGGCCCATGTCACGGACTGCATAGAGTGCGGTTGCTGTTCGTACACCTGTCCCGCTTATCTGCCGCTGCTGGACTATATCAGGCTGGGTAAGTCGGAAGTGACCAAAATCGTCCGAGCACGAAAAGTCCTTTAGGTTAGGGAAGTCCTGCGAAAACGAATTGCGCAAACAAGAAGAACCAAGCATACAATTCATGGAGAAAAAACTAATCGTATCCCCGTCGCCTCATATCCACGGAGCCATGACGACCCGCCGGCTGATGAAGGACGTGGTGATCGCGCTGATTCCTGCGCTGATCGTCGCTACGATCGTCTACGGAACGAGCGCCCTGATCGTGACGGGAGTATCGGTGGCAGCCTGCGTAGCGTTCGAGTACCTGATCCAGCGCTTCATGCTGAAAGGCCCCGTCACCATCGGCGACTACTCGGCCGTCGTGACGGGCCTGTTGCTCGGATTCAACCTGCCCAGCTCGCTTCCGGTCTGGATCGTGCTGATCGGCGCCTTAGTTGCCGTCGGAATAGGAAAAATGTCGTTCGGAGGGTTGGGAAGAAACCCGTTCAATCCGGCACTCGTGGGACGGGTTTTCCTGCTGATCTCGTTTCCCGCACAAATGACCAGCTATGTGACTCCGTCCGGAGTCGACTCGCTGTCCGGAGCCTCGATGCCGGTAGAGATCAGCGCCGAGGTGAGCGTCGACGCCGTATCGGGACCGACGCTGCTCGGCTATGTAAAAGAAGCGCTTGCCGGCGGTCAGACGACGGCCGATCTGGCGGACCGCCTGAACTCTTACGGAGACATGCTGCTGGGCTTCCGCAGCGGGTCGCTGGGCGAGATAGCGGCTCTGGCGCTGCTGCTCGGCGGTATCTACCTGCTCTGCCGCCGGGTCATCACATGGCATGTCCCGGTAGCCGTGCTCGGATCGATGGCCGTTTTCTCAGGCGCTCTATGGGCTGCCGATCCCCTGCACTACATGAATCCGCTATTCCATCTGCTGACGGGCGGCGCCTTGCTCGGCGCCCTGTTCATGGCCACCGATTACGTAACCTCGCCGATGACCTCGCGGGGCATGCTGATCTACGGAGCGGGGATCGGGATCATCACGATTCTGATCCGCGTATGGGGCGCCTATCCGGAGGGCATGTCTTTCGCTATTCTGATTATGAACGCCGTCGTGCCGCTGGTCAACAAGTATGTCAGGCCGAAGCGCTTCGGAGCCGTTGCGGCTCGGTAATCTTCAAAGAGTACGAATATGGAGAGTTCGCTGAAAAATATGGTTCTTACGCTGCTGGCCATCACCTTCGTTTCGGCCGCGGCCGTGGGAACGGTCTACGAGATCACCCAAGAGCCCATCGCCGCAGCCAAGAGCGCGAAGATCGGCAGCGCGGTCGCGCTGGTCGTGCCGCCGTTCGACAACAATCCGGACGAGACGAAAAGGATCGACTCGCTGGACGGCAAGACCGTCACGGTCTATACGGCCCTGTCGGGACAGGACACGGTCGGATACGCGATCGAGACATTTTCCAACAGCGGGTTCGGCGGAGAAATCCGCCTGATGGTAGGATTCCTTCCCGACGGTACGATTCACCGGGTCGAAACCCTCTCGCACAACGAGACGCCCGGGCTCGGCGACAAGATCGACCGCAGCAAGTCGGACTTTTCGGTCCAGTTCGAGGGGAAAAACCCCCGAACGTTCCGGCTGGCCGTCCGGAAGGACGGAGGCGACGTAGACGCCATCACGGCCTCTACGATCTCCTCGCGGGCATATGCCGACGCGCTGACGCGCGCCTACCGTGTTTTCGAGTCGATACACCAAACGGGAACGAGCCATGAGTAAACTGCAAATTCTGACCAAGGGTCTGATTCGGGAAAATCCGACCTTCGTGCTGCTGCTCGGCATGTGCCCGACGCTCGGCACGACCACTTCGGCCTTGAACGGCATGGGCATGGGAGCGGCCACGCTGTTCGTCCTGACGCTGTCGAACATCGTCATATCGATGATCAAGAACGTCATTCCGGACAAAGTGCGCATCCCGGCCTTCATCGTCGTGATCGCATCGTTCGTCACGGTGGTCCAGCTCTGTATGGAGGCCTATATGCCCGACCTGTACAAGACGCTGGGCGTTTACATCCCTCTGATCGTCGTCAACTGCATCATTTTGGGGCGCGCCGAGGCTTTCGCCTCGAAAAACGGAGTGCTCGACTCGGCATTGGACGGTCTGGGCATCGGTCTGGGCTTCACGCTGTCGCTGACGCTCCTCGGGGCCGTTCGCGAGTTGCTGGGCGCAGGAGCGGTCTTCGGCCACAAACTCGTCGCGGGCGACGGCATGCTGGTCTTCATCCTGGCTCCCGGAGCGTTCATCGCGCTGGCCTACCTGATGGCGATCTTCAACAAACTGACGGCTAAACACAAACAAGGATAGTCATGGAATATTTCGTCATAATCATAGCCTCCATTTTCGTCAACAACGTCGTCCTGTCTCAGTTTCTGGGTATCTGCCCGTTTTTGGGCGTATCGAGCAGGGTAAGTACCTCCGTGGGCATGGGGGCGGCCGTCACGTTCGTTATGGCCATTTCGTCGGTGGTGGCCTATCTGATCCAATACTACGTGCTCGTGCCGTTGCATATCGAGTACATGCAGACGATTATTTTCATTCTAGTGATCGCCGCGCTGGTACAGATGGTCGAGATCATTCTCAAGAAGCTTAGCCCCGCGCTCTATCAGGCTTTGGGTATCTTCCTGCCGCTGATTACGACCAACTGCGCCGTGCTGGGCATCGCTATTCTGCTCGTTCAGAAAGAGTACAATCTGGGCGAATCGGTCGTCTTCGCAA
>CABUJP010000145.1:0-4515 GCA_902491835.1 uncultured Alistipes sp. | reverse complement strand
TCCCGCCGCGATGAAAGGGATGCCGATCGCCTTGCTCACCGCGGGCATACTGGCTATGGCATTCATGGGATTTTCCGGCCTGGTCAGATAGCGCCGCGATTCAGGGAACAGATATTGTTACGGGCACAGGGAGCGAATCGCTCCCTGTGCCCGTAACATTTTTCGTCAAATTTACGTTATCTTTAAAGTGTAGATTGCGTCCGATGGGAAAACTCGCTCCGATCATATTGGCCGTCCTGCTGTTTTGCCCGCATGTCCGGGCGAACGGCGGGACGGATATGCCCGCGGCGGCCGATACCGTCGTCGCAGACGAAAAGAAAAAGAGCGGATTGTCCCGGCTGATACAAAACACGATTTCCGCCCCCAAGCGCGACCGGCAGGCCGAGCTGGAAGCAGCCCGGAAAGATATGGAATACTTCAGCCGGTACGACGGGAAAACGATCGGGCAAGTCGTCGTCGTCCGCAACAACGTATTCGACCGAGACACCGAGCGATGGGGCGAGCGGAAAGTCAACGCCATCCACAGGCTTACCCGCGAAAGCCAGATACGCAAGGACCTGTTCATCCGGCCGGGAGACGTCTTCGACGCAGCCACGATCATACGGAACCGGCGGCTGATACGCTCGCGGGACTACATATCGGACGTGAGCATAGAGGCCGTCCCGGCCGATGCGGACACTTCGACGGTCGATCTGATCGTCACCACGCGCGACAAATGGACGATCAGCCTCGACGCCGAGGTCAGCAGTAACGGCAACTCGTTCGTGAAACTGTACGACGACAACATACTGGGCTGGGGACACATGTTCGCGGTAAGCACCTATCTCAACTACAAGAACGGCCATTACGGAGGAAACGTATTCGAGTACGAGAATCCGAATATCATGGGAACCTTTTTCAGCGGCCGCCTGATCGCCGGGCACGGCTTCGACCACACGGACTACGGCGCCGAGATAAAAAAGGAATTCATCCGGCCGACCGACTACGGGGCCGGAGCCTCCTTCTACTACCAGAAAGAGCCTATCGCCATCTATCCGCTCGACAGCACCGTGCAGAGCCGGGACAGGGAGTGGAACCTATGGTTCGGCAAGTCCCGCTATATCAGAGGGCTGAATAGCAGCCTGTTTTTTACGGGCCGCTACAACGACCTGCGGTTTACCCAGCGGCCGGACGTCGCCGACACGCTGAACCCGTATTTCCACAACAAGCGGTCGGTTCTGCTGAACGTCGGACTGTACCGCGAGCGCTTCCGCACGTCCAATCTGATCTACGGCTACGGTGTCAACGAGGATATCGCCTACGGATTCCGGTTCACGCTGACCGGCGGCCACACATGGGGCGAGTTCGGAAACCGGTGGTACGTCGGGGGAGACTTCAGCGCGGGCTACTTCACCTCGTTCGGCTACATGCGCTGGAGCATCGAGCTGGGCAGCTACATCAACACGCGGGACGGGAAATTCTACCGCACGGCCTTGGTCTCCAATGTCAACTATTTCTCCAATCTGTTGGGAACGGGGCGCTACAAGGTCCGGCAATTTCTGAACCTCAATTATACCCGAGGCTGGAACCGGCTCGACGGATACCGCGAAAGCATCGGCTTCGTCGACGAGGCGCGCCTGCGCGGACTGAGAGAGGATGCCTACGGCTGTCACCGTCTGGTCGGAACCTCGGAAACCGTCGTTTTCACGCCGTGGAAAATTCACGAATTTCGCTTCGCTATGTACGGATTCGCCGATCTGGGCCTGATCGGCAACGACATGAATCTGTTCGGCAACCGCTTTTTCTCGACGGTCGGGGTGGGGGTGCGGATCAAGAACGAGAATCTCGTATTCGGCACGATCAACATCCGGTTAGGCATAGCCCTCAGCGGGGACGGGTTCAGAAAAGCCGATTACTTCCATATCAGCAGCGAGCAGCGCAAGGATCCGCTTCGCTACATTCCCGAGCAAGCCGCCCCCGTCGATTACCGATAGGAAACCCGCGCTCGACCGGACATCGCATGGCCTCGGCTTCTCCCGGAAATCCGAACCGTAGCAGTTGTCGAAAAGCACAACGGAGCGTCGAGACACGCCGCCTTCAGGACAGAAGAATCAGGCTGAGAGCCATCACGGCCATGCCGCTCAACAGACCGTAAATCGCGATATGAGGCTGACCGTACTCCCGCGCGGCAGGCAGCAGCTCGTCCAGCGAAATGAAGACCATGATGCCGGCGACGGCGGCGAACACGCAGTTCAGCAGCACGGGAGACATGAAAGGCATCAGCACGAGGTAGGCCGCCAACGCGCCGACCGGCTCGGATATTCCCGACAGGAACGAGTACCAGAACGCTTTTTTACGGCTGCCGGTGGCATAATACACGGGAACCGAGACGGCGATCCCTTCCGGAATGTTGTGAATCGCTATGGCGGCAGCGATGGCGAGCCCGATCTCGGTCGAATCGACCGAAGCCATAAATGTGGCTATTCCCTCCGGGAAATTGTGAATGCCCACGACCAGCGCCGTCAGCAATCCCGTGCGCATCATTCTGTGCCGGGGCGGCGCGGGAGCGTCCATATTCTCCACGCTCTTGAACTCATGCGGATTCTCGGCCGAGGGGACGATCCGGTCGATCAGGGCCGACAGCAGCATGCCTCCGAAAAAGGCAAGCGCGCAGACCGACATGCCGCCGCGCACGCCTAGTATCTCCTCCAACGAGATCTGGGCACCGTGCAGTATTTCGACGAACGACACGTAGATCATCACCCCGGCCGACACGCCGAGCGAGAAGGAAAGGAATTTCCGGTTCGTATGGTTCGCGAAAAACGCGATCGCGCTGCCGATACCCGTAGCCAGACCGGCTCCGAGCGTCAGCAGGAATGCGTATAGCACAGGCGCTTCCACCGCGCTTTAGTTCGTTTTGAAAGGCCGGCTGACCTGAGAAAGCTCCTCGTTGGCGCACTCGATCTTCCGGGCGAGGTCCTGTTTGAAGGCGATCAATTTGCGCATCAGAGCCTCGTCTCCGACAGCCAGAATCTGCACGGCCAGAATCGCGGCGTTGCGCGCCCCGTCCAGCGCCATGGTCGCCACGGGAATACCCGATGGCATCTGCAAGATCGACAGAATGCTATCCCAGCCGTCGATCGAGTTGGACGACTTGATCGGCACGCCGATCACGGGAACCGGCGTATGGGCGGCTATCACGCCGGGCAGGTGGGCCGCTCCGCCGGCTCCGGCGATAATTGCCCGGATGCCTCTCCGGTGAGCGTTCTTAGCGAAATCGGCGACCATCTCGGGCACCCGGTGCGCCGACAAGGCGTTGATCTCGTAGGGAATCTCCATTTCGTCGAGAAAAGCGGCGGCGGCCTCCATGACTTTCATGTCGGAAGTGCTGCCCATGATGATACTGACTTTCGGTGTCATTGCGCTATGGCGTTTGATTATTCTGCGATTCGTATTACTTTTGCACAAAGATAAGGAAGAAACCCGCGAATACCGCAACGGGGCGGCGCAAATTTTCAGACGATCTCCCCATTTAATCCGTTCGCCGATGAGAACGATCCGGCTTCACGACAAAAATTTCAGGCTCGCCATACCTCACGGGCGCATCTGCGATGCGATCGGCCGGGTCGCCGAGCGCATCAACGAAGATTATGCCGGACGAGAGACGCCGCTTTTCGTCGGCGTGCTCAACGGCTCGTTCATGTTCATGGCCGAGCTGATGCAACGCATCACGCTGGACTGCGAAATGTCTTTCGTCAAAATCGCCTCGTACAGCGGCACCGCTTCGACCGGGAAAGTACATGAATTGATCGGGCTGAGCACCGATATTCGCGGCCGGCACGTCGTCATCGTCGAGGACATCGTCGATACGGGCGCCAGCATCGAGCACACGGTGAACCTGCTCAAGGCGAAGGCTCCCGCGAGCATCGCCGTTGCCACACTGCTGTTCAAGCCGGAAGTGTACCGCAAGGAGATCGGGATCGATTACTGCGCGCTGAAAGTTTCCGACCGCTTCCTTGTCGGGTTCGGGCTCGACTACGATCAGCTGGGACGCAATCTGAAAGACATTTACGAGGCAGCCGATGAATAGCGATCCGTTTTACGGGGGCAGGAGACTGCCGCTCGTCGAAGACTTCTATACGATACAGGGCGAAGGCTTCCATGCCGGCAAGCCGGCTTATTTCATCCGTTTGGGCGGATGCGACGTGGGATGCCGCTGGTGCGACGCCAAAATGACGTGGAATCCCCGGCTCTACCCGCCGGTCGAAGTCGATTCGATCGTCGAGAGGGCCTGCAGCTATCCGGCGCAGGCCATCGTCATTACGGGAGGGGAGCCGTCGCTCTACCCGCTGGACTATCTGACGGAGCAACTGACGGAGCGGGGCCTCGAAATATTCCTCGAAACTTCGGGCGCGCACGAACTGACAGGCCGTTTCGACTGGATCTGCCTCTCCCCCAAAAGACAGCACCCCCCCGTAGACGGTATTTACCCGAGGGCCGACGAGCTGAAAGTGATCGTCGAAAGCGAGGAAGACT
>CABUJP010000144.1:0-4724 GCA_902491835.1 uncultured Alistipes sp. | reverse complement strand
GCAATTAACCTACGCTCATTTCCAATAAATTACACTCTTTTCGTAACTTCACTAATGCTAATGAATTAGATAATTCAATCGCCTGATTTGCAATTATCATATGTACTCTTATACAATATTCGCAAAAAAACTCAGCATTTGCAAACAAGTGGTAGGAAACCGGTCCATGAACATGACAATATGCCACGTTGTAAGGTCGTCCCCAAATTCTCCGATTTGGAAGTTATCGCACTGAATATGATATCCGAAGCGAATAGAGGCCGACATTCCTTCCCTTTGCCAAAGTAAGAAAAAGGATAGAGATTCTATTCTTGCAGCTGTGCGACCAGTTCATGATTGTACGCAATTATGCAAAAAATACAAAAGGGGTGTTCACTCGAATCATCGGAAAGATTAGCGTGTTGACAATCTTTTGCAGAAAATGAGCGACCGATTGGAAGAATCGAATATGCGCTAATTTAATTCTGCAAACAGGGCGTATACACTTTTATCGTAAATTTATTTTTGGCAATTATATACTTCAACCTACCGAGCATGTTCGCACCCGGAAAAATCATTATGTCTGTTAGCTGCGGCATGCGGTCCCGGGTTTCGTGTCCGGTTAGGTTCCTGCCGTGAAGTCTCCTCCGTCGGAGGGGATTGCGTACGTGGAGCCAATTATATAATTGGAATGTCGATTGTCGGAGCCGTGGTCGTTATTTCCCGCATTCGATTGCCACTTTGATTACTCCGTCCTGCCGGCTTTCAAAAAGGCGATAAGCCTCGTCGATCCGGCTCAAGGGAAAACGGTGCGTAATAAGCGGCACGGTGTCGATCCGGCCCTGTTCGATCAGGCGTAGAATCTCGGCGCAGTCGCAGCCGTCCACCCCGCCGGTCTTGAACGTGAGATTCTTGCCGTACATGTCCGGCAGAGGCAGTATTTGAGGCCGGTCGTAGAGCGCCACTACGGCAACGACGGCATGGGGGCGGGCGCATTCCCACGCCAGACGGAACGTCTCGTCCGTTCCCGCCACTTCGAGCACTATGTCGGCTCCGCCGTGATCGCTGTGGCGGGATACGAAATTCCGGCATTCCCCGGGCTCGCAGACCAGCACTTCGGGATAATGCTTTTGCACGAAACGGATTCGTTCGGGCGACTTTTCGCAGACGATGATGCGTTTCGGATGCCGGAGCATGACACAGAGCAGAGTACAGATACCCGTGGGCCCGGCGCCGATAATAAGCACCGTGTCTTCTTCGGCGATTTCCGAAATCCGGGCAGCCCAGAAACCCGTGGCCAAAATGTCGCCCACGAAAAGCGCCTGTTCGTCGCCGACCGTGTCGGGAATACGGTTCAATCCTTGATCGGCATGAGGCACGCGCACGTACTCGGCTTGGCCGCCGTCGATACGGCAGCCCAGTGCCCAGCCGCCGGTCGGATCGGCACAATTGTTCACATACCCGCGTTTACAAAAAAAGCACTCGCCGCAAAAGGTTTCGACATTGACCGTTACCCGGTCGCCGGGCTTAGCCGAAGTAACGGCCGCGCCGACTTGTTCCACGACGCCTACCATTTCGTGACCGACGGTAATGCCCGGAACGGCGCGAGGCACGCTGCCGTGCTTGATATGCAGGTCGCTAGTACAGACGCTGCTCAGCGTTACGCGCACAATGGCGTCGCGCGGATCTTCCAACTCCGGCTTCGGCTTGTCCAGTAGCTCGAACTTCCCGCGTTCGATATAAGTATAGGCTTGCATGGTTAAAAACGTTTTTCCCGACGAATTTAAACAATTTTTCGACGATAATCGTGAAAAGACGCTTCTGTTATTTTTCATGGACCGCGTCATGTCGTTTAGGGTCTGTTCGTCAGGTTACTCGTCTGCGCCGGTGAGGATCGTCGGTCCGTATTTCCCGACGGTGTGCCGTCGGGAAAACCCGGTGCGTGGCGGAACGCGTTTAAACCGGGGTGATACGAAAATCGGGACCGATTCGGAAGATAAAACCGGTAGTTTTCGCACGGTGGTTTGGCGGGCTTTTCACTTCCGAGGTTGCAGGGGCGCTCCGGATAAGGGTAATGTGGCGGCCCGGCAGTTATCCGTCCGGTACGTTTCGGTCGTGCGGCGAAAGAGAATTCGGGCGCTTTTTCGGTAGAGATCTTACGGCATCCGCTATGACGGCGTATACGGTGCCGACGGGCGACGGTAGGGCTTTCGCACGTTGTTTTCCGGCGCGGTCTGTTCGGCCTTTCCGATAGGCCGTTCTGTCCGATTGATGGACTCTGGCATGCGCGGGATTGTGCCGGAAAGGCAGGGGGTACTCCGTTTCGGCGGGACGGAGGTCTGCCGTATCCGATTGGTTTGTCCGCCGTTGTGCCGTTTCTGCCGGCCGGCTGCGATGTGCGGAGGGCACTGCGGAGCGTGGCGACGCCGATTTTCGCATCCCGCAAATAAAGCCTATCTTTGGGCTAAAAATACGGCTATGCATAGATCAGGTTTCGTCAATATCATAGGAAATCCGAACGTGGGCAAGTCGACGCTGATGAACGCGCTGGTCGGCGAGCGGCTGTCGATCATCACCTCGAAGGCCCAGACCACGCGCCACCGGATACTGGGTATCGTCAACGGCGACGATTTCCAGATCGTCTATTCCGATACGCCGGGCATCCTGAAGCCCAGCTACAAGCTTCAGGAATCGATGATGCGCTTCGTGCAGGGAGCGCTCAAGGACGCCGACGTCATTTTGTACGTGACCGACGTGGTCGAAGGGACCGACCGCCGCAGCGAGATTTTCGACCGCATCGCGCGCAGCGGAATCAAGACGATATTGGTCGTCAACAAGGTCGACCTGACGACGCCCGAGCGGCTCGAGGAGCTGGTAGGGCAGTGGCGCGGGATTCTGCCCGACGCCGAGATCGTCCCGGTCTCGGCTGTTCGACCGGATTCTGGCCGCTTTGCCCGAGGGCGAGCCGTTCTATCCGAAAGATGCGCTGACGGATAAGACGCTGCGCTTCTTCGCTTCGGAGATCATCCGCGAGAAGATATTCCTGAACTATGAGAAGGAGATTCCCTATTCGGTCGAGATAGCGATCGAGGAGTACAAGGAGGAGCCGTCGATCGACCGCATATCGGCCACGATCTACGTGGCGCGGGAGAGCCAGAAAGGCATCGTGATCGGTCATCGAGGCGAGCGCCTGAAGCGGGTCGGAACGCAGGCCCGCGAGGAATTGGAGCAGTTTTTGGGCAAGAAGGTTTTCCTTCAGTTGTTCGTCAAGGTCAACGACAACTGGCGCAACGACGATCGCCAGCTCCGCCGGTTCGGCTATATCGAACAGTAGGTACGGGCGTTGTGTGGCGAGCGGGGCCGCGCGCTGGCAGCCGAGGCGGCATGTGGGGGAGGCGTCGGTCCGCTGTATCGTTCGGGCCGGTTCGCTCGCCGTAACCGTCGCCGTATTCGTCCCGTTCGCCGCAATCCTGAGTTTCCGGTAATTATAATGCCTTTTTTGCGGCCGTTCCGGACGGTTCGACCGTCCCGGACCGCTCATGGAAAAGAGTTCTGTGGCTCGGCGGCGTATCGGCCGTCTGATTGAGATGGCGAAAGTTGCGGCAGCGGGACATATGAGGCGGCAGAGCGGAATATGTATATGATCGGTCGGAATCGTCGCTCCCGATGCTTTGTTCATTCAGTACGGTCTTTATGAATCGCGCGGGCAGCTCGTCTTCTCGTCCCGGGGCGTCTGCAACCCGAGCTCGAGGTGTAGGAGTAAAAAAGCGTCCACCGGCCGACAAGGATCGAAAGTCATATGATCAGGGGAATCGACCGGTCGTTATGCGCCGTTTCGGTCCGCGCCGGAGCTCGGACCGGACGGGAGGTGCGCCCTCCGGGCCGGGGCGGAGCGTTTCCTCGCTTCTTGTCGACCCGTTGCCGGAGGCGGCCGGCGGCCGAGAATTTTTTACCGATTGTCCGTTTAAATTGCTACCTTTGTGGCTCTTGAAACTTTAATCAGCAAGCAAAATGGAAAAGGGACCTGTTTCACAGTTTATCACGCATCACTACCGCCATTTCAACGCGGCGGCCCTGATCGACGCCGCGAAAGGATACGAAGCCCATATCGACGCTGGCGGCAAGATGATGATTACGCTGGGCGGTGCGATGAGCACGGCCGAGCTGGGCATCTCGCTCGCCGAGATGATCCGCCGGGACAAGGTGCAGATCATCACCTGCACGGGCGCCAACCTGGAGGAGGATATCATGAACCTTGTGGCCCACTCGCACTACAAGCGCGTGCCGCACTACCGCGACCTGACGCCTCAGGACGAATGGAACCTGCTCGAGAACCATATGAACCGCGTGACGGACACCTGCATTCCGGAGGAGGAAGCGTTCCGCCGCCTGCAGGGGCATATCTTCAAGATATGGAAGGAGGCCGACGACAAAGGCGAGCGCTATCTGCCCTACGAGTTCATGTACAAACTGCTGCGCAGCGGCGAGCTGGAGCAGTATTACGAGATCGATCCGAAGAACAGCTGGATGCTGGCCGCCTGCGAGAAGAACATCCCGATCATCGTTCCGGGCTGGGAGGACAGCACGATGGGCAACATCTTCACTTCTTACGTCATCAAGGGCGAGCTGAAGGCCTCGACGGTCAAGGGCGGCATCGAGACGATGATCTTCCTGACGGAGTGGTATCGCGCCAACAGCGGCGGGAAGGGGGTCGGCTTTTTTCAGATTGCCGGAGGCATTTCGGG
>CABUJP010000143.1:0-4733 GCA_902491835.1 uncultured Alistipes sp. | reverse complement strand
GAATCCGCTCGGCTCCGTCCACGCCGTTCATGAACGGCAGCACGACGGTACGCGGACCGATGCAGGGCAGCAATTGCCCGACGGCGCCCTCGACGTCGTAGGACTTGGTACAGTAGAGCACGTAGTCCATCTCTCCGATTTCCGCAGGCGAGTCGGTCGCCGCTTTCGGCCGGGCCGTGAAGCGGCCCTCCTGCGCGTCGACCAGCAGTCCCCGCTCGCGTATGTTCCGCAGCGCCTGCCCCCGCGAGACGAAATAGACCTCTACCTCGCCGGAATGTTCGTAGAAACGGGCCAGCAATCCGCCCAGAAACCCGCCGACACCGCCCGTGCCGACGACCGCTATTCTCGTTTTCATCGTCCCGATCGCATTTGATTCTACGATGCAAAGATAGCAAAACGGACGTCCGCGCGACACCCGGGAGCGAAAAAGGACATCGGCTTTCTTGCGGCGAGCTCGCCGCAAGAAAGCCGATGCTGTACGGACGACGGCGTTACCGGCCGTCCTGACTGCTTTTGCCGGATTTCTCGGCCCTATGCTTCTCGATTATCGAGCGCACATGACTGTACGCAGACATGCCCCACTGAACGAACGTGTACATCTGGCTCGCCCGGCCGGTGATCCGGTCGACGAGATAACCCATCGAGAACATCTGCGAAATCCCCCGCCAGTCGGCCTTGAGCCGCTCTCCCAGCGAGTCCAGCTCGCGGTCGACGCGCATCCGCTCGATTCTCAGGTCGGTGTACGTGCGTATTTTGCGGTAGCAAACCCTGTTATTCATCATCGGAGTATTTATTGCCCAGATCGGACATCATCCGGCTGAACATCCGGACGGTTTGATTCAGAATCAGCCTCTTTCTCCTGCCGTACACGACAAGGGCCAACAGGACGAACAGGCTTCCCATGATCAGTATGGCGGCGAGCATCGAGCCGATGAGCATGCCCAGAAGCCATGTCAGCGCCGCGGCGAAGAACATCGCCCCGATACCCGCCAGAACAATCAGAACGAAAACGCTGAACAGCGTGCTGACGAAAGTCGAAAGATTGTCGATCAGGCTCAGCCTGAAGCGGTCCAGCGACCACATCGCGTAATCCTTCGCATCCAGAGCAGCGCGCTCGATCCGTCCGGGTCTGTCGTTATTTTCCATACCTTACGGGAACTTATTCCTGCATCGAGTGCTGCATCGAATGATAGCCTTCCTCGATGGTATCCTTCACCTTCTGCTCGCCCTGCCTGATTTTGCCGGCGATCTTGTGACGGGTGTTAGCCCCCGAATCGGGAGCGGTCAGCAGAGCGATCATCGCGCCGATGGCGGCTCCGCCCAAAAACGAAAAGAAACAACTGCCTTTCATGATTTCTATTTTTAAAAGTTAAACAATAAGTTCGTATCCTCGCCGCGCGGGAACGAGTCTCCCTTTTGCAAAAAACAAACCACAATTCGCACTTCGGAGCGATTCGCCGCAAATTCCGCCTCTCCCGCCGGTCCGACGCTTTCTGCAGCGGCAAGCTGTCTGCGGCATGCTCCGGACAGAACGCCTGCCGCGTAACTTCCTCCATGCCGTTTCCCTACGCCGGCGGACCCGGACCGGATAATCCGAAAACGGGAAACCCGAGCGCTTTCGTTTTGCCATTGCCAAGGGAAATCCCTATTTTTGCATGCAAGGGCCGCCGGACGATCCCCCGGAAAACGAAGAACGGGCCCAAGCCGAAACCGACGATACCGAGAAACCGATGAAAAAGCATACGATCAAGCTGTCAGGCGTCCTGCGAAGCCTGCTGTTGCTGTCCGGCCTCGCGCTGGGGGGAGGCCTCGCCGCTCAGGATGCGGCGGCCGTACTCGACGCAGTACGCCGGCAGTACGCTCCCGACCGAAGGGTAGCCGTGTTCGAGATCGAAGCCGAGCAGGTCAACGACACGCTCCATATCCTGAAAGGGAAGTGCGACGATCTCGAAGCGATCGAGGCGCTCCGCGCAGCGCTTCGCGGCGCAGGCGTCCGGTTCGCCGACTATGTGAAAGCGCTGCCCGACGCCTCGCTGGGAGAGAGGACCGAAGCCCTCGTCACGCTCTCGGCAATCAATCTGCGGACGGCTCCGGACCACGCGGCCGAAATGAGTACGCAAGCCATCATGGGCACGCCGCTGCGCGTACTCGAACAGTACGACAACTGGTATCGGGTGCAGACGCCCGACGGCTATATCGGCTGGACCAACGCGGCCTCGATCGCGCTGAAGACACCCTCAGAGACGAAATGTTGGCGCTCGGCCGTCCGCTACGTCTATACGGGCTACGCGGGGTCCGTCTATGCCGAGCCGGACTTCCGCTCGGCGACGATGTCCGATCTGGTGCTCGGCTCGATTCTCGAAGCCGATCCCGCAGCCAAGAGCGACCGGAAGTTCGTCGCCGTCCGTCTGCCGGACGGGCGACCGGGCTATGTGCCTCGCCGCGAGACCGAAGAGTTCGGAGCATGGGCCTCTCGTCCGCTCGATCCGGACGGGCTGGAACGGACGGCGCGACAGATGACGGGAGTCCCCTACCTGTGGGGAGGCACGTCGGTCAAGGGAGTCGACTGCTCGGGCATGGTGAAGACGGCCTACTTCGCAGGCGGCGTCGTCATCGCCCGCGACGCGTCGCAGCAAGCGCTCACGGGCGAGCGACTCGCCCCGTCGGAATGGCCCCGGTGCCGCAAGGGCGATCTGATCTTCTTCGGCAATCCGGCCAGCGGACGGGTGACCCACGTGGCGATGTATCTCGGCGAAGGGCGCTTCATCCACTCGGCCGGACGCGTCAAGATCAACAGTCTGGACCCGTCGGCCGACGACTATCTGCCGATGAGCTGCCTGTCGATCAGCCGAATCGGAACCCGGATCGGAACGCCCGGCATCACGGCGGTCCGGTCGCATCCATGGTATTTCGACATCCGATAACGACTCATCCGAACCCGATATGGACAGAAAAGAATTTCTCAAGACGGCGGCCGCCGGCCTGATCGCGGCATCGGTCCCTTCCGTCGCGCTGCGCGCCGCCGCCCGCTCGCCGCACAAACGGCCCGAGCGACGCAGCGGCAGGCTGAGTCTCGCCTTCGAGCCCTACGACCTGAAGCTGATCCATCCGTTCACGGTCGCGGTCAACACCCGCACGCACACGCCCGACGTGCAGGTCACGCTCGAATACGACGGCATAACGGGCTACGGCGAGGCATCGATGCCTCCCTATCTGGGCGAGACGCAGGAGTCGGTCTGCCGCTTTTTGGGCTCGCTCGACCTGAGCCAGTTCACGGACCCGTTCCGCATGGACGAGATTCTCGACTACGTCGACCGAGCCGCCCCCGATAACCGGGCGGCCAAGGCCTCGATCGATCTGGCGCTGCACGATCTGGTCGGCAAGCTGCTCGGACAACCGTGGTACAAGATATGGGGTCTGTCGCCCGAAAAGGCACCCGACACCTCGTTCACGATCGGCATCGACACGGCCGAGGTCGTCCGGCAAAAAGTCGAGGAAACGGCTCCCTACAACGTGATCAAGGTCAAAATGGGCGTCGAGGGTGACCGCGAGCTCGTCGAGGTCATCCGCTCGGCGACCGACAAGCCGCTCTGCGTCGACGCCAATCAGGGATGGACCGATAAGGAGCGGGCGCTCGAAACGATCTGCTGGCTCGCCGAGCGCAATACGTTGTTCGTCGAGCAGCCGCTGCCCAAGGAGATGATCGACGAGACGGCCTGGCTGCGCGAGCGGAGCCCGCTGCCGATCATCGCCGACGAGTTCCTGCAACGTCTTCCGGACGTCAAGCGCGCCGAGGGAGTCTACGACGGCATCAATATCAAGCTGATGAAAAGCACCGGCTTGAGGGAAGCTTACCGGATGGCTATTCTGGCCCGGGCGCTCGGCATGAAGACGATGATCGGCTGCATGACCGAAACCTCCTGCGCCGTCTCGGCCGCCGCGCAGCTCTCGCCGATGATGGACTGGGCCGACCTGGACGGTAATCTGCTGATCTCGAACGACCGGTTCGACGGCATGAAGATCGTCGACGGCCACATCACGCTGCCCGACCGGCCCGGCCTCGGCGTCGTCCCGCTCTAAAGCGGCAAGACAGGGCAAAATCGCTGGCAGGGCTAAAAACCGCTCCGCCACCATCGAACAGGATGGCCGCAATCGACATGAACCGTTGTCGAATACGGGCGGCAAGCGAGGGCTCGGCACAGAAATTACCGGCTATCGCCCTGCAAAAAGCCGGCCGCCCGCCATTTTTCCACGATCGAGCCGAGCATGCCGGAGGCTATACGCCGGTTCCCCGCTCCGGCACCTTGCCGTCGCGCCCCGCCTCGATCGCTTTCGAAGCGGAGCCGTGCAGCAGCAACAGACCCCGGGCCTGCTCGTAGCCGATCCCCAGCTCGTCGGCGACCATGCGCGTACCGCGATCGATCAGCTTGTCGTTCGAGAGCTGCATGTTCACCATGCGGTTGCCGCGCACCCGACCCAGACGAATCATCGTCGCCGTCGTAATCATGTTGCAGATCATCTTCTGCCCGGTTCCCGATTTCATCCGCGAGCTGCCCGTCACGAACTCGGGCCCGACGACCATCTCGATCGGAATATCGGCCTCGGCAGCCAAAGGCGAGCCGGGGTTGCTCGTGATACAGGCCGTCAAAACGCCGTGTTCCCGGGCCCGGCGAAGCGCGCCGACCACATAGGGCGTCGTGCCGGAAGCGGCGATGCCGATCACCGTATCGAGC
>CABUJP010000142.1:0-4806 GCA_902491835.1 uncultured Alistipes sp. | reverse complement strand
GCGCCCGATACGCAGCATTTGCCCATGCCACGTGCCACAACGGCCGCGTGCGAGGTCATGCCGCCGCGCGCGGTCAGGATACCGTTGGCCGAGTTCATGCCCTTGAGGTCCTCGGGCGAGGTTTCGATGCGGACGAGAATCGTCTGCTTGCCCTCGGCAGCCCATTTCTCGGCCTCGTCGGCGAAAAAGACGATTTGGCCCGTAGCGGCTCCCGGAGAGGCGGGCAGGCCCTTGGCGATGATGTTGGCCTTTTTGATCGCGTTCTTGTCGAATACCGGGTGCAGCAGCTCGTCGAGCTTCTCGGGCTCTACGCGCAGTACGGCGGTCGGAGCGTCGATCACGCCCTGACGGAGCATCTCCATCGCGATGCGGACCATCGCGGCGCCGGTGCGCTTGCCGTTACGCGTCTGGAGCATCCACAGCTTGCCGTTCTGGATTGTGAACTCGAGGTCCTGCATATCCTTGAAGTAATCTTCGAGATGCTGCTGGATTTCGTTCAGCTCCTTGTAGGCGGCAGGCATCACCTCTTCGAGCGACGGGTACTTGAGCGCCCGCTCGCTTTCGGAAATACCCTGCAGCTCGGCCCAGCGGCGCGAGCCCTCGATGGTGATCTCCTGCGGCGTGCGGATACCGGCTACCACGTCCTCGCCCTGAGCGTTGACGAGGTACTCGCCGTTGAAAATATCCTCGCCCGTAGCGGCGTCGCGCGTGAAGGCCACGCCCGTAGCCGACGTCTCGCCCATGTTACCGAACACCATCGCCTGTACGTTCACGGCCGTTCCCCATTCGGCGGGGATGTTGTTCAGCTTGCGGTACAGGATGGCGCGCTCGTTCATCCAGCTGCTGAATACGGCGCAGATAGCGCCCCAGAGCTGTTCCCACGGATTGGTCGGGAACTCCTTGCCCGTGTTTTTCTTGATCGCGGCTTTGAAGCGTACGACCAGTTCCTTCAGGTCGTCGGTCGTCAGCTCGGTATCGTTCTTGACTTTCTTCTCTTCCTTGATCGCGTCGATGATCTCCTCGAACGGATCGACGTCCTCCTTGCTCTGCGGCTTCATGTCCAGCACGACGTCCCCGTACATCTGCACGAAGCGGCGGTACGAGTCCCAAGCGAAGCGCGCGTTGCCGGTTTTCTTGGCCAATCCTTCGACGGCCTCGTCGTTCAGTCCGAGGTTCAGGATCGTGTCCATCATACCCGGCATCGACGCGCGGGCTCCCGAGCGGACCGACAGAAGAAGCGGGTTGCTACTGCTGCCAAACTCCATGCCCATGTTCTGCTCGACGCCTTTCATGGCGGCCTCGACCTCGGGCTTGATCATCTTGATGATCTCGTCCTTGCCGTGCTGGTAGTATTCGGTGCAGACTTCGGTGGTGATCGTAAATCCCGGAGGAACAGGTATTCCCACCAGGTTCATTTCCGCGAGGTTGGCTCCCTTTCCGCCGAGCAGCTCCCTCATCTTTCCGTTACCTTCCGCCTGCTTGTTGCCGAAGGTATAGACTCTTTTAACGTTTGGCATCTTTTCCTGAATTAAGAATGATGTGTGATTAATAAATATTTTTAACAATTAATATTCTCTTACTAAATTCTTTACGGGTCGCGTGAAAGTCCACAAAAGTACGTTTTTTTTTTAGAACATGCAAGGGTCTCCGCGCGTTGTCTCCTGGCGTCTCGTTCTATTTCGGTTTCGGCCTTTCCATCTCGATGTATACGGGCAGGTGATCGCTGTAGCCGCCGAGGTATTTGCGCGAGCGGAAAGTGCGCAGCGGATACCCTTTGAACGGGCCGGAAGAGTGGAGCATCCAGTCGCGCACGAAGACCCCGCCGTGACTTAGCCGCAGCCCGGGGCCGCGCGTCGCGGCCGGGCTCGCCGCGATCCAGTCGTATAGGAAACGCCTGTCACGGTAGGCGTAGCTGCCGAAGCCCCGGCGGCTCGGCCCTAGCAGCGGAGTGTAGAGCGGAACGCGCTTGTCCGTTCCCTCTCGGACCGTGTCGGCCGGATCGCGTATACCCAGTTCCCGGCTGGCTTCCGCCGACTGGGGCGTGCAGTTCATATCGCCCAGCACCAGTAGCTTGTGGCCGGGATCGCGGCGCAGGATCGAATCGACGGCTTTCCGGAGCGTTCCGAGCGCCCGAAGCCGATACGAGGCGCGGTTCAGTTGCGAGGGCAGGTGGGCGCCGATCAGCGTCAGCGGTTCTCCGTCGAGCAGTCCGTCGACGACGAGCAGCTCGCGGGAAAGTCCCGGCCCGGCGATTTGGCGAACGCGCCCGGGAAAAAACAGGCTTCCGCGGTACAGCAGCGCGATATCCATGCCGCGCCTGTCGGACGTATGGCGGTGAATGTAGTTGTAGTCGGAGGAAGTTGCGAGCATCAGGTCCCTGAGAACGCTCTCGTTCTCGATTTCGGTCAGCAGCAGCAGGTCGGCGTCCAGCTCGTCGATCACCCGGGCGATGTGTCCGATTTTGAGTCGGTAGCGCTCGCTGTTCCATTGCCGGGCGCCTCGCGGCGTGTAGTCGCCGTCGTCGATCAGCCGGTCGGGGATCGTGTCGTGCAGCGACTCGGCATTGTAGCACGCGATGCGGATGCCGGGACCGGCGGCATGCAACGAAGCGAGCGGGCAGAGCATCCATATCAATAGGAAATATTTCATCGCTAGAGCAGGACTTGTCTGATAAAGTTAGCGAATTTTTCCTTCGGACCATTCGTTTTTCGGCCGTTTTTCGGCCGTTTTTCAGCCGAATAAGAGACTGTTTTCCGTTGCATCCCGGCTCGCGCGGGAAGCGAATCGCGTAAAATGGCGTTAAAACGCGTTTTCAGGGGGTAATTTTGCGGTTAGCCAAAAAAAGAGTAAATTAGCGGACCGTTTGGAGCGGCTCGTTTTACCGGGAAGCGACCGAAATGCCGATAAAACGGCTTTCCCTGTCTCTTCGGAAAGAATTTCCGCGGGACGGTCCGTACACGGATGACAAAAGTTGAATTATGGCAGAAGCATCAGAAGAAGGAAGAATCATTCAGATCAATATCGAGGAGGAGATGAAAACCGCCTACATCGACTATTCGATGTCGGTGATCGTCTCCCGCGCGCTGCCCGACGTGAGGGACGGCCTCAAGCCGGTGCATCGCCGGATCCTCTACGACATGAGTAACGAACTGAACCTCTATTCCGACAAGCCTCACCGCAAGTCGGCCCGTATCGTCGGCGACGTGCTCGGTAAGTTCCACCCGCACGGCGACTCGTCCGTATACGAGGCCATGGTGCGCATGGCGCAGGAGTGGAGCCTGCGCTATCAGCTGGTGGACGGGCAGGGCAACTTCGGTTCGGTCGACGGCGACGGTCCGGCCGCCATGCGTTACACCGAGGCCCGTATGCGCAAGATCGCCGACGAGGTGATGGCCGACATCGACAAGGATACGGTCGATTTCCGTCCGAATTTCGACGAGACGATTCCCGAGCCTACGGTCCTGCCGACGAAGATTCCGCTGTTGCTGGTCAACGGCGCGTCGGGTATTGCCGTCGGCATGGCGACCAACATGCCGCCGCACAATCTTTCGGAAGTGATCGACGCTACGTGCGCCTATATCGACGACCATCAGGTCGAGACGTCCGAGCTGCTCAAGTACGTAAAGGCGCCCGACTTTCCTACCGGAGGCATCATCTACGGCTACGAGGGAGTGCGGGAGGCTTACGAGACGGGCCGCGGACGCATCGTGATGCGCGCCAAGACAGAGATCGAACATACGTTCACGGGGCGCGAGTGCATCGTCGTGACCGAGATTCCCTATATGGTCAACAAGGCCGAGATGATCCGCAAGATCGCCGACCTGATCAACGACAAGAAGATCGAGGGCATCGCCTATATCAACGACGAGAGCGACCGCAGCGGCATGCGTATCGTAATGATCCTCAAGCATGACGCGGTGGCCAGCGTCGTGCTGAACAATCTGTTCAAGCTGACCCCGATGCAGACCTCCTTCCCGGTCAACAACATCGCGTTGGTCGACGGCCGCCCGATGCTGCTGACGCTGCGCGACCTGATCCGCCATTTCGTCGAGCATCGCCACGACGTGGTCGTGCGACGCACGCGCTACGATCTGGCTCAGGCCGAGAAACGGGCTCATATTCTGGAGGGTCTGCTCATCGCGGTCGATCATATCGACGAGGTGATCCGCATCATCCGCAGTTCGCAGAGTCCCGACGCGGCCAAGATCGCGCTGATCGAGCGCTTCTCGCTGACCGAGGCGCAGGCTGCTGCGATCATCGACATGCGCCTGAGGGCCCTGACCGGACTCGAGCGCGACAAGCTGAAGAACGAGTACGACGAACTGTGCAAGCAGATCGCCTATTATAAAGAGGTGCTTGAGAGCGAGCCGCTGCAGATGAAGATTATCAAGGACGAGCTGCTGGAGATCAAGCAGAAGTACGGTGACGAGCGCCGTACCGAGATCGTATTGAGCGCCGAGGAGTTCAATCCGGAGGATTTTTACGCCGACGACGAGATGGTCATCACCATTTCGCACATGGGCTACATCAAGCGGACGCCGCTCACGGAGTACCGCACGCAGAATCGCGGGGGCGTCGGAATGAAGGGCTGCTCGACGCGTGACGAGGATTTCATCGAGCACATCTATGTGACGACGATGCACAATACGATGCTTTTCTTCACCGAAAAGGGCCGTTGTTACTGGCTGAAGGTGTACGCGATCCCGGAAGGGACGCGCGCCTCGAAGGGCCGCGCGATCCAGAACGTGATCCAGATCGAACCCGACGACGCGGTCCGCGCTTATATCAACGTGCGCCGTCTGGACG
>CABUJP010000141.1:0-4880 GCA_902491835.1 uncultured Alistipes sp. | reverse complement strand
CCCGAGGCGACGACGGCGCCGGTCGTATCGATCGTACCGCCCATCCATGCTCCGGCCACCTCCTGCGACAGGCCGAGCGACCGCGCGAGCCAGGGCATCAGGTACATCATCGGCACGGCCACGACCAGCACGAGCGAAACGACGAACGATAGCTTCCGCGAGTCGCCCTTGATCGCCCCGCAGGTGGCGATGGCGGCCGAAACGCCGCAGATCGACACCGCGCTGGCCAGCATAACGCCCATCTCCTTGTCCAGTTTCATTCTGGAAGCCAACCAGAACGTGAAATACCAGACCGAGAAAACCACTACGACGCTTTGGGTGATCCCGAAAAAGCCGGCTTCCATGATCTCGCCGAACAGCACGGACGTACCGAGCAACACCAGTCCGATTTTGATGAAATACTCGCTGCGCACGGCCGGTTCGAGCCATCGAGGCAGGCCGACCGTATTGCGGATCAGCAGACCGAACAGGACGGAAAAGAAAACCGATTCGAGCCCCAGCGTCTTGACGGGATTCCAAGCCGAGACCGTCTGGGCCAAGGCAGCCAAAGCGAATACGGCCGCAAAAGCAACGACGAATCGCCTGACGGCTACGCCCAAAGAAATCAGACCGAGCATCGAACCTACCAGCGTCAGCAGAAACATGCCGCCCAAGGCAACCCATGCGCCGGGCGTGGTCAAAGAGGCGGGGAAACGGGGAACGAACGACGGCAGCGCGAGGATCAGAACGGTCAGAGCCAAACCGATCAGCGTGGCCATCCAGTCCTCGTTGCGAAATCGGGAGAAAAAACGTGTCATGCGCAATTATTTTTTATGAACTCTTACGACGCGCGAAAATAGCAAAACAGGACGAAACGGAAACCGCGCGGAGAAAGAATCCGTGAAAATTACGACTTAACGCTTAGCGCCCCTGCACAATATACTGATCGAAAAACCGTATATTTGCCGAGGCGTAGAACCGAAATCCACCTTCGCATGCTCACGTATTTCATCCTTGTCCTGGCCGTCGTATCCGTCTCGCTCGACTGGCTGCTATTCCGCCGGCTGGCCCGAAAGTACCCCGCCCGCCGAGCGCTCCGGCGGACATATCTCATCGCATCGATCGCGATCGATGCGATGATCGTAGCCGCACTGGCGCTCTACCGCCGCACCTCGGAGGCCGAGTCGGAACAGTACATGCGGCTGATCATGTGGGTCATCTGGCTCTTTTTCGCAAGCATCGTCCCCAAGATCGTCTATGTGGCCCTGGCATGGATCGACTATCCGGTTTCCCGACTGCGAAAGCGTCCCTCGCGTATCTTTTCGCGCATCGGACTGGCTGCCGCGGCCCTGACGCTGTTCGTTCTGATCTGGGGCGCTACTTTCGGCCGCACGCACATAGACGTCCATCGGATCGCATTGCGCTCGGACAAGCTCCCCGCCGCTTTCGACGGCTACCGCATCGCCCTGTTCACCGACCTGCACACCGGAACGCAACCCCGGAACCACCGCCTGATCCGGCGGATGGTCGCCCTGATCAACCGCGAACATCCCGATCTGATCGTCAACGCGGGCGATCTGGTCAACATCGATTCGCACGAGCTGGACGACCGGGTGATGAGCATACTCTCGACCCTGCACGGCCGGGACGGAGTCTATTCGGTTCTCGGCAACCACGATCTGGGTTTCTACATGCGACCGAAAGAGGACTTCACGCCCCGCCAAAGCGTAGAGGAACTGCTCTCCAAGCAGCGGGCGATGGGGTGGAGGCCCCTGGTCAACGAGTCGGCCCCGATCCGCCGGAGCGCGGACAGCATCATAGTCACGGGTGTCAACTTTCCTGAAACCGGGACCAATCACGGACGCGACACGGGCATGGCCGGATGCGACATGCAGGAAGTATTCCGGAACGTTCCCCGCGACACATACAATCTATTGCTCGCCCACACGCCCGAGCAGTGGGACGAAGCGCGCTCGGCCGGAGACCCCGATCTGACCCTTTCGGGCCATGTGCACGCTATGCAGTTCAAGCTGACGCTCGGCCCGTGGAGCTGGTCGCCCGCCAAATTCCTCTACGAGCGCTGGAGCGGACTGTACTCGGAAAACGGCAAACACCTGTACATTAACGACGGAATGGGATACGTGATGTACCCGATGCGCATCGGGACGAACCCCTCGATCACGGTCATCACACTGGAATCGGAGAAAAGACGGTAAACTCCCTCAGGCTGTCAACTTCAGCCCGACTACGCCGCCGATAATCAACGCGGCCGAAAAAAGACGCCACAAGCCGGCCGAGTCCCCGAAAAAAAGAATGCCTATGAGCAGCGTCGAAACGGCGCCGATCCCGGTCCAAACCACATAGGAAGTGCCTATGGCGATCGTTCGCTGCGCCAGGTAGAGCAAAAACAGACTCAGGCTCATCGACAGCACGGCCATCGCGATATAAAGCCACCGAGGCTGCATGGACTGGGAAAGCTTCAGTCCTACCGTCCAGCCCATTTCGAAAAAGCCGCCTAAAATCAGATAAAACCACGCCATATACGTTCCGGATGAATGCGACGTTTCAATATTGACAAAAGTAGCAAATTTTCCGATTCCGGAGAAATTTCCTACTTTTGCAAAAACGTGTTATCCACAGGCGTACCATGAGGGGAAAAGCGGCAAAAGCCATACTGATCGTGACCGGCATGCTGATGCTGGCCTTGCTGGCTGTCCCCCATCACCACCACCATCACGGATACAGCATCTGCTTCGCGACGTCGCAGGCATGCGACCGATGCGCCGATCCGACGCACGCCCGCAGTCAGGACGTCGATAACTGCCATCAGATTTTCGTCATGTCAGGCCGGGACGATCAGTCGCATAGCGAACCGATCCCGTCTATCGCTCCCGACATTTTCGCGATTGCCTTCTTCCGTGCATTCGCCGGTCTGGAAGATTCGGGCCTGCGGCTTTCCTATCCGCCTTTCACGGAGCCCTTCGTCTCGCATGGTAACGGGCATTCGCTCTCGTTACGGGCTCCTCCCGTTTTCCCGGCCTAACCCGACTGTTTCTCTTTCAGGGAAACGGACTTTTTATCCGCCGATGAAAAGTCGTACTACATCCGTATATTACATCTAACTTCCAAACAATGAACAGATTATTGATAACCAGCATACTGTCCGCAGCGCTCATGGCGGGTTGCGGACACTCCGGCTCGGACGGACAGGGAAGTTCCCGTGAAGCCGAAGCGCGCGACCACGGAACCGAACTCCACGATCGCGAATCGGAAGGGCACGATCATGCCAGCGAGAATCACACGGGCCACGACCATGAGGAAAAGGAGCACGATCATGCCGGCGAAATCGCGTTTACGAAAGAACAGGCCGCGCGCACCGATTTCGAGCTGCTGACCGTCGAGCCCGCCCCGTTCCGCGACGTGATCGAGACGAGCGGCCGGATTCTGGCAGCGCAAGGTGACGAGGCCGCCGTAGCGGCGCCCGTCAGCGGCATCGTCTCGTTCGCGGACAAGAAACTCTCGGACGGAGCGGCCGTATCCCGGGGCGAGACCCTTTTCACCATCTCGTCGAAGGAAATCGCCGAAGGCGACTACGAGCAGCGCATACGCTCGGCATACATGCAGGCGGAAACCGCTTTCCGGCGAGCCGAAAAGCTGATCGGCGACCGAATCATCACGCAGAGTGAGTACGAGCAAGCCCGGCTGGCATATGAAAACGCCAAGACGGCCTATGACGCGCTCGCGAGCAAATCGTCGGCCAAGGGAACTCGCGCCACGGCTCCCATCGGCGGCTTCGTCAAGAGCCTGTCGGTCGGCGAAGGAGATTACGTCACGGTAGGCCAATCGCTTGCGACCGTTTCGCAGAACCGCAAGCTCGTACTGAGAGCGGAAGTGTCGCAGAAATACGCGGGCAGACTGCGTGCCGTGACGAGCGCCAATTTCGAAACGCCTTACGACGGCCGCGTCTACTCGCTCGCCGAGATGGGCGGACGGCTGCTGTCAGTCGGCAAGGGCTCGGACGGGACGTCGGCCTACATTCCCGTCACGTTCGAGTTCAACAACGGCGGAGAGGTGATCCCCGGCTCTTTCGTCGAGGTCTTTCTGCTCTCGGCGCCCCGGCCCGAAACGCTGGCCGTTCCGCTCAGCGCCGTAACGGAAGACCAGGGCGTCTACTCGGTCTTCGTGCAGCTCGATCCGGAAACATACGTCAAAAGGGAAGTCAAGCTGGGCGCGTCCGACGGCACCCGGGTGCAAATCCTCGAAGGCCTCTCGTCCGGCGAGACGATCGTCAGCCGGGGAGTCGCCCAAGTCAAGATGGCCTCGTTCTCGGGCGCCATACCCGGCCACACCCATTCCCATTAGAACCGTCCGGACATGCTGAACCGAATCATCGAATTCTCATTACGCAACCGGATGTTGGTAATGATCGCGGGCGTCGTGCTGCTCGTCGCAGGCACGTACACGGCCCGCAAAATGGAAGTAGACGTCTTCCCGGACCTGAACGCGCCGACGGTCGTCGTGATGACCGAGGCGAGCGGCATGGCGGCCGAAGAAGTCGAGCGGACCGTGACCTTCCCGATCGAGACGGCCGTGAACGGAGCGACCGACGTGCGTCGCGTCCGCTCAAGCTCGACCTCCGGCTTCTCGGTCGTATGGGTCGAGTTCGACTGGGGAACCGACATCTACCTGGCCCGCCAGATCGTATCCGAAAAGCTGGCCGCGCTGAGCGAGACGCTTCCGAACAACGTCGGGACGCCGACGCTCGGACCGCAGTCGTCCATTCTGGGCGAGCTGATGATTATCGGCCTGACCTCGGACAGCACCTCGCTCGAAGAGCTGCGGACACTGGCCGACTGGACGATCCGCCCCCGGCTGCTCTCGACCGGAGGCGTAGCACAAGT
>CABUJP010000140.1:0-4895 GCA_902491835.1 uncultured Alistipes sp. | reverse complement strand
CGAGACGAAGACGGTCGGTATGTTCAGCCGCATGGCGGCCATCAGCATGCCCGGGGTGATCTTGTCGCAGTTCGATATGCAGATCATCGCGTCCACCTTGTGCGCGTTGCACATGTACTCGACGCTGTCGGCGATCAGGTCGCGCGACGGCAGCGAGTAGAGCATGCCGTCGTGACCCATGGCGATGCCGTCGTCGATGGCGATCGTATTGAACTCGGCGGCGAAGCAGCCCTCGCGCTCGATCCATTGCTTGACCTGCTGTCCGATCTCGTGAAGGTGCACATGCCCGGGCACGAACTGCGTAAACGAGTTGACGACGGCGATCACCGGCTGGCCCATCTGTTCGTCTTTCATTCCGTTCGCCCGCCATAGGCTCCTCGCCCCGGCCATTTTGCGCCCCTGCGTCGTAGTGCCGCTTCTGAGATCTTTCATGGTTTTCGTTTTTTCTTCGTGCTCCTCTTCGATTTTCGCAAAATAAGCAAATGTTTTCGTTTTTGAACGCCTTTTTACCATGCGCCCTATGACGCTCAATCCGGTATTCGGTGTGTCATTCGTGTGATATACAGCTGCTTACTTGCATAAAGAACACTACGACTAACCTCTCGGAAATATCGTCGTGTTAATTTTATGTGGCAAAGGTAGAAATTTTTACAAAAAAGCGTGAAAATCTTGTATCCTTTTTTCTCCATCCGGCGTACTGTCGCGACGAAATCCCCGGTTTTTTGTAACTTTGCGACATTCGTATGCACGAACGGTAAAAATTGGAAAGAAAGTATGAAACCGGAGTATATACCTTTTGCGAACGATCTGATCGAACTGGCTATTCGCGAGGATATAGGCGACGGCGACCATTCGTCGCTCGCGTGCATCCCTCCCGACGAGCGGGGGCGCATGAAGTTGCTCGTCAAGCAGGAGGGCGTTCTGGCCGGAGTCGAGGTGGCCGAGATGGTGCTCCGCCGGCTCGATCCGGACGTGGCGTTCGACAAGCGGATCGAGGACGGCGCGCATGTGCGGCCGGGCGATGTCGCTTTTTACGTCGAAGGCCGCGTGGTCTCGCTGCTGCAGGCCGAGCGTATTCTGCTCAACGTCATGCAGCGCATGAGCGGCGTGGCGACGCAAACCGCGCGCTACGTGAAGGAGCTGAAAGGTCTGAAGACCCGCGTTCTGGATACGCGCAAGACGACGCCCGGCATGCGCGTGCTGGACAAAATGGCGGTCAAGCTGGGCGGGGGCGAGAATCACCGCATGGGCCTGTTCGACATGGTGATTCTGAAAGACAACCACATCGATTTCGCGGGCGGCATCGCGGCGGCCGTCGAAAAGACGAAAGCCTACCTCGAAGCCAAGGGTAAGCGGATCCCGATCGAGGTCGAGGTGCGTTCGCTGGACGATGTTCGCGAGGTGCTCCGCCTCGGCGGCGTCGACCGCATCATGCTCGACAATTTCACGCCCGAACTCACGCGCGAGGCCGTCGATCTGATCGCGGGCCGCTGCGAGATCGAGTCCTCGGGCGGCATCACGCTCGACAACCTGCGCGAGTACGCCGCCTGCGGCGTCGACTATATTTCGGTCGGTGCGTTGACGCATCAGATCAAGAGTTTGGACTTGAGTCTGAAAGCCTGCTGAGCGATCGTCGCCGGCCGAACCTGAACTAATGAAGATATCATGCGAGATTTACTGACCGTTTTTTTTGCACTTTGCACCTTGAGTACGATGACCGTTTCTGCGCAACCCGCTTTCGATTACTCCGCCCTGCGCGACGGAACGTTCGAGCAGAAGACCGTGAGCGGCGTGCGCAGCCTCTCCGACGGCGAGCGCTACACGACGATGAGCGACGGCCGCGTGCTGTGTTTCTCGTACCGCACCGGCGAGCCGGCGGGCGTTCTGTTCGATGCGTCGGTCGTCGAGCCTCGGATCGAGTTTACGGATTACGCCCTGAGCGCGGACGAAAGGCGGTTGCTGCTGACCACGAGCGTCGAGCCGATCTACCGGCATTCGTTTACCGCCGAGTACTGGATCTACGACAGGCGGGACGGATCGCTGCGGCGGCTTTCGCAGGGAGGACCCCAGCAGCAGGCGCAGTTCTCGCCCGACGGCAACCGGGTGGCTTTCGTGCGCGGAGGCAACCTGTTCGTCGCCGATCCGGCTGCCGGGTCGGAGCGGCAACCATATTATCAACGGCTTGCCCGATTGGGTCTACGAGGAGGAGTTTTCGTTCGCGCGGGCGTTCGCCTGGTCGCCCGACAGCAGGAAGATTGCCTACCTGCGGTTCGACGAGAGCCGCGTGAAGCAATATAATATGAACCGCTTCGCCGGCGGGCTCTATCCCGAGAACTATACGTTCAAGTATCCGAAGGCCGGCGAGCAGAACTCGGTCGTGGAGCTTTACTGCTGCGACGCGGCGGACGGGAGTACGGTACGGATGGATACGGGGGAGCAGACCGACCAGTACATTCCCCGTCTGTTCTGGACTCCGACGGGACAGTTGGGCTTTTATCGGCTGAACCGTCTGCAAAATCATTTCGAGGTACTGCTGTGCGATTCGTCGGGAGCGTCCCGCGTCGTGTACGACGAGCGTAACGACCGCTATGTCGAGCGGGTAGACGGGCGGACCGTGACGTTTCTTCCCGACGGCGACCGCTTCGTCGTCCGCAGCGAGCGGGACGGATTCATGCACCTTTACTTATACAGCGTTTCGGAAGGGTCGCTCGGCCGGATCACGTCGGGCGAGTGGGAAGTGACCGAGCTGCTCGGCGTCGAGGGCGACCGGGTGTATTATCTCTCTACCGAGACGTCGCCGCTGCGGCGCGACCTGTACACCGTCCGGCTCGACGGCCGCGGCAAGCGGCGGCTGACCGGCGGCGACGGGACGTACCGGATCGCCCCTTCGCGCGGATTCCGCTATTTCATCAGTTATTTCTCGAACGTGCGGACGCCCAACCGGGTGACGCTGCACCGCTCGGACGGACGGCTGGTGCGCACGCTGGAGGACAATGCGGCGCTGCGGGCCAAGCTCGACGAGTTGCAGGTGCCCGTCAAGGAGTTTTTCCGGTTCGCCACTTCCGAGGGTGTGGAGCTGAACGGCTACATGGTTCGTCCGAGCGATTTCGACTCGTCGCGCCGGTATCCGGTGCTGATGACTCAGTACAGCGGCCCCGGCTCGCAGCAGGCGGCCGACCGCTGGACGATCGGCTGGGAAGACGTGCTCGTGCAGCAGGGATATATCGTAGCCTGCGTCGACGGGCGCGGAACGGGTTTCCGCGGCGAGGAGTTCAAGAAGTGCACCTACGGCGAGTTGGGAAAATACGAGACGGTCGACCAGATCGAGGCCGCCCGCTACCTCGCCTCGCTGCCTTACGTCGATCCGGACCGCATCGGTATCTACGGCTGGAGCTACGGCGGCTTCATGGCGCTGAACTGCATTCTGAAGGGCAACGACGTGTTCCGTGCCGCGATCGCCGTCGCTCCCGTCACGTCATGGAGGTTCTACGATACGATTTATACCGAAATCTACAACGGCCTGCCTCAGGATAACCCGTCGGGATACGACGACAACTCGCCGATTCATTTCGCCGATCGCCTGAAGGGCAAGCTGCTGATCGCGCACGGTACGGGCGACGACAACGTGCATATCCAGAACACCTACGAGATGATTACCAAGCTCGTCGAGTACGACAAGCCTTTCGAGCTCTACGTCTATCCTGACCGGAATCACGGAATGGGTCCGTCGCGCCATCACCTGATGGAGCGCTGCATCGAGTTTGTGAAAAGGAATCTGTAGCGCGTTCGGCTTGCTTCGTCCGTGCCCGCCGTTTTTTCTGACCGACGCTCTTCTCGGGGCCGGCCCGAAAAGAGCACGGAAGCGTTCCGGATGTCGGTCCGTCGTTCCCGGCTTGCCTCGATCGACGGCGCTGGGAGCCCGGGACATAATCGGGTCGGACCGGCTCCACCGGCTGTTGGCGCCGGCATTTGCCGGAAATCCTCCGTCGCCGCGTGGGCGTGAGCGGTCCGCAGAACGATTTTCGGAGGAACCCGGCAGCATGCGGGCGGCCCGGTTTCTGCATGAGGATATGAAAACGACTGAAAGATGATGGAGTTTCTGATCGAATATCGCCTGCTGGGCTTGCTTATAGGCGTCTGTACGTTTCTGATTATCGGCTTGTTCCATCCGGTCGTCGTCAAGGCGGAGTACCATTGGGGAACGCGATGCTGGTGGGTCTTTCTATTGCTCGGCTTGGGCGGTATCGCCGTTTCGCTGCTGACCGACAACGTGCTTCTGGCCGCGTTGGCGGGGGTGTTCGCCTTTTCGTCACTATGGACGATCAAAGAGCTGTTCGAGCAGCGCGAGCGGGTGGCCAAGGGCTGGTTTCCCGCCAATCCGAAAAGGAAGGGAAAGAAATCGTAAATATTCCGGACGCGCTGCGAAAACGGCGGCTTGTGGGGTGTGACTTCCTTATTCGTCAGGCGGCTGCCGTCGGCTGTACGCGCTTGCCTCGTCCTGCCCTGTGAATGGATGATTCTGTCGGGACGCCCGTATTTCGCTGTGCGTAGGTTTCCGTCGCTCGTGAACGGAAACGGCCTGTGGCGGCACCTTCGGGCTCCGAACGGTGCCTTGAGGGAAAGCCGCGCTGTCGGCCGGAACCCGAGGTCCTCTTTTTTCCTGCTTTGGTAAATCTGCCGCCGAGGAGAAACCTTCCTCCGATATGCTTTTGCGGAGCCATGCGATTGTATTTCGCGCATCTGTTCTTAGGGTCGACTTGGAAGCGGTAGCCGAGTCCGACAGTAAAAAGGTGCGCCCGAAAAGCGGGCGAGTCTTTCATACAAGAAGTCCGTCTGTCGGCCTGTTCCGGGAAAAGTCGCTTCCCGGGCTTGCGAAGTCGGAAAAGACGCGGCCC
>CABUJP010000139.1:0-5063 GCA_902491835.1 uncultured Alistipes sp. | reverse complement strand
TGTTGCTGCGTTATTGGAAGAAAACGGGTAAGATTTACTATTAGCGCGACCGGAGACAGACAGGGGCACGCCGACGCATCGCTGTCTGTCCGACTGCCGGAAGCAGGATGCCGGGCGGAAGCCTCCGACGAACGAGCGGTCATACGAGAGCCATGAGAGTACGCGATAAGGAGAAAAAGAGTGCGGGCATTCTGCTTGCGACGGCGGATGCGCTCGTCCTCGTGCTGTCGCTTCTGGTCGCGGCGGCGCTGATGCTTTCCTATCTGGCGCCTCACGTCGATCCTCACCGGGCCGCGTGGTTCGCCTTTCTGGGCTTGGCGGCTCCGTTTCTTTATGTGGCCGACGTCGTGCTGGCGCTTTACTGGACGATGCGCTGGAAACCGGTCGCCCTGCTGCTTTTGTTTGCCGCGCTGCTCGGCCTGGGGCATGTCTCCAAGTTTTTCCGTCCCGAGCTGAGCCGGCGCTACGAGCAGACCCGCGAGGCTGGAACGCTGCGCGTGCTGAGCTATAATGTAGAGGGTTTCTTCGGCAAGGATTCGCTCGGCAAGCGCGGGAATCAGATGCAGCGGATCGTCCGCTTCATCGCCGAGACCGATCCCGATATCTTCTGCTTGCAGGAGTTCGAGTACAATCGAGTCAATACGTTGGACAGCCTCGAGTCGGCGCTCGGGGAGTGGAAATACCGGGCGCTGTTTCTCGACAGCACGGCCGACCGTCGGCACGGGAGAGGACTGGCCCTGTTCAGCAAGTACCGCGTGATTCCGCGTGGGGGCATCCGTTATCCGGGCTCGACCAATTCCTCGATGTGGGCCGACGTGATCGTCCACCGCGATACGATTCGGGTTTACAATAACCATATGCAGAGCACGCAGATCAGCGAGGACGACCGGCAGTTCCTCGGGGCCATGTCGGCCGTTCCCGACTCGGCGCGCGACGACCGGGCCAAGGGAATCGTGCGCAAGCTGGTCCGCAATTTCAGGATTCGGGCGACGCAGGCCGACTCGGTGGCCGGCTTCATTCACGACGGCACGCCGAGGGTGATCGTCTGCGGCGACTTCAACGATACGCCGATGTCCTACACCTATCGCCGCCTGAGGGGCGATCTGACGGACGCGTTCGCCCGCAAGGGCCGTGGAATGATTTACACTTATCGGGGATTTCTGGGCGTTTTCCGGATCGACTACCTGTTCCATTCCGACGATTTCGAGACGGTCGACTACGACAGCGAGCAGCCTCTGTGGAGCGACCACAATCCGGTAATCGTCGATCTGAAGCTGCGCCGGTAGCCGCTTCTGACTGCCTCGGGAAGCCCCGAGCTCATAAAAACGAAGAAAGTCATGATTCTCGACACCGTTTCCCGCTTGGACCGCTATGCCGCCTTGAATCCGCTTTTTCTGCGCGCAGCCGAATACCTGCGGCGCAGCGACCTGAACCTGATGGCCGACGGCCGCTACGAAATTTCCGGCGAGGATGCTTTCCTGACGCTGACCCGCTCGTCGTTGCGCCTTGCGACAGAGGCTCCTTTGGAGGCCCATCGCCTTTATGCGGACATACAGATCGTGCTTTCCGGCGAGGAAGGCTACGGCTGGAGAAGCGTCGCTTCGTGCACGGCGCCGAGGGGAACCTATTGTGCCGGGCGCGACATCCTGTTCTATGACGACCGTCCCGACACTTTCCTGACGCTTCGGCCCGGCGGGATGGCCGTTTTCTTCCCGTCGGACGCCCATGCCCCGCTGACCGGCAGCGGAGAGGTCCGCAAATGTATCGTTAAGGTCCGCTGCTGACGTGGACTGTCTGCCAAAGCCTTGCGGAAGACGGGGCGCGGCGGGTTACCGACTGGGTACGCATGCCGGCTGCCGCTCTTTTCGTCGGACTTCGCGGATCGGCGGATAGGCTATGTTAAACGGTTACCTGATTTCGCTGCCGGTAGGGGATGCGATGAATCGTGCGGTCGCGTAAAAAGATCACTGTCCGCCGTTTCCCGATCCCTTTGTTCCTTCCGACTTAGGCTTGTTTCGGTAAGCAAACTGCGACGACAAGGGGCAGACATAGCCCGGGCAGCTTTTCCCGGTTTCTTTTTCCGGAGGGTTCTCGGGACCGTGCGGGAGAAAGGTCCGGAGGCTGCCGTAGGAGTCATCGGCCCCACCGGGTCGAGTAGCCTCTCAATTCCTTTTGCAGCAGCCTGTGTTCGCCCCCGGTCATTCGATCGAGCAAGGCATGGAAAGCGGGGCCGTGATTTCGGTGCAGCGTATGGCACAGCTCATGGATCAGAATGTAGTCGATCAGCCGGTCGGGCAGTTTCATCAGATGGAGGCTCAGCGAGAGGTCGTTTCTCGACGAGCAGCTGCCCCAGCGCGTGCGGCTGTTGCGGACGGTCACCTTCCCGCAGCGGAATCCCAGTTTGCGGCACAGCTCGGCCACGCGTCCGGGCAGGTATTGCTGCGCCTCGATTCTCCACGCCTGCTCGATTCCCCGCTTGATCGCTTCCTGCACCGGCTCGTCGGCATAGTTCATGCTGGCCGGGTAGCGTACCCGGATCAGTTCGCCGTCGATCCGCGCCGTTACGGCGATGCAGGCGCACGGCTCCAGCCTCAGCGTATGCTTGCGGGTGGAGTAGGGCATTCCGATCGTTTCGTGCGGTAGCCGCGCGGCGAGCCGGGCGCGCGTGCGCTCGACCCATGCCTGCTTCTCGTTCAGAAAGCGCAGCGCTTCCCGTTCGTCCATGCCGCGCGGGATCGTCAGCCTGATCTCGCCGGAGGCCCGGACGCTGAGGGTCAGCCTGCGGGCGCGCTCCGAGCGGACGATCCGGACCGTCCCGAGCGAGGGATGTGCATACTCGGACATGCGGGGCGTGAGCGGGCTATTTGACCAGGTCGGCCTCGGCCGAGACGACCTTTCCGAAATCGAACCGCTCGACGGTTTGCTGCATCAGCGCCGATATCTCGTCGTTGCACGGATTGCCGATGCTGCCTTCGTGCGTATGGTGTACTTGCCTCTGCGGCTTGAACCGGCCCTGCTCGATGTCGAGCCCCACCCGGCGGTAGGCTTCGCGGAACGGCACGCCCGAAAGGACCAGATTGTTGACCGTCTCGACGCTGAACAGGTAGTCGTATTTCGGATCGTCCAAAATATGCTCCTTCACGCGGATGTTGCCGAGCATGAACGCTGCCATCGACAGGCAGCTTCTCAGGTCGGCGATCGCCGGGAAAAGCACTTCCTTGAGCAGTTGCAGGTCGCGGTTGTAGCCCAGCGGCAGGTTCGTCGTCATCATCGCGATCTGGTTGGGCAGTCCCTGAAGCAGGTTGCACTTGCCCCGGATCAATTCCCAGACGTCGGGATTCTTCTTGTGCGGCATGATGCTCGACCCGGTGGTCAGTTCGGCCGGGTATGAAATGAAATCGAAGTTCTGGCTCAAGAACATCGTGTTGTCCATCGCCAGCCGCGCAAGCGTCGCGGCGACCGACGACAGGGCCTGAGCCGTCACGCGCTCGGTCTTTCCGCGGCCCATCTGGGCATAGATCACGTTGTAGTCGAGCGTGTCGAAGCCCAGCAGCCGCGTGGTCATCTTCCGGTCGAGCGGGAACGACGAACCGTAGCCGGCGGCCGATCCCAACGGATTCTTGTTGCAGATGCGGTAGGCGGCCAGCAGCATTTCCGCGTCGTCGACCAGGCTCTCCGCATAGGCTCCGAACCAGAGACCGAACGACGACGGCATGGCGATCTGCCAGTGCGTATAGCCCGGCATCAGCACCTCCTTGTGCTTTTCGGACAGTTGCTGCAATACGGCGAACAGCTCGCCGCATTGTCCGACGATTTCGCGTAGTTGGCGGCGCAGGAAAATCCGCAGATCGACCAGCACCTGATCGTTGCGCGAGCGGCCGCTGTGAATCTTCTTGCCGGCCTCGCCCACGCGCTGCGTGAGCAGGAACTCGACCTGAGAGTGAACATCCTCGACGCCTTCCTCGATCGTGAATTTTCCTTCGGCGATTTCGCGGTATATCGTCTTGAGCCCGCGTTGTACGGCGTCCAGATCCTCTTTGCCGAGCAGCCCGACCGCGTGCAACATGCGGGTGTGAGCCAGAGAGCCGAGCACGTCGGCTTCGGCCAGGTACAGGTCCATTTCGCGGTCTCGTCCGACCGTAAAGCGCTCGACCTCCCGGTCGACGTCATTGCTTTTCTGCCACAGTTTCATATTTTCCGTATCGTTTTTTCTGTCGTTCGTCGAATGTGCCGTGCCGCTTCCCCGGGTACGGCGGCTTGATGTCCGTCCGTCGCGCGCACAGCGGTTCCCGGCGTACTTTCCCCGTGCACCGATATGCCCGTGCGCGATTTTCATGCCCCGAAACCGGGCCGATGCGCCGGCCGAAGTCTTGCCGGCCACCGCCGGGCCGATTTCCGGTGCGGACCGCCGTGTCCGTCTCTCTGCGAAGGAGCGGCGAGCTGCATCGGCCGGGAACGACGGCTTTCCTATCCGTTTTCAGTCGCTATGCAGGTCGCCGAAATGCGGTCCGAATTTTCCTACAAGATAGCGGAAAGCATCCGGATATACAAATCGATTCCCTCGCGGATTTCGCTCAGACCGACGAATTCGTCCGCGCTGTGCGACCGCGCGCTGTCGCCTACGCCCAGCTTCAGCGACGGGATGTCGAGCAGGGCCTGGTCCGACGTCGTGGGCGATCCGTAGGTCGTGCGGCCCAACGCCAGTCCGGCCCGGACGATCGGGTGGGCCGGCGGGATACTCGACGGCTTGAGCCGGGTCGAGCGGGGCGCGACCTCGCTTCGGACGTGGCGGCGGATCTCGTCCAGCACTTCCTCGTTCGTGTAGCGGTCCGTCACGCGGATGTCGACCGTGAACCGGCACTCGGCCGGCACGACGTTGTGCTGCGTCCCGGCCGAAATGATCGTAACGGTCATCTTGACTGCCCCGAACAGTTCCGACACCTTCGGGAAACGGTAACTCCGGAACCACTCGATGTCCTGCATGGCCTTGTAGATCGCGTTGTCGCCTTCCTCGCGCGCCGCGTGGCCCGAACGCCCGCGCGCCGTGCAGTCGACGACCATCA
>CABUJP010000138.1:0-5183 GCA_902491835.1 uncultured Alistipes sp. | reverse complement strand
AGGCCTTGCCGATCTGCGCGATGCCGAACGGAATCTTCATCCGGCCGGTCTTCTGCACGTTCAGGAAGTTGACGAAAATGCCCTGAGCCGTTTCGGGACGCAGGTAGATCGTGTTGGCTCCTTCGCTGACCGAGCCGATCTTCGTTTCAAACATCAGGTTGAACTGACGCACCTCGGTCCAGTTGCGCGTGCCCGAGATCGGGCAGACGATGCCGCTGTCGACGATGATCTGCCGCAGCTCGTCGAGGTCGTTATCGTTGAGGGCCTTCACCATCCGCTCGTGCGCCTCGTCGCGCTTGGCCTTATGCTCGGCCACGCGGGGATTGGTCGCCAGAAACTTGGCCTCGTCGAACGAGTCGCCGAATTTCTTGCGGGCCTTCTCGACCTCCTTGGCGATCTTTTCGTCCTGCTTGGCGATGAAGTCCTCGATCAGCACGTCCGCGCGGTAGCGCTTCTTCGAATCGCGGTTGTCGATCAGCGGGTCGTTGAACGCGCCCACATGGCCCGACGCTTCCCAGATGCGCGGATGCATGAAGATCGCCGAGTCGATGCCCACGATGTTGTCGTTGAGCTTCGTCATCGCGTCCCACCAGTAGCGCTTGATATTGTTCTTGAGCTCGACGCCCAGCTGTCCGTAGTCGTATACGGCGCTCAGGCCGTCGTAGATTTCGCTCGACGGGAATATGAATCCATACTCCTTGCTGTGAGCGACCAGTTTCTTGAAGAGTTCTTCCTGTGTCATATCGTTCGGTTTGCTTTTCGTTTTTTGCTCGTTTTACGGGAGCGCGTCCCCCGCGATCTCCAGTCCTCCGTCGGCCGTTTCGCGCAGCGGGAACAGCTTCGTCCGTTCGTCGGGCGTCCGGTTGGGCTGGTGGATGCTCAGCAGCAGCCTGCCGTCGAGCGTGCGCAGGATCATGCCGTGCCCTCCGTCGCGCCGAAAGATCGGCTGCGGAAACTGCTCCCACGGTCCGTCGATGTCGCCGCTCCGCGAGCGAGCCAGCCCGATGGCATAGCCCTCGTCGGTGAACGACGACCAAAGCATCAGCAGCTCGCCCCGGCTGTTACGCAGCAGGAATGGCCCGTCGGTGACGTACAGCTTTTCTCCGGGGACATGCGAGCGGACCCACGGCGCCTCGGACGCCCTGAACAGCGTGACCGGTTTTCCCGACGGGCCGCTCAAATCCTTTTTGAGTCGGACGGCTTCGATCGTGCCGTCGCCGATCTGCGTCCACTCATGGCCGTCCCTTCCGGTCCACATGCAGCGTTCCGTCGAGCGAGTTCCAGCCTTCGGGCGTAACGCGTCCCCTGCTGTGCTCCCTGTAAGGCCCTCTCGGCGTATCGGCCTCGAATATGGCCGTGCCGAGCAGGCTGTCGGCCTTGCCGCGTATCGTCGCGAACAGATAATATTTGTCCCGGTAGGCATGGCATTCGGCCGCCCAAAAGTTGTTCCCGCCCCAAAAAACGTCGTCCGGAACGAAAGCGGGGTAGGGACCCGTCCACTCTTTCAGGTCGCGGCTTGCATAGCTGTAAAACCCTTTGGAACGGTACAGGACGTCGGCTTGGTTGGTCCCGAACAGGTAGTACGTGCTGTCGTCTGCGACGGGCAGGATATACGGGTCGCGGATATGAATCCCGGCGAGCGGCACGGTTCGCTCCGCCGGCTGTTGGGCCGGGAGTCTTTCCATGGACAGAAGGGCTGCGGAAAAATACAGGGCGAGGCGATTCAATAATTTTTTGTTCGTACCGTTCATAGCATATAAGGGTCGAAAATCGTTGCGGCGCGGGAGGCGTTCGGCTCCGATGGCCATTGTCTGTCACGGCGTTCGCGCGACGCAGATGCAAAGATAGGTTTTTTTCTTAACTTTGCGTGCGAGCGCCGAAAAGGCGGCGAGGAAATTATGGGGCGGATTCTGGCGATCGACTACGGAGCTAAGCGGACGGGACTGGCGGTGACCGACCCGTTACGCATCATTGCCGGGGCGCTCGATACGGTGCCTACTGCCGCGCTGCTCGATTATGTGAAGCGCTATGTGGCTGCCGAGGGCGTCGATCTGATCGTCGTGGGCATGCCCCGGCAGATGAGCGGGGCTCCGTCGGCGAGCTATTCGCAGATACGTCCGCTGGTCGAGCGTCTGCGGAAGGAGCTGCCCGGGGTGTGCGTCGAGCTGTTCGACGAGCGTTTCACCTCCGTGCTGGCCCAGCGGGCCATCATCGAGGGCGGCGTGCCCAAGGGTCGCCGTCGCCATGACAAGGGCTTGGTCGACCGCGTCAGCGCGACGATCATCCTGCAGGGGTACATGGAGTCGGCCGGAAGGCTCCGGACGGACGGCCCGGTATCAGGAAAAGAGTAAAAAGAAGATACGCGACTATGTTTTTACCGATTTATATCTACGGGTCGCCCGTTCTGCGCAACGAGTCGGTCGACATTACGAAGGATTACCCCGATCTGGATCGTTTTTTGGCGGATTTGTGGGAGACGATGTACGAGGCCGACGGGGTGGGGCTCGCCGCTCCGCAGGTCGGCCGCAACATCCGCGTGTTCGTTGTCGACGCGTCGGTCAATGCCGACGAGGACCCGCGTCTGGCCGGGTTCCGCAAGACCTTCATCAATGCCCGGATTTATGAGCGTTCCGGCGAGGAGGTGCTCTACGGCGAGGGTTGCTTGAGCCTGCCCCGCCTGAACGAGGACGTGAGCCGGCCGGAACGGATACGCATCCGCTACGTGGACGAGCATTTCGTCGAGCACGACGAGGAGTACGACGGTTTCGCGGCCCGGGTGATTCAGCACGAGTACGACCATTTGGACGGCAAGCTGTTCGTAGATCGTCTCTCTCCGTTGCGCAAGACGCTGATCAAGGGCAAGCTGGCCGCCATGGCCAAAGGCAAGTACAAGGCTGCCTACAAGACGAAGCTGGTTCGCAAGTAACCCCGCGTTTCCGGCCGTTTTATGATCTCTCTTTCGTAGCCGCGCGTTTCCGTCGGAGGCGCGCTTCCTTCCGTTTGGCCAGGCTGTCGCTCGAAAGGTGTATTCCTGTCGGGGAAGTCCGGCGGTTTTCATGCCGGTTTCGGCCGCGAGGAACGCTCGGCCCGGGTAGTCCTTCCCGGGGAAGATATTCGGAACGTCCGTGTATCGCTTCCGGTTTGCATGGCCGCTTATGCGTTCGACCGATTCTTTCGTCTGAATAACATGTTGCCGGTGAAGTAGAAGGTTCGGCCCGGCCCGTCTTATCCGCCCGAGCAGGTTACGGGCGGCACGATTTTCACGATCCGATCACCTCTCCGATGCCCGGGCGCCGGGCGCGGATTATGTCTCGCATTTCTTGTCCGCCCTCGATTTCATCGGCCGGCCGCGTGGCGTGTGCGACGGAAACCCTGCATGTGGAGAAGTGTGGCATTCTGTGGAAATGTGTGGAGCGCGCAGTGTGGAAAACCAGCGGATGCTCGGCCTGTTTCTACAGCCTTCGTGTTTCGCGGACTCCCGAGCGGGCTGCGCGGGTTCGTCTTGCCCGAAAACAAAAAGGAGGGAGCCGTCGCGGCTGCCTCCTTCTGCGGGACTTGCATCCCTAAACTACTAACCCAAACTTAAATAAATGAAGAAACCTTGTTGCTTGTCCACTTTACTTTCTAAAGCGTATATTTCAAACTCTGTGCCAAATTTCGTGCGACTTGTTTCGCGTCATCGCTTTCTGCTTTCGGAATATTTCAAATACCGTGCCGAAAATCCGATCTTCCGTTTTGCCGTTTCCGAAAACCGAGCATGGCGGAACGCTTTTCGATTATGAATGTTGCAAAGTCCATGCCAAAAACAAGCGGCGGAACGTCTTCCGTCCGCCGCTTATCGAATAAGACCACCTTGTTTGTTATCTGAAACTCTCTTGCAAAACGGGAGAATGAGCCGTATTATTGTTTCCGTGCCGTTTTATCTTTGTGTTCCAGCGAGCGGCAGATCGCTTGGTTGATCTCGCGTACCTTGGCTTCGTCGATCTTGATCTTTTTCCGGTCGTAGGTCATCAGTCCGTTCACTTCGATTTCCACGTCGCTCGTCTGCGTGTAGACGCCGGCCGAGAATCCGCGCGGGATCATGTCGAGCAGCATGCCCGTATAGCGGAGATAGGCTTCGGTCACCTCCGCCGGGGTCTTGAACTGGACGTATCCCCAGTTCCGGTCCGGCTCCCACAGATGTCCCTCGGCCGCCATGCCGATTCCTCCGTATTCGCCGAGCACGGTCGCGCGCTTCGCGTCGTAAAGATACATTTCGGGGTTCGGGTAATGATGCAGGTCGAGCATGTCGCCGCAGGGGTAGTGATTGCCTCCGCTGGCCGGATTCACCAGACGGGTCGGATCGTGCGCCTTGGTCCATTGCGCGATCTCTGCGGTTTCGAACTGGCCCCATGCCTCGTTGAACGGAACCCAGACGCCGATGCACGGGCTCGAGTAGAGGTAGTCCATGATTTCCTGCCACTCCTTGCGGAAGTCGGCTTCCGATTCCGGCGACCGCTGCCATTCGGCTCCGTCGAAATACTGCTCCATTTGCCATTGCGGGCCCCCGGTGCTGCTGGGCATATCCTGCCAGACGATGATTCCGTGCCGGTCGCAGTGCGTGTACCAGCGGGCCGGCTCGACTTTGACATGCTTGCGGATCATGTTGAATCCCCATTGCTTGGTCTTGATTACGTCGTATTCGAGCGCCTCGTCCGTCGGGGCCGTGTAAAGTCCGTCGGGCCACCAGCCCTGATCGAGCGGCCCGAACATGAACAGGTTGCGGTTATTGAGCTGCAGCCGGACGATGCCGTCCGCGTCGCGGGCTGTCGAGAACTTGCGCATGGCCGCGTAGCTTTTCACCTCGTCGACCGTTTCCTTGCCGGATTTGAGCGTTACCCGCAGGTCGTACAGGAAAGGCGAGTCGGGACTCCACAGCTTCATGTCGGCCGGCATGGCCGCTTCGGCCGCCACGCCCGGCAGGGACCGTCCGCTCGCCGTCCATGACTGCCACTTCGATCCGGTCGTTCGGTCCCGCATCGGGCACGTCGGCCTCGATACGCAGCGTGCGGCGGTCGATGTCGGGCGTCGTTCGCAGTCCGGCGATGTATCGCTGCGGAACCGGCTCGAGCCAGACCGTCTGCCAAATCCCGCTGACCGGCGTGTACCAGATTCCGCCGGGGTCGGACGTTTGCTTGCCGCGC
>CABUJP010000137.1:0-5303 GCA_902491835.1 uncultured Alistipes sp. | reverse complement strand
TTGCCGAGCGTCGCGATGCGGATGTCGCAGGCGTCCTCGACGCTTTCCTGAGCGGCCAGTCCCCGGCCGCCGGGGCCATAGGCGCCGAATGCGTGCGCTTCGTCCACATATAGCTTGCAGCGGTACTTGTCTTTGAGCTCCGCGAGCTTGCGGAGCGGGGCGCAGTCGCCGTCCATGCTGAAGATCGACTCGGTGACGATCCATACGTTCCGATAGGCGTCGCGGTGTCTGGCCAGCAAGCGCTCCAGATGTTCCGTGTCGTTGTGCCCGAACCGCCGCCACTCGGCCTCGCCGAGCCGCAGTCCGTCGATCAGGCTCGCATGGCCGAGCTTGTCGGCCAGAATCAGGTCGCCTTTGCCCGTCAGAGCCGGCAGGACGCCCGCGTTGACCAGATAGCCCGATCCCGCGACCAGCGCCGAGCGGCCGCCGAAGAGTTCCGACAAGGCCGACTCGAGTCGCGCATAGTCGGAGCTGTTGCCGGTGACGAGCCGCGACGAGGGGTTGCTCAGCAGAAAAGTCCCCTCGTCGGGCTGTTGCTGCATGAATTTCCGGTCGGCGTCGCTGCAGGCGAGTCCCAAATAGTCGTTCGACGACAGGTTCAGGTATCGCTTGCCGTCGCAGACGACGTATTTTCCTCGGATTTCTATTCGCGGCAGTTCTCTCAGGTTGTCTTCGGCCCGCAGCCGCTCGAGCGTTTCCCGTATCATAGGAATGCCTCCTCGTTTTCGAGTTCCAGCAGCCGCACGACGGCCCGGCGGCCTTCCTCGCCCAGATCGGCCGAATGGCGGTTCACGAACAGCTCGATATGGCTTCTCGTCACTTCCTCGCTCAGTTCTTGGGCATGGCTGCGCACGAAGCCGGCCGATGCCTCGGGATGAGCAAAGGCGTATTCCACGCTGCGGCGCAGTACACGCTCGACCGTCCGGGCGAGTCGCTCGTCCAGCCGGCGCGAGACGACGATGGCTCCGAGCGGCAGCGGCAGCGAAGTGCGTTTCTCCCATTCCTCTCCCAGATCGGCTACGAGCCGCAATCCCTTCCCTCGGTACGTGAACCGGCCTTCGTGGATCAGTACGCCGGCGTCGCACTCGTCGCTCAGCACGGCGTCGGCAATATCGGAGAACAGGTAGACCCGCTTGTCGGACGCTTCGGGGAAAAACAGCGACAACAGCCGGTTCGCGGTCGTGTGCTCGCCCGGGATCGCGATGCGGGCGTCGCGCAGTTCGTCAGGGTAGAGCTTGTGCCGGCTGACCAGCAGCGGTCCGTTGCCCCGGCCGAGCGCGCTTCCGCTGCTGAGTATCCGGTAGCGGTCCGCGACGAGGGGGAAGCTCGCGTAGCTCAGTTTCGTTACGTCGGGCTCTTCGGCGAGCGCGGCGGCGTTGAGTTGCTCGATGTCGGCCATGGTCAGGTCGAAGTCGAGTCCCTCGGTGTCGATCCGTCGGTGAAGCATCGCGTCGAACATGAACGTGTCGTTCGGACAGGTCGATATGCTCAGTTTGAGTTTCATGCTTTTTCGTTATGTTGCGTTTCTATGCGCTTGCCCGTCTTAACTTAGTAAGCGGACGGTGCCGCGCAGTATGCGACTTTTTCCGCTCGGCCGCAGGCTTACGTCTCGTCGGAAGACCGCGCGGTTCGGTACGTGCTTTCCGCCGTTTGCAGCAAGCGTCCTATCGCCCGGGCCAGCGCGTCGGTCGCCTGCGGAATATTCCATTGGCCGAAAGGCTCGCCGACCGTATTCGAGATCGCACGGAGTTCCCAGAAGGGTACTCGTTCGCGCAAACAGACGTCGAAAAAGGCGGCTCCCTCCATGTTCTCGATCTGCGCGGCGCTCCGGTCGACGTAGGGCGAGGCCGCTCCGCTCACGCTGTTCGAGGCGACGACCGGCAACGGGGTGTTCGTCGGAATGTGCGGACAGCCGTACAGTTCGGAAAACTTCGGAACGAACTCTCTGCCCTCGAAAGAACCCATGTCCGCCGCCCGCTCGCTTCCTACGAGCACGGTATCGCCTACCGCCAGCGCGCTGTCAGGGTATCTCCCTGCGATGCCGCATAGGATCAGCATACGCGGCCGCTGTCGCATGATGGCCTCCTGTGTCGCCGCCGCGCATCGGTAGGGGCCTATGCCCGTGACCACGAGTCCGCAGCTCCCTGCTTCCTGCCGGCGGAGAAAAGGCTCGATTTCAGGCAGAGTCGGAACGAGAAGGAGAATTTCGGGCTTCATGGCCGCTGGTTTTTATTCGGAGTATGTGAATCGTGACGAGCAAAGATACGACAAAAAGCAGAATTCTGATCCACCGGCGGTCGATCAGCACGATGGCGGTGAACATCATCGAGCTCCACATCATGATCAGCGCCGAGGCTTTGACCCCGCGCGGGATACCGCGCCCCTTCTGGTAATCGAGCAAGTAGCGTCCGAAAATCCGGTTGCGGTACAGCCAGCGGTTGCGCATCGGATTGCTTCGGGCGAAACAATATGCCGCCAATAGCAAAAACGGAGTCGTCGGTATCAGAGGAACGAAAGCCCCGACGAGTCCCCAAGCGACGAACGTGTATGCGGCGATTTCCAGCAGCTTCTTTTTCATGTTGTTCTCGCGTAGCGCGCAAGATACGAAAAATCAAAAAAACGATTACCTTTGTGGTCGCGTAAGCGACGGTTTCCACGCCTTGGTCGCTTGATCAGGCGATACGTTGCGGGCGCGATACGGTTAAGCCCCATTTCCTATGCCAGAGAACTCGATGCTTGCCCGCCTCGACGGGCTGAAGATAAAGTACGAGGAGATCGGTCAGCAGATGACCGATCCCGAAGTGATCGCCGACATGAAGAAGTTCGTCTCCCTCAACAAGGAGTATAAGGAGCTTCAGCCGGTGGTCGAAGCGAGCGAGAAATACCGCACGGCTTTGAACCATCTTTCCGAGGCGAAGGAGATTCTCGCCACGGAGAAGGACGACGAGCTGCGCGAGATGGCTCGTGCCGAGGTGCTCGAGCTCGAACCCGAGCTCGCCTCGCTCGAGGAGCGGATCAAATTGTTGCTGATCCCCGCCGATCCTCAGGACGGCAAGAACGCGATCGTCGAGATCCGCGGCGGCACGGGAGGCGACGAGGCCGCCCTGTTCGCCGGCGACTTGCTGCGCATGTACATCAAGTATGTCGAGAAGCGCGGCTGGAAGTACGAGATCAACAGCGCGAACGAAGGCGCGGCCGGAGGTTTCAAGGAAGTCGTGATGAAGGTTACGGGCGAGGGCGTCTACGGCGTGCTGAAGTACGAATCGGGCGTGCACCGCGTGCAGCGCGTGCCGCAGACCGAGACGCAGGGACGCGTGCACACGTCGGCCGCTTCGGTGGCCGTGCTGCCCGAGGCCGAGGAGTTCGACGTGGAGATCAGCATGAACGATATCCGGAAGGATATTTTCTGCGCTTCGGGTCCCGGCGGCCAGTCGGTCAATACGACCTACTCGGCTATCCGGTTGACCCATATCCCGACGGGGATCGTCGTGCAGTGTCAGGATCAGAAGTCGCAGCTCAAGAACTTCGACAAGGCTTTCGAAGAGCTGCGCACGCGCATATACAACCTCGAGTACCAGAAATATCTGGACGAGATCGCCTCGAAGCGCAAGACGATGGTCTCGACGGGTGACCGCAGCGCCAAGATTCGCACGTACAACTATCCGCAGGGGCGCGTGACGGATCACCGGATCAATCTGACGCTCTATAATCTGAGCGCCGTGATGGACGGCGATCTGCAGGAGATTCTCGACAAGCTGCAGGTAGCCGAGAATGCCGAGCGTCTGAAGGCGAGCGAAGTTTAGTTCGTGTTTCCCCATGCGTTGCGGTCACGGCGGAGATCGGAGCTGGAGTCGGGAGGCCGGTCGGCTTTCCGGAGAAGCGGCCGTTCTGTCGGTTGCGGCGGCCGGAAACGGTGCGAACGATTGCGCTGCTGTCGTACGGCGCGCAGTTCCCCTGATTTTGCGGAGCGCGAATATTTGCCGGGCGATAATCCGTTCTTGCCTGTGATCGGCTCGCCGGCCCGGAATCGTTGCCCGATAGGGGTGTCCGCATCGTTTTTCGCATCGCGGGGCGCAGATTGAATCGTTTCGAGGAGCGAAAGTCCGGATTGCCGGCATGGGGTGTGGGGGCCCGCTCCGAAACAGCAGGGCCGTTCAGGAGAAAGGAACGGAGGAACGAATGTGTAAAGTACATCATGTTAATACGATATATATGACATCCGAACAGCTTTTTTCGCAAATCCGCTCCAAGCGCAGCTTTCTCTGCGTGGGGCTCGATACCGATGTGAACAAGATTCCTCGCCACCTGCTTTCGCAGGACGATCCCGTTTTCGCTTTCAACCGGGCGATCGTCGACGCGACGGCTCCCTATGCCGTCTGCTATAAGCCGAACATGGCCTTTTACGAGGAGAGCGGCGCGAAGGGCTGGGAGAGCTTCCGCCGGACGGTCGGATATATCCGCGAGCGCTATCCCGATATGCTGATTATCGCCGACGCGAAGCGGGGCGACATAGGGAATACCTCGAAGATGTACGCCCGGGCGTTTTTCTCCGAAAATCTGGCCGATGCCGTGACCGTTTCTCCTTATATGGGCTACGATACGGTCGGACCCTTTCTGCAGTACGAGGGGAAATGGGCCGTCGTTCTGGCGCTTACGTCCAATCCGAGCGCGGCCGATTTCGAGCTGCAGCGCATGGAGGACGGCGGCTATCTGTACGAGAAAGTGATCGATACGGCATGCGGCTGGGGAACGACCGACAACCTGATGTTCGTCGTCGGAGCCACGCAGGCCAAAATGCTGAGGGGAATCCGTCGCCTGATTCCGAATCATTTCCTGCTGGTGCCCGGCGTGGGGGCGCAGGGCGGCAGTCTCGAAGAAGTCGCCCGTTACGGGATGAACGGCCGCTGCGGGTTGCTTGTCAATTCCTCTCGCGGCATTATCTATGCCGATTCGACCGAGCGTTTCGCCGAGGCGGCTGCCGAGAAATCGGCCGAGATGGCCGCCGAGATGGCCGGCCTGCTCGACTCGTATCTGAAATAAGAGTCGCCGAATACGATCGCTTACGAAAGTCAGCCGGAATTTCAGAATATCGGTTTCTTCTTCCCGGCAGGAGGTTCGTGCCATTGCATGCACGGACAGAGCGGACGGGAAGATCGAGCGACCGAAACAGCATCATGGCGTGTCGATGTCCGACACGCCATTGCCGTACGTATTCTTTAAAGCGTGTACGGAACGGGATGCCGGCAGCGCTGCCGCTTGTCGTACCGAAGGTGCGGAAATATCGGGAACGATCCGGATAAAGA
>CABUJP010000136.1:0-5334 GCA_902491835.1 uncultured Alistipes sp. | reverse complement strand
ATCGTATCGATCGCAATGGCCGTCTTGCCGGTCTGACGGTCGCCGATAATCAGCTCGCGCTGGCCGCGTCCGATCGGAATCATCGCGTCGACGGCTTTCAGGCCGGTCTGCAACGGCTGATTCACCGGTTGCCGGAAAATCACGCCCGGCGCCTTGCGCTCCAAGGGCATCTCGGTGGTCTCGCCTCCGATCAGGCCGAGTCCGTCGAGCGGCTCGCCCAGCGGATCGATCACGCGGCCGAGCATTCCCTCGCTGACGTTGATCGACGCGATGCGGCGCGTCCGCTTGACCGTGTCGCCCTCCCTGATCTGGTCGGTCGGGCCGAGCAGTACGGCCCCGACATTGTCCTCCTCGAGGTTCATCACGACAGCCCGGATGCCGTTCTCGAACTCCAGCAGCTCGTTGGCCTCCGCGTTCTGCAAGCCGTAGATGCGGACCACGCCGTCGCTGACCTGGAGCACCGTGCCCACCTCGTCGAAACGAAGTTTCGTATCGATCCCCTCGAGCTGCATCCGCAGCACGTCCGACACCTCGCTTGCCTTTATACTTTCAGACATACCTTTCAATTTTTTTCGTTAACATTTCCGGCCGCTGCCGCTCAGACGATCCGCCGGTTCTTCTCGGCGAACTGCCGCTTGATGCTGCGCAGCTGCGTCGCAACGCTGGCGTCCAGCCGCTCGCAGTTCATCTCGAAGACGAATCCGCCGATCAGGTCCGGTTTCACGGAAGCCTCCAGCTCGAGTTTCCCGCGCGTCTGCGCCTCGATCAGCTCCTTCAGGCGGCGCTCGGTATCGGGCGCCACCGGGACGGCCGTCTCCAGCCTGCCCGTGCTGATCCCGTGCGCTTTGCGATACTGTTCCCGATACATCAGCGCGATCCATTGCAGGAAACGCTCTCGACGGTTATGCAGCACCAGTTGCGCGAAACGCTCGAGCACCTCGCCCGGATCGCCTCCGCAAGCCGCGTAGACCAGCTTGAGCTTCTCGGACTCCGGCAGCACAGGATTGTCCAGCGCGCGCCGCAACTCCGGCTCGCGCACGAAAGCGGCGGCCAGCTTTCCCATCTGTCCGTAGACCCGTTCGTCGCAACCTTTCTCGGTAGCGAACTCGAACAGCGCCTTGGCGTACCGCACCGGAATCATTCCTGTATTCATAACGCTATTGTTTCATGGAGGGCATTTCGTCCAGCATCCGCTCGATCATCGTCATCTGAGCGGGCGAGTTGTCGAGCTTGCCCCGGATCACTTTCTCGGCGATGTCGACCGACAGCATGGCGATCTGTCCGCGCACCTCGCGGATGGCCGCCTCCTTTTCGAGCCGTATCTGGCGCTTCGCCTCTTCCAGTTGCTTCTGGCCTTCGTTCTGAGCTTGAGCCTTCGCTTCCTCGATGATCCGCTGCTTGGCGGCGGCGGCCTCGTTCAGGATACGCATCTGCTCCTCGCGGGCCTTCTGAAGCAGAGCCTCGCTCTCGGACTTGATGCCAGCCAGCTGCTCGTTCGCCTGCTTGGCCGCTTCCAGAGACTTTTCGACGTAAACCCTCCGCTCCTCTACCATCCGGGTAATCACGGGGAAGCCGAACTTCGCCAGAAGCACGAAGACGACCCCGAAGGAGATCACCATCCAAAACAGCAGGCCCGACTCGGGTTGTAAGAGTCCCATAGCTTATCCTTTCCGTTAAAGCGCGAGGAAACAAACCACCACGGCGAACAGGGCGACGCCTTCGACCAGAGCCGCGATGATGATCATGTTCGTCCGGATATCGTTCGACGCCTCGGGCTGACGAGCGATGGCCTCCATGGCCGATCCGCCGATCTTGCCGATGCCGATGCCGGCTCCGATCGCCGCCAGACCCGCTCCGAGAGCCGCTCCCAGCTTACCCAAACTTAACTCCGCAGCAACTTGCAACAAAATTGTCAGTAACATAGCTTCTTTGTTTTAAATGTTATTGTTTCGAATTAGTAATCGTCCTATCTCATCGTTCCTCATTTTCAGGAAATCCTCCGTTACCTCGATCCGCCGTCGGCCTCGGGCCTCCGTTCCCGGTGCGAGGCGTCAGATTTCCGCCTCCTCGTGCGGCTCGTGCCGAACCCGCGCCAGTCCGATGAACACGGCCGACAGCATCGTAAAGACATAAGCCTGCAGGAACGCCACCAGCAGTTCCAGCAGATTCATGAATATGCTGAACAGCACCGACACGAACGTCATCGACGCATTCACGGCCGCCCCCATGCTGACCGTCACGAAGATCACGCACGTCAGGCTCAGAATCACCGCATGCCCGGCCATCATGTTGGCGAACAGACGGATCATCAGCGCGAACGGCTTCGTGAAAATCCCGACCAGCTCGATCGCCGGCATCATCGGCACGGGAACCTTGAGCCACGCGGGTACTTCGGGCCAGAAAATCTCCTTCCAGTACTCCCGCGTTCCGAACAGGTTCACGGCAAGGAACGTGCACAGCGCCAGCACCAGCGTCACGGCGATGTTGCCCGACACGTTCGCCCCGCCCGGGAAGAACGGGATCAGTCCCATCAGGTTGTTGACGAAAATGAAGAAGAACACCGTCAGCAGATAGGGCGCGAACCGTTTGTAATCCCGACCGACGCAACTTTTGATCAGATCGTCGTGAACCATCATCACGAACATCTCCACCGCGCCGACGAATCCTTTCGGCACGGCCTTCTCGACCGTCCGCTTCTTGTACCATCTCGCTACGCCGAGCACGATGCATACCAGAATCAGACTGTTGAGCATCAGCGCGAAGGCCGTTTTCGTGATCGACAAGTCGAGCGGTCTGACGTCTTCTCCGTCGATCCGCTCGACGATCTTGCCCTCGTAGGGCCCTTCCGCCGCGATCCGATAGCCGCCGTATTCGGCCCCGTGGGCCAGGCGCGACGACATGAAGACATCCCAGCGCCCCGTCTCGCTTCGCAGAATCACCGGCAGCGGCACGCTCAGCTCGTGTCCGTTCCACGAAGTGATATGCCACTCGTACGAGTCGCCGATATGCCCGAAGACGATCCCTTTCACATCGACCGTCTCGCCCGACCCGCCTTGGGCGGCCGCTGCGGGTAGCGTACCGAGCACGAGCAGACAGGCGCAAATCAGTATGTAGCGTAACTTAGTCATCGTTTCCTCGTCCTGTTTTCGGTTTCTTTCCGTACTTGCCGAAAAGCACCGTTTCATAGATCAGGTAAATCAGATAATATCCCATGAGCGTCAGCACGAAATCCGTGTTCTGCACGCCGACGCCCAGCGTATAGATTCCGATGGCGACGATCGCCAGCAACAGCTTGGCGACTTTCATGCCCATGTAAAGCCAGATAAAACGCTTGCGTCCCCGGTTGCGGTCCAGCAGCTTGATAAACAGCAGCTCCCACAGCAGAAAACCCAGCGGAATGTACGGAAAGACGCTCAGGTAATGCCCCGGAAAAGCCGACCGGATCAGCGCGACGCCGCCCCACCCGGCCGCCAGCGTGAGGATCGTCACCCCGATGACGAACCGCCTTGCGAATCTGTGTTCCGAATCGTTCATCGCTTTTTCCGACTATGGCCAAAAATCGCGCCTCTACCCGACGCAAACCGTCACCCTGTTCTTTTTCACCTCGACGAAACCGCCCTCGACCGAGAGCGATTTCTCCTCGCCTCCCTTCTCAACGTACTTCACATTCCCGCGCACGAGCGCCGAAATGATCGGGGCATGGTTGCGCAACACGGTGAACTCCCCCGATGCGCCGGGCAGCGTCACGCGCTCCGCCTCGCCGCGGAAAAGCGTCTTTTCGGGGGAGAGTATCTCGAGCGTCATACGGCAGCCTGCGCTTTGAGTTTCTTACCCTTCTCGATAGCCTCCTCGATCGTGCCCACGTTCAGGAAAGCCGGTTCGGGCAGGTCGTCGACCTCGCCGTCGAGAATCATTTTGAATCCCTTGATCGTATCCTCGATTCCGACCATCACGCCCGGCACGCCGGTAAACTGCTCGGCGACCGTGAACGGCTGCGACAGGAAGCGCTGCACGCGGCGCGCCCGGTTGACCGTTAGGCGGTCTTCGTCCGAAAGCTCCTCCATGCCCAGAATCGAGATGATGTCCTGCAACTCCTTGTTGCGCTGCAGAATCTGCTTCACGCGCTGCGCGGTCCGATAGTGCTCCTCGCCCACGACCAGCGGATCGAGAATGCGCGAGGTGGACTCCAGCGGATCGACCGCCGGGTAAATGCCCAGCTCGGTGATCTTGCGGCTCAGCACCGTCGTGGCGTCCAAATGGGTGAACGTCGTGGCCGGAGCCGGATCGGTCAAGTCGTCGGCCGGCACGTAGACCGCCTGCACGGAGGTAATGGACCCTTTCTTGGTCGAGGTAATCCGCTCCTGCATCGCGCCCATTTCGGTAGCCAGCGTCGGCTGGTAGCCGACGGCCGACGGCATGCGGCCCAGCAGGGCGGACACCTCCGATCCGGCCTGCGTGAAACGGAATATGTTATCGATGAAGAACAGAATGTCCTTGGTCCCCGTACCGGCATCGCGGAACGATTCGGCCACCGTCAGCCCCGACAGGGCCACCGAGCTCCGGGCTCCGGGAGGCTCGTTCATCTGGCCGAACACGAGCGTCGCCTGCGATTTCTCAACCTCGGCGTAATCGACCTTCGACAAGTCCCACTCGCCTTTTTCCATACTTTCTTTGAAAGCCTCGCCGTAACGGATGACGCCCGACTCGAGCATCTCGCGCAGCAGGTCGTTGCCCTCGCGGGTACGCTCGCCGACGCCCGCGAACACCGAAAAGCCGTGGTGTCTTTTGGCGATGTTGTTGATCAGCTCCATGATCAGCACGGTCTTGCCGACGCCCGCGCCGCCGAACAGGCCGATCTTTCCTCCCTTGGAGTACGGCTCCAACAGGTCGATCACCTTGATTCCGGTGTAAAGCACCTCCTGCACCGTCGTCAGCTCGTCGAATTTCGGCGGCTCGCGGTGAATGGGGTAGGCGCCTTTTCCGTCGAGCGGCTTCATGCCATCGATCGCCTCGCCCACGACGTTCATCAGGCGGCCTTTGATCTGCTCGCCCACGGGCATCGTGATCGGCCGGAAATACGAGACGGCCTCCATGCCGCGGCGCAACCCGTCGGTACTGTCCATCGCCACGGTGCGGACCGTATTCTCGCCGATGTGCTGCTGCACCTCGACGATCAGCGTCCGGCCGTCGTCGCGGCGGATATCCATCGCGTCATGGATGCTCGGCAGCACGATCTCGTTCTCCGGTCCCTCGAACGCCACGTCCACGACCGGGCCGATGATCTGCGAGATATGTCCCGTGATTTTACGACCGCCGGCAGCGCCTGCTATTTTT
>CABUJP010000135.1:0-5355 GCA_902491835.1 uncultured Alistipes sp. | reverse complement strand
CCTATGGTGGGCAAGTCGAGCACGACGGTCGATCTGACGCAGGCGAAAGGAGAGGTGGTCATCGAGATGAAAGCGCTGATGGCCCGCATCGACTTCTCCTTCAAGGTGTCGTCGAGCAGCGGCGAAATCGGCAAGCTACCCTCGCTGAACCTCACCGACTACAAGGTGAGCAACATGGCCACCTCCGTCCCTCTCATCGCCCCGGATAGCGAGAGCAACCTCGACCGGGACGGCGACGGAATCGCCGAGAAAGTCACCGAGAGAGAAGGCGTCATGGACCCGACCAGCGGCATTATCTACAACCAGAGCGGCGAGGCGACACTTTCGTTCTATGTTTTCGAGAACCTGCGCAAACCGGGATACGAAGGGGCGTATCCCTATCCCGACAGCATAGCCTCCGACGCCTACCAATGTTACAAGCCGCTGCTGGCCGTCGGAAAGGACGGCGATACGATCCCCGCAACACGTCTGGTTATCGGGGGTATCTACACCGATGCCGACGACCTGACTTACACCGCCACCTGTACGATCTATCTGGGCAGCGACCCGGTGAGCGACTTCAATGTCAAGCGTAACCACCAGTACCGCAACCGGGTGACGATCTCGGGCATCACCCGCACGGACGATCACTCCGGCAACAGCGTAACCTTCGACGCCCGTATCAACGTGGAGACGACCAACCCTTACTATATCTCCCTCTTGCGGCACAAGAATCTGGACGCCCACTTCAACATTACGCCGATGGACATATACCTGTACGACTCGGAGCGTAACCCATCGATGGACATAGAAGTAAAAGACCCGGAAAAGAACGACTGGGTACGTATCGAGCGGGTCCCGGCTTCCGTCATGGCGAGCGGGAATGCGGCGGAATACCAGATCAGCCATCCGGGACAGGCATACGCCGCCGGAACGGGCAAGCGCAAGTTCTTCACCACGAACCTGCTGACCGATCCCGACCAACTGGCGGACAATACGAGATACGACGATGTGCTCGACCGCGACCGAATCTATATCTATGCAGACGAGAATATCAGCACGAAAAGCCGCAAGGCAGACCTCGTGCTGACCTACAAGGAGAACGGGCAGCCGGTCGGCGAACCGCACACCGTCACGCTCGAACAGCACGGCTTGCTGAAAGTCAGCGTGGAGGATGGCGGCGTACACCAATACTATATCTACGCGGAAGCCTATGAGGAGTATCTGGACTACTACGACCCTCTCTCCTCGTGGACAACGGATCAGGTGTACGACGGATTGTCATGGGGACCGTCCGACATGGGAAATATCAATACCGGACTTGGCGGATTCTTACCGCGACGGGATGCGATAGAAGGTTTCTTCAACGGCAGAAAAAACACCATAGCCATCCTGATGGAACAGGGCATTTACGGCCAAGACAACGGTTTTCTCGGCGACGGTTCTCCGACGCAACCGTTGCAGGCGATGGTATTGGACGTCAAGCCCTCCACGGCGGCGGAATATTGCTATCGCAAGAACAAGACCGACGGAAACGGGATGATTTCCTACGACAACATGCGATGGTACCTGCCGACCATCCGGGAGCTGGAAAATACGCTGACGACCTATTACGCCTCCACGCCGGAGTTCCAGAACTCGTTCTACTGGTCATGCAATCCGGCGCAAAGACCCTTCCAGCTCGGAGATATTTCCATCATGGAAGCCACCTCGTACGCCCGCGCCACCATGGCCCATCAGGTCGATGGAAAGATTGTCCACAAACCCAGCGGCTCCGACCAGTTTTACGATCCGGACCTGGGACCGGCCAGTCCATACGGGAAAGCGCTACGGACCACCGTACTGCGTATCCGCGCCGTCTATCGCCCGGCCAACGATGCGGAAATAGATTGACGGAGCGGCTTGGGCTTATTTCCGGCAGCAGACAAAACGGATAGGGGAGGCGACCTTCAAACATAAGACCGTCCGGAATACATATATAGCTACCCGAAGCCGAAAAGCCCCGAACCGTCAGGCCGTCTTGCCTGCAATCTTTTGTCCGCACGGGATTCCGTCCCGGCATGCACGTCTTTCGCCCGCTATCGGAACAATCTGCCCGCCCGTTACCAACTCGGGCGTTTTTGTCAATGCCCGCATGTTATCCGTTCGTCTTACGGCTACTTTCGGACCCCACGGATAACTGGAATGAAAGTTGCATAAGAGAACTTATATAATTATGATCATTATGAAGAAATTTATTTTTATGGCCCTGAGCCTGATCTTTTTTACGGCATCGTGCTCCAAAAACGACCGCAAGAGCGACGAACAGCCTACGCCCGCACTGATTACTCCCGACATCAGCGTACGTCTGGCCGAACCCCTCAGCGTGCATCCTTTCACCGGTATTCTGGAAATATACCCTTGCGGAGATGAATCGTCCGTCTACTACGGGAACTACTTCAACGGGAAGCTGACCCCGTTCTACGGATACTATACCATCGTGAACGGAGATATATCCGGCCAATACAATCGGGAACTGCATCTACCGGTCGGAGATTACAATATGGTGTACTGGGGCACGCCGAAATACGACGAACCGATCCATAACTCGCCGCAAATCGTCTCGCCGGGACTGACCGAGGGTGCCGATCTCTCCAAACTCTACTTCAGCCTACGGAGCATCGGCAACGGACTATATTCCCCCGTTTACGACCTGGTACATGCCATCAAGCCGGCCCATATCGGTACGGACGTTCTGCAAGCCTCGCTCTCGCGCGTGAGCTCGGGACTAAAGATAATCATCAAACAGTCCGACGGCAGCGCGTTCATTCCCGAAATCGCCAGCGTGAAAGTCAATATCGGCAATATCGCCGAGAAGATAAACTTCTATACCGGTGTGGCGGAAAACATGACCAAAACCGTACAGTTCGACTTGTCGCGCTCGGAAGACGGGCTTTCGTACGGCAATATCACGGTGATGCTGTTTCCCTCGGCCGCCAACCCGCCGCTGGAGTTGATTATCACTCTGCAGGACGGTACGGAGTATAAGCTGAACAAGAACCTGAACGCGACCCTGTCACCCAATACACGGCTGACGCTGAACATCAACGTGGGCAAGATACTGGTGGACGGCAATCCGGGAGATTTCGACTACGACGATTGGAACGAGGAGAGCGAAACCATCGACTTCCCGATCGTAGATTAGAAGTACTACCCGTCGGCACGCAAAGAAGAGGCACCTGCAAAAACAGGCGCCTCTTCTTTTGTTTATTCAACTGCCGCCGAAGCAGGGAGGAAACCCGAGACCGAGCGGTCACGAGCAAGGTCACGCGAAACTGCTTTCCATTACTTTTTCTCTCAGCGGCCCCCAAATAAAAAATCCTTACATATCATTGATACATAAGGATTTTTCTATTTTACCTCTTTATCAAGGCTTTAAGAGCGGAAAACGGGACTCGGACCCGCGACCCTCAGCTTGGGAAGCTGATGCTCTACCAACTGAGCTATTTCCGCAAATGCAAGGGCAAATATACGGTTTTTCCCTTTATTTTGCTGCTTAAAGGCAAAAAAAGATGGCGATAGCGGAAAAATACCAACTTTTTTCAAGACAGACACCGCCGCGCAGTACGAGTGTAAAAAGTAGGGAAGGCAAGACCGGCCTCTACAGAAGTTCGGCAGCGGACAAACGCGGAAAGACATCTCTACTCGCCCCTGCAACGAAACCGCGAGCTACGGAACAAAATGTAAAAGGAAGTCTCGTGAGAAACCGACAAGCCCTCCCGCAGCTCACTCCATCTTCAGCACAGCCAGAAACGCCTCCTGCGGAACCTCGACATTACCTACCTGACGCATCCGCTTCTTGCCTTTTTTCTGTTTTTCAAGCAACTTGCGCTTACGGCTGATGTCGCCCCCGTAGCATTTGGCCGTCACGTCCTTGCGAACGGCCTTTACCGTCTCGCGGGCGATGATCTTGGCGCCGATGGCGGCTTGAATCGCGATATCGAACTGTTGGCGCGGAATCAGTTCCTTGAGCTTCTCGCACATCTTACGGCCGAAATCATAGGCATGATCGACGTAAGTCAGCGACGACAGCGCATCGACCGGCTCGCCGTTGAGCAGGATGTCGAGCTTTGCGAGCTTGCTGGGCTTATAGCCCGTCTGGTGATAGTCGAACGACGCATAGCCGCGCGATATGCTCTTGAGCTTGTCGTAGAAATCGAACACGATTTCGGCCAGCGGCATATCGAAATTGATCTCGACGCGGTCCTGCGTGATATATACCTGATTGAGCAGCGTGCCGCGCTTGTCGATACACAGTTTGATGACATTGCCCAGATACTCGGTCTTCGTAATGATTTGCGCCAGAATATAGGGTTCCTCGATCGAGGAGATCAGCGTCGGCTCGGGCAATCCCGAGGGATTGTGTACGTCGAGCACATCGCCCTTGGTCGTGTGGACCTTGTACGACACGTTCGGGACCGTCGTGATGACATCCATGTCGAACTCGCGGTACAGCCGTTCCTGAATGATCTCCATGTGCAGAAGCCCGAGAAATCCGCAGCGGAACCCGAAACCCAGCGCCAGCGACGACTCGGGCTCGTAGGTAAGCGAAGCGTCATTCAGATGAAGCTTTTCGAGCGACGTGCGCAGATCCTCGTACTGGTCCGACTCGACCGGATACAGCCCGGCGAACACCATCGGCTTGACATTCTCGAAGCCGGCGATCGCCTCGCTGCAGGGGCTCTGCTGCGAAGTGATCGTATCGCCGACTTTGACGTCGGCCGAGGTTTTCAGGCCCGATATGATATAGCCCACATCGCCGGCGCGCAGCTCCTCGCGGGGATGCATCTTCAGCTTCAGCACGCCGACCTCGTCGGCCGTATACTCGCTGCCCGTATTGAACAGCTTGACGCGCTCGCCTTTGCGGAGCGTGCCGTTGAACACCCGGTAGTAGGCGATAATGCCGCGGAACGGATTGAACACCGAGTCGAAAATCAACGCCTGAAGCGGAGCCTGCTCGTCGCCTTTCGGGGCCGGAATCCGCTCTATGATCGCTCCGAGCACCTGCTCGATTCCCTGACCCGTCTTGCCCGAAGCGGCCAGAATGCTGTCGGGATCGCAACCGAGCAGGTCGACGATCTGATCCTTGACCTCGTCGATCATGGCCGAATCCATGTCGATCTTGTTCATGACGGGCACGATCTCCAAATCGTGATTCAGCGCCAGGTAAAGGTTCGAAATGGTCTGCGCCTGAATGCCCTGCGTCGCGTCGACCACGAGCAAAGCGCCCTCGCACGAGGCGATCGCGCGGGATACTTCGTAGGAAAAATCGACATGCCCCGGAGTGTCGATCAGGTTCAGCACGTATTTTTCGCCCTTGTAGACATACTCCATTTG
>CABUJP010000134.1:0-5419 GCA_902491835.1 uncultured Alistipes sp. | reverse complement strand
CATCGCCACGTTCGGCGGCGAGGAGAAAATTTACGAAATCCGCGTCAATCCGGTCGAACTGGCCAACTACGACATTTCGCCGCTCGACGTTTACGAGGCCGTCTCGCGCAGCAATATCAACGTTGGCGGCGACGTGATCCAGAAAGGCTCGCAGGCCTACGTGGTGCGCGGACTGGGCTTGCTGGAGAGCATCGAGGACATTGAGAACATCCTGATCGACGTCAAGGGTACCTCGCCGATTCGCGTGAAAGAGGTAGCCACGGTGTCGGTATCGTCGAAACCCCGTCAGGGACAGGTGGGCCTGAACGATGACACAGACGTCGTTCAGGGCATCGTCATCATGCTGCGCGGGCAGAACCCCAGCGAGGTGATCGACCGTCTGAAGGACAAGATAGCCGACCTGAACGACCGCATCCTGCCTAAAGACGTGCGCATCGAACCGTTCATGGATCGCACCAAACTGGTCGATGCTACGATCAACACCGTTCTGCACAACATGCTCGAAGGCATCCTGTTAGTCGCTTTCATCGTCTTTTTGTTCCTGCTGAACTGGCGTACGACGATTATCGTCGCATCGGTCATTCCGCTGGCATTTCTCTTCGCAGTCATCATGTTGCGTATCCAGAGACTTCCGGCCAACCTGATCTCGATGGGCGCGCTCGATTTCGGATTGTTGCTCGAAGGTACGCTCGTAATTGTCGAGGTAATCTTCGTTGCCTTACAGCAAAAATCCGCGCAGATGGGTAACCGCTTCGCCTACTACTCCAAGAGCGGTGTTATCAAGAAGAGCGCCGGTTCGGTAGCTTCGCACATCTTCTTTGCTCAGATGATCCTGGTCGTGGCGCTGTTCCCGATCTTCTCGTTCCAGAAGGTCGAAGGCAAGATGTTCTCGCCGCTCGCCTTCACGCTGGGTTACGCCTTGCTGGGGTCACTGATCCTCTCGTTGACCTATGTGCCCGTAATGTGCAAGGTACTGCTCAAAAAACCGCTCAAAGAGAAAACATTGTCCATTACGCGACGGCTGATCGGATGGCTGGTTTCCCTCTATCGCTTCACCTGCCGTCATCGCAAACCGACCGTCATCGCATTCATCGTCCTTTTCGGAATATGCCTCGCCCGATTCCTTTTCTGGGGCACGGAGTTCATTCCAAGCATGAACGAAGGGGCCATCTACGTGCGCGCCACGCTGCCCAACAGCGTCAACCTCGACGAAAGCGTGAAACTGACTCAGGCGATGAAAGCCAAGATTCGGAGCTTCGACGAGGTCGATTTCGTGCTTACTCAGACAGGACGGCCCAACGACGGCACCGACGCCACGGGGTTCTTCAACATAGAGTTTCACACCGAACTGAAACCCGAGAAGGAGTGGAAACGCAAAATATCTAAAGAGGAACTCATCCGACAGATGCAGGATTCACTCGCAGTATGGCCGGGGATCGTCTTTTCTTTCTCACAGCCCATCCAGGACAATGTTTCGGAGTATGTGGCGGGAGTCAAGAGCGCGTTGGTCATCAAGATTTTCGGCAACGACCTCCACGAACTGGAAGCGCTGGCAAATCAAACGGCTGGAATCATCAAAGGTGTCGAGGGCATCGAGGACGTGAACGTCTTCCGCTCGATCGGATTGCCCGAATTGCAGATTAAACCTCAGGAGGCGAAAATGGCGCAGTACGCCGTGTCGATGGCTGACGCACAGGCGGTCATCGAAATGGCCATCGGAGGTAAGGCGGCCACGACATTTTACGAAAACGAACGGACATTCGACGTGCTGCTGCGCTTCGAAAAACAGTTCCGCGACAACGAGCAGAAGATCGGCGACATCCTGATTCCGACAATGGACGGAAAACAGATCCCGCTCAAAGAGATCGCCGACATTCAGTTCGTCACGGGTCCGGCATTCATCTACCGCGAAGGCAGCGGCCGCTACGTGGGTATCGGATTCAGCATCCGCGACCGTGACCTCGGCTCCACGATCGCAGAGGCGCAGTCCAAAGTCGCCCAACAGATCAAACTGCCCGAAGGCGGCAAAATGGAGTGGGCTGGTGAGTTCGAGAGTCAGCAGCGAGCCACCAAGCGCCTCTCCGTGGTCGTTCCCGCCGTACTGCTGCTCATCCTGTTCCTGCTCTACCTGAATTTCGGCACGGTCAAGGACACGCTTATCGCGGCCAGTACGATGCCCTATGCCTTTATCGGCGGTTTCATTTCGCTGTGGGTAGCCGGAATCCCGTTCGGCATCTCGGCGGGCATCGGGTTCATCATCCTGTTCGGCATCGTGTCGATCAACTCGATCCTGCTGACCTCGCTGATGAAATCGCTGTTGCAACGCACCCGGAACATCGACGCAGCGATCACCGAAGCGGTGAAAACCCGCCTGCGGGCCGTGCTGATGATTTCCTTGATGGGGTCGGTCGGCCTGCTTCCGGCAGCGCTCTCGACGGGCATGGGTTCCGAAGTACAAAAACCGCTGGCCGTGATGATCGTAGGCGGCATCCTGATCTGCCTCATCCTGTCGTTCACCGTTCTGCCGCAGGTATTCTATTTCGCCTACCGCAAAACCCGGCTCAACCGCCAATCGACGGAATGATAGGTAATTTTAACGTAAATCGAGAGCTTCCAGGATTAGTGAATCCTGGAAGCTCTCTTGCTTCTTATGACTGTTTTAATTATTTCCGGTTCAGCTCGGTCATATGACAGATAGGATATGCCGACCCTATGGCAGAATTGCCCTCTTTATCACAAACAAAACATATCAAGATCAAGATAATCCTCACATAACTGAATCATGCGATTAGTCGATATGCGAAGCTTGCAGCTCCTGTCTTTGCGCGTTGATGCAGTCGTTCTTTCCCTTGTAATACCGAATGACCTTTTGATCTCTAAAGGAGCAACCATAGCAAATGAAATTTGTTCTTCAGAAAGAAACAGAGCCAGAAGGAATCAGGATATAGTCGAATTTTTCTTCGGGCGAATATTCCGTGACGTCGGCTTGAACGGCCCGGGCGTCGGGGGATTTGCGTTTCAGTTCGTTCAGCATTTCGGCAGACAGGTCTATTCCGCAGATATCGAAGTCCCTTTTCATAAACGGGATGAGGAAACGGCCGCTTCCGCACAATGGCTCTAAAATCTTTTGTCCTTTTTTTGCGTAGGAAAGGTAACGTCCTGCGGTGCTTCACGGTGCAGGATTTCGTACATTTTGCTACATAAATGGCCATATCGTTTTTTTTCGGGTCCGTTCATTTCTTATGATTCTCCGGTTGTATTTACGCTTTTACTTTCAGGAACAAAAATAGCGATAAATCGTCTTTGCCGATCCCGTTTCAAAGGAGTATCCGCTAAAGGCGGGGTATCGCCGCCCGGCCGGGCATTGCCCTATGTTCGCTCCGCGGGCAGTGCGGGGTCCGTCTGCCTGACCCGGTAGCGGACTTCGGCATCCGGCACGAACGGCAGCAGGGCGCGCAGCGGGGATTCCAGTTCTTGTTTCAGGGATGCGGCCTCCTGCGGAATTTCAGGATTCAGTTTACCGAGTTGTTGTCCATCGACATATCGCATGCGTGTTACCCGTACACGGCGGAATTTCGTTTTCCCCTGTATATGTGACCGTTATGTTTTTCGATGCGATCCGAAAGGGCGTTATTTGCCCGAAGCTCTTCTATGCGGCAGGGGATCACGATTTTGCCGCAGACGACGTGCAGCCTGATATGGCCTCCCGCCGCGTGCGCGCCGAGACCCGATAGGGGATTTGCAGGACACGGTCTGTCCATATCTGAAATTTTTTCATCGCATTGTCTTTTATGATTTGCCTCCGGTGCAATCCCGAAAACCGGAAGCCGTAAAAAACGGATATGGGATTGCAACGGCAGGGATGGCGCGGACCGTCAGGCGCAAACTCCGGCCAGAAATTTTCGTCCGAGCGACGCGAGCGGCAAAATTTCGCCCGATGGGATTTGCACCTGACAGGCAGGGGACGCGGTTACCTTAGCCGTTGTGATTCCATACCGTTTGGCGGCGGTATTTATACGATTGCCGGTAACATCATCTTTTCGGAACCAGCGTGCGGCGCGAAAGAAAAAGGAATGGCGGACCTGCCCTGTGCGCGGGAAAAGCCGCGGAACGGGGATTCCCGCTTCACGGCTTCGGCCCGCCCGGCTCGTGTAATTCCGTTCGGTTTCCGAAACGTCTTTGGGCAGGAAGGTAGATAGCCAGATTCATCGCAAGAATGGCAAAAAACGTTTGATTTTCGGTAATTTGGAATAAATGCCGTACCTTACAAGAATTCTAATACCGAATAGTTATGAAAAAGATTCTTTTTGCCGCCTTGGGCTTTCTGTTTTTCGCCTCCGCGTGCTCCAAGGACGATTGCAACTGCGATAACGAACCTACTCCGGCACTCATCACGCCCGACGTGAGCGTGCGTATGGCCGAGCCGCTCAGTCTGCATCCCTTTACCGGGGCGCTGGAGATCTATCCCTGCAACGACGGATCGTCCATTTACTACGGCAACTACGTCAACGGGAAGCTCAGCGTCTTCTACGGCTTCTACATGATCGACGAAGGCGATGTCTACGGCAAGTACAACCGGGAGCTGCACCTGCCAGCCGGCGACTACAACATGGTCTACTGGGGCACGCCGAAGTACGACGAGCCCATCCACAATTCTCCGCAGATCGTCTCTCCGGGCCTGACCGAGGGTGCCGACCTCTCGAAGCTCTATTTCGGCCTGCGGAGCATCGGCAACGGCCTTTATTCCCCCGTTTACGACCTGGTACACGCCGTACGGGAAGCCCATATTGGCACGGACGCCTTGCAGACCTCGCTCACGCGCGTGGGATCGGGGCTGAAGGTCATCGTCAAGCAGTCGGACGGCAGTGCCTTCATTCCGGAGATCGCCGACGTGAAGATCAATATCGGCAATATAGCCGAAAAGCTCAACTTCTACACCGGCGAGGCGGAGAACCTGACCAAGACCGTGCAGTTCGACCTGTCGCGCTCGGAAGACGGCCTTTCGTACGGGAACATCACGGTGATGCTGTTCCCCTCGGCGCCCAATCCGCCGCTGGAGCTGATTATTACCCTGCAGGACGGAACCCAGTTCAAGCTGAAGGAGAACCTGAACGCGACGCTGTCGCCCAATACGCGCCTGACGCTGAACATCAACGTGGGCAAGATCCTGCCCGAGGGCAATCCCGGCGACTTCACGTACGATGACTGGAACGAGGAGAAGGAGACCATCGACTTTCCGATCGTGGACTAAAATTATGTTTTGACGCATATGCGAGGGCCCTGCACTTTATCGGTGCGGGGCTTTCTGTTTTCCAGAATTTACGGACTTATGAGGTTTACGGGGAGTGGAGGGTCGGCGGGAAACTGCGAAAGGCCGGGCCGTTGGCGGGAGGGTTCCGGGACGGTTTCGGGAGGGGAG
>CABUJP010000133.1:0-5514 GCA_902491835.1 uncultured Alistipes sp. | reverse complement strand
GTATTCCGCGCTGCCTGAGCATTTACGAAGAGTACCACTTCTGGCACACGCTGCTCCACAACTGCGGCATCCGCGTCGTTCTGTCCTCACCTTCGGAGATGAAGAGCTACGAGCGGCACGTGCGCCGCGTGATGTCCGACAACATCTGTTTCCCGGCCAAACTGGTCCATGCCCATATCGCCGACCTCGCCCGAAAAGGAGTAGACCGGATTCTGATGCCCTACGTCGTCTACGAGCTGCCCGACGGGAAAACGGTGAACAGCTACAGTTGCCCGATCGTCACGGGCTACTCGGACGTGGTACGGAGCGTGGAGCGACTTCCCGTGCCGCTCGACACGCCGACCGTATCGTTCCGCGACGAGAAACGGCTCTACCGCCAGTGCCGCGACTATCTCGCTACGCTGAACGTTCCGCGCAAGACCATTCGGACCGCATTCCGGCGCGCCTACGATGAGCAGCAGGTCTTCGCCCGGAAAGCCAAATGGCTCGACGAGGAGATCCTGCGCCGCAGCCGCGAGGCGGGACGGCTGACGCTGCTCGTGGCCGGGCGTCCCTATCACGCCGATCCGCTTATCCAGCACAAAGTAGCGGAAATGATCGCCGCAACGGGCGTCGATGTCATTACGGACGACATCGTGCGCGGCGAGGATATCTCCGTCGCCGACACGCATTACGTGGCGCAGTGGGCCTACGCCAACCGCGTACTCCGGGCAGCCGAGTGGGCGGCCCGGCAGGACGAGAGCGTGCAGTTCGTCCAGCTGACCTCGTTCGGCTGCGGACCCGACGCCCTGATTACTGACGAAGCGCGAGACCTGCTGGGACGCCACGGAAAGAGCCTTACGCTACTGAAGATCGACGACGTAAGCAACACGGGATCGCTCCGGTTGCGCGTCCGCTCGCTCATCGAAAGCCTCAAGCTCGGACACACGGCGCAAGCCGCCGTGCGAGCGTTCGTCACGACGCCCGACTTCCGGAAGCAGGATCGCCGGCGGAAAATTCTCGTGCCGTTTTTTACGCCGTTCATCTCTCCGCTCATTCCCGTACTGTTCAGACGTGCCGGGTACGAGGCCGAAAGTCTACCCGTGAGTACGCAGGCTTCCGTGGAGGCAGGGCTGAAATATGCCAACAACGAAATCTGCTATCCCGCGACGCTGATCGTCGGCGACATCGTAACGGCTATGGAATCAGGACGCTACGACCCGGCCGAAACCGCCGTAGCCATCACTCAGACCGGGGGACAATGCCGTGCCAGCAACTACATCGCCCTGATCCGCCGGGGACTCGTGGCCGCCGGATACGAGAACGTTCCGGTCATTTCCGTATCGCCCAACAGCGGTCTCGAAACCTCGCAGCCGGGATTCCGCATTCCTTGGCCGCGCATCCTGCGGGCGGCCGTCGGAGCCGTACTGATTACCGACTGCCTGTCGCGGCTCTATTATGCGACGGCCGCGAGAGAGACGGAGCAGGGCGGAGCGGCCGCGCTGCGCGACAAGTATCTGGAGGAGGCAAAGCGGTTGCTGGAAACCGAGCCGGAAAGCGAAATACTGGACGCCCTGGCTAAATCGCTGGAGCATGCCGCCAGAGACTTTTCCCGCAAATGCCGGTCCGCAGAGCGGCCGAGAGTCGGCATCGTCGGCGAGATATTCCTCAAGTTCAACCCTTTCGCGCAGAGAAATCTGACAGACTACCTGGCCGCTCACCGGATCGAGGTCGTATCGCCCGCGCTCGTCGACTTCTTCATGCAAGGCTTCGTGAACCGCGAAGTCCGGCACCGTTCCGGACTGGAATCGTCCCGGCTGCCCGACTGGCTGATGCGCCGGGTCGCCGGACGCATACAGCGGTTGATCGGACGCTTCAACGGCATCGCCTCGGCATTTCCCTATTTCCAGCCGCTCGGCAACGTGTACGATACCGCCGAGGCCGCTTCGGGAATCGTCTCGCTCAACGCCCAGTTCGGCGAGGGATGGCTGTTGCCCGGCGAGGTGGCAATGCTCGCCCGTCACGGTATCCGGAACGTCGTCAGTCTGCAGCCGTTCGGCTGCATCGCCAACCACATCGTCTCGAAAGGCGTGGAGAAGCGTATCCGGCAGCTCTACCCGCAAATGAATCTTCTGTCGCTCGACTTCGACGGCAGCGTCAGCGATGTCAACATCGCCAACCGGCTTCTGCTCTTTGTCGATAACATGAAAAATTAATATTTTGGCACTATGGAGAATATCGAGCAGCAAATCATCGCCTGCGCCCACCGGCTCTTCGTCGAGAAAGGCTACGTCAATACCAGCATGAGCGATATCGCGGCGGCGGTCGGAATCACACGTCCGGCCATGCACTACTACTTTCGCACCAAGGAGAGGCTCTTTCAGGTCATTTTCGGCGATATCGTCCAGGAGGTGATTCCCCGCATTCACGGGATTCTGGCCAGCGACACTCCTTTCATGGAGCGTCTCGACCGCATCGTCGGCGAATACCTCGCCATGTTTCTGAAAAATCCCGATCTGCCGTATTTCCTGCTGAGCGAGATTCAGCGCGACACCGGCCATCTGATCCAGGTCGCCCGCGAACTGAAGATCGACGGCTACATCGCCGACATCCGGAAGACGGTCGAGCGTGAGATCGAAACGGGCAGGATGCGCAACGTGCCGCTTCGCGTGATCTTCCTGACTCTCTACTCGCTCATGGTAACGCCTTTTCTGATGAAAAACCTGACGACAACGCTCATGCTCGAGAGCGAGGAGAGGTTCGCCGACTTCATGCAGGAGTGGAAGCGCAACATCCTGTCGCAGATGGGGCATCTGCTCTGCCCGGATGAAGGGAGCGGGAACGCCCCCGAAAGAAAGGACTGAATCTCCGCTCCGTTGCGGTATCGGCGACCCCGAGTCCGAGTCCGGGGCCGTCGCGTCAGGCGGAACCGTCCGTAAACCCGCAATTTCGCTCGTCACACGATGCGGAGGGCTGCCAATATTCCGGCAGGAATCCTCCGAGCCTATCACGAAAGGCTTTCGACCGCAAAGGGGGGAGAGAGGCCGCGATTCGAGAATCACTTCGCCGTATCGCCGCGCTTTACTCCAAGGCTCTTCCGAGCCGCAGGCGCATAACGGTCCGAGCCAACCGACCGCGAGGGGAAAACGCTTCCGTATATTACAATGAACCAACGACTACGAAATATATTTTCACTTTTTGCACGAAAATCGCTCGATAGTTCATTATTTTGTTTAACTTTGTGATTAAATTACAAAATTAAACGATCGGAAGCCATGAAGCCGGAAGACGAAAGCATGGAGATCAAGATTCTGAAAGCCGCCGAAAAGTTGTTCGTAGAGCAAGGGCTTGCCAAAACGACGACCGGGCAGATTGCCAAAGAGGCGGGCTGCAATCAGGCATTGGTGCATTACTATTACCGCACCAAGGACAATCTGTTCGAGAAGGTATTCGAGGAGAAAATCCGTCTGATGGCGACAAACCTTTTGGGCGCGAATTCAACCGGAGGGACCTTCGAGGAAAAGATAACCAGAATGATCGAAATACATTTCGACTTCCTGATGGAAAACGCAAAGCTCGTCCCCTTTGTGTTCAACGAGTTTTCATCGAACCCGGACAGAGTCCGACTGCTGTTCGACCGGCTGAAGCAATATCCGAACTCCATTTTTACCCAAATTGAAAACTCTTTGAGAGAAGAGGTCGGAAAGGGAACGCTTCGTCCGGTTTCCGGCGTAGACTTTCTATTCACGGTCGTATCCCTGAATGTCGCACCGTTCCTGATGAAGCCCATATTTCAAAAGGTACTGAACACGTCCGACGAAGATTATCAGGAATTCCTAAAACACAGAAAACGGGAAACCATCGACACGGTCTTGGCTCGACTGAGAAAGTGATCGTTTTCTATCCGCGGATCGATTGACCGGCCGAACTCTTCGACCAAGCTCCGAAGACACACTTTCGCCCTTTTATTAATTCAATAATTAAATAACCGAATCAAGAAACAGACGCCATGAAAAAGATGTTCCTTGCGCTGAGTTTTCTCCCCTTGGGCTGGCATGCGGCTTTCGCCCAAATAACGATCGAGGAGTGCTACCGGCGGGCGCAGGCAAACTATCCGCTTATCGAACAATACGACCTGATCGAGAAGACCGCAGAGTACAACCTGTCCAATGCCAACAAGGGCTACCTGCCGCAGGTCATGTTTTCCGCAAAAGCCTCGTACCAGTCGGACGTAGTGCGGCTGCCCATCGACCTCTCCCAGCTGGGGATACAGGGCGTGAGCATTCCCACCGTCAACAAGGACCAGTACGGAGCGACGCTCGACATAAGCCAGACGATATGGGACGGGGGAACGATCAAATCCCAGAAGGAGAGCATCCGCACGGCGTCCGAGGTCGACAAGGCCAACGTCGATGTCAGCATTTATGCCGTCAACGAAAGGATCAACCAGCTGTATTTCGGCATTTTGCTCACCGACGCGCAAATCCGGCAAAACCGGCTTTTGCAGGACGAGCTCGAAAGACAATACAGCCAAGTACGATCGTACATGGAAAACGGAATAGCCAACCAAACCGATCTGGACGCGATCAAGGTCGATCAGTTGAAAGCGAGACAGAGCGAGGCGCAGTTCGCCAACACCAGGCAGGCATACATCGACATGCTGTCGATCATGATAGGCGAGCGTCTGAGCGCAGACACCGAATTTACGAAGCCCGAACCGATCGTTCCCTCGGTCCGCGCGGTCTACCGTCCCGAGCTAAGCCTGTTCGACGCGCAGATCCGGAAGCTCGAAGCGAAGAACCGCGAAATCACCTCCGGACTGATGCCCAAACTGAGCCTGACCGTAACGGGCGGATACGGCAATCCGGGACTGAACATGCTGACTAGCGGTTTCGAGGCCTACTATATGGCCGGCGTCAGGCTTTCATGGAATATCGGGAATTTCTACACCAAGAAGAACAAGCGCAGGGAGATCCAGACGAGCATACGGAATATCGAAACGCAACGCGAGACGTTCCTGTTCAATACCGATCTCGACATAACGCAGAAAGAGAGCAGCATCGACACATACTTCGACCAGCTAAGATACGACGACGAGATCATCGAGCTAAGGGTTGCGGTGAAGCAGGCGTCGGAAGCCAAAATGGCCAACGGAACCCTGTCGGGCTCCGACCTGATCAGAGACATAAACGCGGAGCAAATGGCCCGGCAGGACAAGATCATGCGGGAAATGGAGCTGCTGCTCGCCATTTACAACCTCAAGTTCGCCACAAACAATTAGACCCATAACAACAGCAAAAACTTTTCTGACATGAAAACGAATAAGCTATTCGGCATCGTAATCGTCGCAACCCTGTCGGCCTCATGCGGGAGCGGCGACGGAGACTACGATGCTTCGGGAGTTTTCGAAGCCACGGAAGTGATCGTCTCCGCCAAGGGAACGGGCGAAATCGTACGGCTCGACATTCAGGAGGGCCAAAACGTCGCGGCCGGCGCGCAAGTCGGCTTCATAGACACCCTGCAACTGCACCTGAG
>CABUJP010000132.1:0-5674 GCA_902491835.1 uncultured Alistipes sp. | reverse complement strand
TGGAGAGCGCGATCGCCGAGCGGATCGGGCAGATTCTGGAGGCGGAGAAGCTGAAGGCTTACGCTATCGACGATTTGCCGCAGATCATGCAGAGCGTCAAGACGGACGTAACGCTGCGAGCCTTCCGGATCGACGAGACGGGAGGAGACAGGGCCAGCTCGAGCGTGCTGTCGATGGTGTCGGCCTATGTGTTCGGCTTTCTGATCTACATGTTCGTGTTCATGTACGGGGCGATGGTCATGCAGGGCGTGGTGGAGGAGAAAAGCTCCAAGGTGCTCGAGATCATCGTGTCGTCGGTCAGGCCCTTCGAGCTGATGCTCGGCAAGATTCTGGGCATCGCCTCGGTGGCGGTCGTGCAGTTTCTGATCTGGGTGGCGGTCGTGCTGGTGCTCGGGACTGCCGCCGTGCAGATGCTGGCCGGCGACGCGCTGGCCCAAAGCGCCGCGATGGCCGGGCAAATGCCCTCGGGAATGGACGCCGACACGCTGTCGGCGCTCAGGGGAGTGACCGACTTCGGATTTCTCGCCCGGATGTTCGGCGGCTTCCTCGTCTATTTCGTCGGCGGCTATCTGCTCTATGCGGCGATGTTCGCGGCGATCGGCAGCGCGGTCGATAACGTGCAGGACACCCAGCAGCTGCAATTGCCCGTGACCATTCCGATGATATTCGCGCTGATCGTGATGATGAACGTCATGCGCGAGCCCAACAGCTCGCTGGCCGTCTGGTGCAGCATCATCCCGCTGACCTCGCCGATCATCATGATGGCGCGCATGCCCTACGGGGTTCCTCTCTGGCAGATCGTCCTTTCGGTCGGACTGCTCTATGCAAGCTTCGTCGCGATGGTATGGACGGCCGGCAAGATTTACCGGGTGGGCATATTCATGTACGGCAAGAAACCGGGTTTCAAGGAGCTCTATAAATGGATGAGGTACAAGTAGCCGTATTCCGCAGGCCCGGTCCCGAGGCGCGTCCGGCGCCGGAAGAGAAGGACCGTGCCTGCCGGACAGTCGTTTGCCGGCTGGCCTGTCTGTTGAGCTTCATCCTGTCTGCCGTTTCGGCTTTGACGGCTCAGTCGTTCGACGAACGTTTCTCAGATTGTTTTTCCAAGGGCGATACGGCTGCCGCTCGGCGAGTGTTGGAGGCGTTTGCCGAGCGTCCGGCGGAGTTTTTTGGCATCGGGCTGAACGATTGTTTCCGCATGGCGCGGCAGAGTCTGACCGTGTCGGGGGATAGTCCCGGGGACGGGAACGGGCCGACTCTCGAAACGGTCGATTCGACCGGCTCCTGCCGAGAGCTTTCTCTGTCCGAGGCGGTACGTTACGGTACGGCGCTCGTCCGGCGGGGGATAGCGTATGTCGATCGGAGAATCGAGGCGTACCCTTCGCGTCTCGACATGTGTTTCGGCAAAATCCGTGCACTGGGCGAGATCGGGGCTACGGCCGTTACGACGAGGCGAAGCCTGTTGATGCGAGCCGAGCGGCTGGCTCCGCGCGATATGACGGTACCGGCCGATTTGGCCGAGTTGCACGTTCGGCTGGGAGACCGTCCGGCCGCGGCGATTTATTACCGCAGGATGATGGACTGCGCGGAAAGGTTCGACCGGGATTACGCTTTGCGGCGGCTTCGCGAGTTGGAGGAACAAGAGTGATATTCCGGGGATGCGGGTATAGTCGCTGCACGGGCGGTTTTGCGCGGAATGCCTTTCGGGGTCGTGGAAAATCGGCGGGAATCGTTCGATGGGCGAGCGAATTTTTATAAGAGCAGAACGTTAAAAAAGACTTATAATGAAAGAATGCGTATTGGTGGCCGGGGGGGCCGGCTATATCGGAACCCATACGGCCGTGGAGCTGGTCGAGGCGGGATACGACGTCGTGATCGTCGACAATCTGTCGAATTCCGAAATGAAGGCGGTCGAGGGCGTCCGGGAAATCACCGGGCGGAACGTGCCCTTCGAGCGTGTCGATTGTGATGACAGGCAGGCGCTGGCGGGCGTGTTCGACCGCTACCGGTTCGGCGCGGTCATCCATTTCGCCGCGTCGAAGGCTGTCGGCGAGTCGGTCGAGAAGCCGCTGCTCTATTACCGCAACAATATTCTGTCGCTGCTCAACGTGCTTGACCTGATGCGGGAGAAAGGGGTACGCAATCTTGTCTTCTCGTCGTCGTGCACCGTGTACGGCCAGCCCGAAGCGTTGCCCGTCACCGAGCAGACGCCGAGGCAGCCGGCCACGTCGCCTTACGGCAACACGAAGCAGATATGCGAGGATATTCTGCGCGACGCGGTGGCGGCTTATCCCGAGCTGTGCGGCATAGCGCTTCGCTATTTCAACCCGATCGGAGCGCATCCGTCGGCGCTGATCGGCGAGCTCCCCAAAGGCGTACCGGGCAATCTGGTCCCGTTCATCACGCAGACGGCGGCCGGTATCCGCGAGTGCCTGAGCGTGTTCGGCGACGACTACGACACGCCGGACGGATCGGCGATCCGCGACTATATCGACGTAGTCGATCTGGCCAAGGCTCATGTCGTGGCCGTAGGCCGGATGATCGGCGGGAAGGGCAGGAGCCGTTACGAATATTTCAATATCGGCACGGGCCGCGGCCGTTCGGTGCTGGAGCTTGTCTCGCTGTTCGAGCGGGCTACCGGCGTGCGTGTGCCGCACAAGATCGTCGGCCGCCGGGCCGGCGACATCGAGAAAATATGGGCCGATACCTCGTATGCGAACCGTGAGCTCGGCTGGAAGGCCGAGCGGCCGATCGAGGAGACGCTTCGTTCGGCCTGGGCTTGGGAGAAGCGGCTGCGCGGAATCGAGTAGGCAGAGAACCGGCCCGCGGAGAAGGTGCGGTCTCTTTTCGGTGTTTCTGTGTGCGAGAGCGTTTGCTGCCTCGGTTTTCCGTGCGATGGCGATCCTGCCGTCGGACGGTCGCACCCCCTCGGTGTCGTGCGTGACGACCGCAGGCTTGGGGAGCGAAAGCAAGGGATATTGGGTAAGTCGTCCCGAAGGGGGATTGCGTGTGCGGAGGAAGGCGGACGCGGATATTCCCGGATTGGGGCTTCGTCCGGTCGCTGCCGGCTTCTATCGTTAGGTTTTTCGCTTGTCCCTGCGCTTTTGTCGAAAGCGCGGACGGGATTCGGCGGAATGCGCGGTCCGGTCGAATCTCGGCGGTCTCTTGCCCTCCGTCCGCTGTCGAGGGAGGTATGTCCTGATAGGGTACATAAAAAACGATTCGGGAACCGCCTCAAAGCGGTTCTCGAATCGTTTGCGCGGGAAAGTCCGTCAGGGCTTCGGATGCGACGGATTGCGGGCGACGCCGAGTTTCCCGGTCGTCCATTCGATGCTTTCGTCGGGGCGGTCGTCGCTTGCGACAATCAGCGTCATCGGATCGTTTTCCCAGTATGACTTGACGGTCTTTCCGTCCATGGCTTGCTCGGGTTTCGCGTCGTCGGGATTGACCAGTATTCTCAGGCCGACCGACTCGCGCATCATCTCCATATCTCCGCGCGAGTTGCCTCCTACGATCAGCGGACGGGCCTTGATGAACGTGTGGATGACTTCGGCCTTGCCTGCGTCCTGGGGGATCGGACGCACGACCTCGTCGGTCACGATGCCGTCGCGGATGCACGACTTGACGCCCAGAATGCGGTCGACCGGAATGCCGAGCTGCTCGTGGACGAACCGCTGATAGAGCAGCTCCGTCGAGGCCGTCACGATCCATATCTCGAAACCGTACTCCTCCAGATTGGCCAGCAGCTCCTTCATTTCGGGATAGAACTTGCCGGCGAACTTGTTCTGGTAGCAGACCCAGCCGGCGTTGCTCAGCTCGTCGGGCGTCAGTCCGGCGAAGAAGTCGATGCACCGCTGCGTGTAGGAGACGGCCACGTTATCGCCTGCGGCCAGTTCTTCGCAGATTTTCCATTTTTCTTTCGACAGCTTGTCCTGACGGTCCTTGTAGTTCGCTACGGCAAAGTCGTACATCGATTCCTCGCTCAGGTAGTGGGGCGTTTGGCCGATCAGCGTGCCGTCGCAGTCGAATACGGCGACCTTCCGCTCCTTCATGGCGAGCGTCGAGTTCAGAAACGATTCGATTCGCCGGTTCGTCTCGTCCGGCCAGCCGGCTATGCGGCGGTAAGTCTGGCCGAAAGTCGCGGGCTGGCAGAGCAGCAGCGCGATGACGGCCGTTGCGATTCTCCTGAAAAAGTCGGTTCCTTTCATGGGTCGTTCAAATTTAGTCCGGCACAAAGTTAGCAGATTATTCGGGAAAGCGAGTGTTCTCCGCCTGCTGTTCCGCCGAGGAGCCAATCCGCGCTCGTCGTTTTGTCGCTGCCGTATCTGCCTTGGTTGTCTTGCGGTCTCCGGCCGTGTCCGGTCGGGCGGTTTGCGGTCGTCGTTCGGATGTTTGAGAAAATCAGACGCTTGATATCTGCCCGAAGGTTGTCGGACCGGTCGGGCCGGGATGCAAGGTGGAAATTTGCGTGAAAGATGCGGTATGCAAAGGGCGAGCGTTGCCGGGCAGCATCAGAAAACCTCGCGCAGGATCGAGATCGAACGGACCGAATGGATCGAGTCGAAATGGTAACCGAAAAAAGACAGCATCGCTTCCAAGAACTCCGTGCGCCGCGCGCGGGAAAGCGGTATTTCGGCCAAAGCATCGGCCTCGCACTCCATCAGGGTGCCCAATAGCCGGGCGCACGCCTCGTTCATGCCGATGCGGTGGGCGGGCATCGACGGCGTGAAAAGCCCGCCCCGGATGTCGAAGCAGCCGTTTTCGATATACTCGTTGCCGGGATAGAAGCCCAGGTAGGCGGACAACCGCACGAGGAACCAGAGGTGGTAGTTGGCGATTCCCTCCCGCATCGCGTCGAGCTTCAGCACGGCCTCGCAGAGAAAGTCGAACAAGGGCTCGTTGGCCTCGACCTCGCGGATCAGCCGGTACAGCACCTCGGCCATGAACATCGAGATCGTGCTCTTGCGCACGTCGAACGGGACCGACATCAGCGGGCGGAGGCTGCGCATTTCCCGGATCCGGTGCATTTGCGCGTGCGGCTGTTCGACGCCCTCGAACTCGACGAGAAACATCGGCTGGAGAAGCGCCGCCTTGTTGCCCCGGCCCCGGTTGCTGCGGATGCCTTGCACCATATAGCTCATTCGTCCCAGCACGTCCGTGAACAGATAGGCGATCGCCGAACTGTCGCCGTATTTGATCGTATGGAGTACGATGCCGCGCGCTTTGTAGGTACGCATCAGGGACGGTTCTTAAGGAAGGCGGCCAGTTTTGCGACGGCGCGTCCCCGGTGGCTGATCGCGTTCTTGGCCTCGTCGCTCATTTCGGCGAAAGTTTCCGCACACCCGTCGGGAACGAAGATCGGATCGTATCCGAAGCCGTTCGTGCCGCGAGGAGCCGTCAGCAGCACTCCCTCGACGATGCCTTCGAAAAGATGCTCTTCCCCGTCGAGGATCAGCGAAATGACAGTACGGAACCGGGCTCTCCGGTTCGTTGCGCCTTTCATGTTGCGCAGCAGAAGCTCCATGTTGCGCTCCGAGTCGTGTCCCGGTCCCGCATAGCGTGCCGAGCGGACTCCCGGCTCCCCGCCGAGCGCCTCGACCTCGAGGCCCGTGTCGTCGGCGAAGCAGTCGTCCCCCGTGCGCTCGTACAGGTAGCGCGACTTCTGGGAGGCGTT
>CABUJP010000131.1:0-5915 GCA_902491835.1 uncultured Alistipes sp. | reverse complement strand
GCGATTTCAGACCGTGCCGATCGATGTTCCGCGCCCTGCTTCTGCGCCTTTGTGCCGGTACGCCTTCGCCCCGCTCGTGTTGCGTTTCGGGCTTCTGCCGCGCAAATACCGTTCAGGGCAGGATGCTTTGCGGCCCATGGCCTCGGTGAAGAACAACTGCTCGGAAGCGGCTGTATGCAGGGCACGGTGCTTCTCAGCGGGTGCCGGAACTGCCCTCTTTCGTGCCGTCCGAGGCGCGTTTCAGGTTTCTGCCGCAATCGCGCCATTTAGGAACCGGAGAGCCTGTTTATAGCGCATAGCCTCGATAAAAAACAGCCGCTCGGAAGCGGCTGTTGCAGGATGCGGCATTTCTCGGCGCGTGTCGGATTACCGTCCGATCGTGCGGCCCGGGTATACCTTGAGCGCCTCTTCGAGGCACTTGGCTGCGGCGAGCAGATCGTGGCGGTTGATTACATAGGCGATACGGATTTCGTCGTGTCCCAGATAGCACGAGGCATAGAAGCCCGTAGCCGGGGCGACCATGACCGTCTGTCCCTCGTACTCGAACTCCTCGAGCAGCCACTGCGCGAAGCGTTCGCTGCTGTCGATCGGTAGCTTGACGATCGAGTAGAACGATCCTTTCGGCATCGGCGTGTAGACCCCCTCGATCTTGTTCAGCGCCTCGATGATGCAGTTACGCCGTGCGGCGTATTCGTCGTGCACCTCCTCGAAATAGCTGCGGGGCGCGCCGAGCGCGGCCTCGGCCGCCACTTGAGCCAGATAGGGGGGGCATAGCCGGGCCTGTCCCATTTTCAGCGCGGCGTCGATGATCCGGCGGTTCCGCGATACGAGGGTTCCCAGACGCACGCCGCACATGCTGTAGCGTTTCGACACCGAGTCGATCATCACGACGTTCTGCTCGACTCCCTTGAGGTTCATGACCGAGATGCACTTCGTACCGTCGTAGCAGAATTCCCGATACACTTCGTCGGCCATCAGATAGAGGTCGTGTTTCAGCACGATGTCCCTCAGTTGCTCGTACTCCTGCTCGGAATAGACATAGCCGGTCGGATTGTTCGGATTGCAGATCAGGATCGCCTTGGTGCGCGTGGTGATCAGCCGCTCGAACTCCTCCATCGGAGGCAGCGCGAAATCGTTGGCGATCGTCGACGAGATCGGCTTGATGTTGACACCCGCCTCCATGGCGAAGCCGTTGTAGTTGGCATAGAACGGCTCGGGCACCAGCACCTCGTCGCCCGGGTTGAGGCAGATGGTCATCGCCATGAAGATCGCTTCCGACCCTCCGACCGTGATCACCATGTCGTCGGTCGTCACGTCGATGCCGACGCCCCGGTAGTAATCGGCCAGCTTGCGGCGATAGCTCTCGTTTCCGGCCGAGTGTCCGTACTCGAACACCTGGTCGTGTATGTTTTTCACGGCATCGACGGCGACCTGAGGGGTCCGGATGTCGGGTTGGCCGATGTTGAGGTGGTATACCTTGATTCCCCGGCGCTTCGCCGCCTCGGCGAACGGCACCAGCTTGCGGATCGGGGAGGGGGGCAGATAGATTCCTTTGTCGGACAAGTTAGGCATGATACGATATTTTGAACCTCGCAAAGCTACTAAATTATTTTGTCGTACCTTTGCGTCCGATGAAAATATTCGCCATTCCAAGAAAAACGGCCGTTGCGGTCGTCGTCGTATGGACGGTGCTCGGAGCGCTTCTGGGGCACGACTATCCGACGGCCGGTCTGGTCGTGTCGCTCGGCTCGATCGGATATTACCTGTTGCTGGTGGGCCGCCGCCGGATCGGGTATCTGCTCAACCTGGACCGTACGACGGAGCGGCAGCGGCTGCTGGTCGCCACGGCCGCCTGCATGCTGTATGTCCTGATCCGGGCCGTTCTGACGGGATCGGTCTCCTATTTTCTGCTGCTGGTCGTGCTGGCTGCGGACTATTTCGTTTACGACCGGCATGAGCGGGCCGGCAGAAGCTGACCCGCTTCCGCCGGTTACGCGGGACAGGCCGGGAGCGGGCGTTTTTTGAAGTAAAAATTTGCAGGTTATTACTTTTTGATTACCTTTGCACCGCTGAATCTGCCAAAAGATGAGGCTATGGCCCATTCGTCTATCGGTTAGGACGCAAGATTTTCATTCTTGAAAGAGGAGTTCGATTCTCCTATGGGCTACCATCGGAATGTAAGTTATCATATAAAGTTACGGAAATGGCAAATCACAAGTCATCGAAGAAGAGAATACGCCAGACCGAGGTGCGGAAGATTCGGAACAAATATTACCACAAGACGGCTCGTAACGCCGTGAAGGCGCTGCGCAACACGACCGAGAAGGAGGCCGCTCTGGTATTGCTTCCGAAAGTGACCGCCATGCTCGACAAGCTCGCCAAGGTGAATATCATCCACAAGAACAAGGCGGCCAATCTCAAGAGCAGCGTACAGCTTCACGTCAACGCGCTGTAAGCGGGTCGGGCGACCATACTTACGAAGCCGTTCCGGTGGGACGGCTTTTCTGTTATGTGCCGGTATGAAATCCTCCATGTCGTCTTGCGGCAGGGAGGATTTCACATTAGGGTCCGCATGTTCCGCGAGGAGCGTTCCGCCGCCGTTTCCGTGCTTTCCTGTTGCGGGGCGCATGTGGCCGCGCTTTTCTGGCCGTGCGTTCCGCTCTGCCGGGCGATTCGGATATACTTGTCCCGATAGTAGCCGGCAGAATCGCCCGGTCGTTTCCGCAGAAAGGACTCGCACGACTTGTCGGCGCGCTAAAATCGGGTCCGGTTCCGGATGCGGAACGGGGATCGGCGAGTCGCCGGAAACGAAAAAAGGGGCACGGACTCGAAAAATCTTCCCCTTTTTACCTAATCGGGATGCCCAACTTTTCCCGTTTCGGTGGTCCGTGCCCCGATATGAGACATAGGTCGCCCTCGCTGTCCGGAAAGCTCGGTGTCGCCCGCAAGGGACGCTTCCCGGATCATCCGTGCATTGTGTCGCAGACGGGTGGCGGACGTTCCCGCGCACAGGAAAAGGGACGAGCGAGTCCGCCTTTCCGGCGTTTCGGCTGCGAACGGCACGGAAAAACAGATTCCGTGCGACTGCAGACCGGATCGGTATGTTCGGCGAGATAGCTAAAGAAAGAAGACGTGGGCGTCGCGCATTATCTACCGTGAGGCCCTAGGAAGCCTTGTCCGAATAAAGCACGAACAGCCCACGCCTTGAAGCATGCGCATAATACAGAATTGTAGCACGTTCCGTGCCGGAGCGTTCCGACCAAGATTCACCCAGACTCCGCCGGGCGGCATCCGTCATGCGGTGCCTCCCGACGCGGGCCCGTGCTTTAGCTCTGGACAACGAAATTTCCTAGGTTTCACAGTAGAGCTAAGACACGTCGTCTTTCGACGTATGTCAGAAGCAAATGTAAGAAGAAATATCCGATATGCAACAAGTTTGGATGAAAAATCGATATAATTTTGCATCCAGCGACTCTTTTCGCTATATTTTTACAAATGCCTTGCCGTTACGTGGGTATTTTAGGATATGTGCCGTTTGTAATTAATGTGCGGTTAATCCGCCTACGTTGTATATTCAATATTTTATTGAGATGTCGTTTCGTCGGTTTTCGTTGCATCGGCCGTTCCGAATGAAGGAAACCCGCGTCTTCGGCCTGTCGTCTCTCGATCGCCGTTCTTTGCTTCCGTTTCCTGCTCGCCTCCTCTCGTGCTTGCACAGGCCCCTTGTTCCTTAGCGTTGTATTTGCGGAAACGGATTCCGTGCCCTTGCCGTTTTTGTCTTGGACGGTCCGGGATCGGTCGCCAGCCGTGTTTATTTCCGGCCCTTTCTACGAATGCCGTCGTCCTGACTCGCCGGCTGTTCGGGTTATCGGAGGTACCCGGCTTGCGGATACGGGCTTCCCCGGCTCGTCGGCGGGATGTCCTGCCTTCTCGTTCATGCCGCTGCCGGATCGAGGACGTTTCGCGCTACCGGGCCGGGGAATCGCTTGAACCGAATGCAGGCGTCATTTCCTGTCCGCCGTGCCGGCCGATGAACGACCGGATAATCCGCTCCGAGGCTTCGGGCTCCTCCCAGAAGCCCATATGGCCGGAATGCTCGAGCCATGCCACTTCGGCCTGCGGGTGCGCGGCTGCCAGACGCTCGGCCGTCTCGACGGAGATGAATCCGTCCATGCGGCCGAAGATGAACAGTTGGGGTACTTGCAGCGCGCGCAGCATGTCGTTCATGTCGCGGCGTTCGATCATGCCCCGCAGCAAGGCGACGATGCCGTCGTCGTCGGTCGCGGCCGTCAGTTCCTCGAGCTGTCCGATCCGGTCCTGCAGCCGCCGGCGGTTCTCCTCGGCGAAGCCTTTCGGGGCGAACTGCGAGGCGAGAAGCTCCTTTTTGTCGGCTCGGATCAGCTCGATCTCACGCAGCCGGTCCGCCTTTTTCTGCTCGGTGTCGGCGTTCGGCGTCGAGTGGAACAGGATCAGTCCCTGAAGCATGTCGGAATGACGCTCGGCAAAAGCCTCTGCGGCATAGCCGCCCATCGAGTGCCCCGCCAGAAAGCAGCGACGGACGCCGAGCTTTCCAAGCACGGCCTGCAGCGTGTCGGCCACGAAGTCCATCGTGTGGACCTCGCCCCGAACCTGCGAGATGCCGTGCCCGGGGATGTCGATCGCGACGATCCGGTAGTAGGGAGCGAGTCGCTCGGCGAGCTCCTCCCACACCTCGAGCGATTCGAGATAGCCGTGCAGCAGCGCGAGCGTCGTCTCGCCCCGGCCGCTGTCGCTGATCCGCAGGGCCGTGTCGTTGGCCATGATGAACTTTTCCATAATTCGGATAGATGTACGGGACGTTTTCCCGATTTGAAAAGCAAAGATAGTACAAGCCGGGGACACGGCCAAGCGGAGAAGCCGTACCGGTCCGGGGCTTGTCGGGAGGCAGGATGGCCGGGACCGTGCAGAGTCGTCCCGTCGTCCGGTCCGGCGCGGTTTCAGGGCTTCCGCCCCGCGCCCGGGCAAACCGATCCGGTGTTCACGGCGGCTTTGCGGCGGATCGAAAGCCCGACGCCGGCGCATGCGGCTATCCGTTGCACCGAAGGGGTGGCCCGCTTTCCGGGACGATCCGCGCGGGAGACGCTTCGGACGGCAAGCGGCGGTTCCGGCTGTCGGTCAGGGCTGCTTGCCGTCCGGAAAGTTGCGGAGCGCATGGTCCGGAAGACGCCGGCTCTACCTTTCCTGCTCGTCGTCGAAATAGTCGAGCACCGATTCTTGCCTGCGGAGCGCCAGCAACTCGGCATCCGCTTCGTCGTCGTCCATCTGGCTGTAAATGGCCCGCTTGTCCTTTCCGCTTTTCTTGATCGGGCTGAGCTTGGCCGCCCGCCTTAACAAATCCTCCGACCCGCCGTCACTGGCTTTGTGCCGGAAACCCCGATTCGATTTCATGATGCGAGAAAACGTGATGAAGTTAACGATATGTTCTGTATTGGATTCTGCACAATTTGCGGGCCGCTCCGGCCTCCTCGTGCCATGTTAGGATTTTTTTGGGAATTCCGGCTCTCCGTCGCGCCGAAAATCGTCCGCGAGTTCGCCTTCGAACACTTTTCGGGCGGGCCCTGTCAACTCGATTCGCGTGAAGCCTCCCTGTCCGTCCGGTTCGAACGCGACGCGGAGCGTACCTCCCTCGACGTCAACCCGATAATCCCTACACGGGCTGCCCGTTCGCACGGCCGCAGCGATAGCCGAGGCGGTCGCTCCCGTTCCGCAGGCGAGCGTCTCGGCTTCGACGCCCCGCTCGAAAGTCCTTATGCGGATATGGCCGTCGGAGACGATCTCGACGAAATTGACGTTCGTGCCTCCGCGGGCGGCGAAGGCGGCGCTGTGGCGTATCGCCGCGCCGCGCCCTGCGACGTCGACTCCCCGGACGCTCTCGA
>CABUJP010000130.1:0-6054 GCA_902491835.1 uncultured Alistipes sp. | reverse complement strand
GCTCCGGGCCGCTTTTGGCTTTTCGTTCAGGCGTCGTATCTACTTTTTTACGGAAGTCGTCGCCTTGATGTAGTGGTGATGCTCGCCGTAGCGCTCGAAAGCCGCGCGGTCGAGCGTCTCTTGGTGGTCGGGATGGGCGACGCTGATGATCAGCCGCGCGCGCTCCTGAAGCGAACGTCCGTACAGGTTCACGGCTCCGTATTCGGTAACGAACCAGTGGACGTGCGAGCGCGTCGTGACGACGCCGGCTCCGAGCGTCAGCTCGGGCGCGATCTTGCTGATGCCCTTGTTCGTGGTCGAGGGCATCGCTAGGATCGCCTTGCCGCCCTCGGAACGCGAGGCTCCGTAGATAAAGTCGATCTGCCCGCCGACGCCCGAGTAGAACTTCGTGCCCAGCGAGTCGGCGCAGATCTGGCCCGTCAGGTCGACCTGAAGGGCCGAGTTGATGGCCGTCACTTTCGGATTCTTGGCGATCACGAACGGGTCGTTCGTATAGCCGACATCCATCATGGCGACGCCGGGGTTGTTGTCGATGAAATCGTATACCTTCTGGGAGCCCATCAGGAACGTGGAGACCATTTTCCCCTTGTCGATCGCCTTGTTCCGTCCGTTGATCACTCCGCTTTCGACCAGCGGGAGCACGCCGTCGGCGAACATCTCGGTGTGGATGCCGAGGTTCTTGTGGCCGCCGAGCTGGGCGAGTACGGCGTTCGGAATCGCGCCGATACCCATTTGCAGGCAGGCTCCGTCCTCGATCAGCGCGGCGCAGTGCTTGCCGATAGCCGTCTCGACTTCGTTGGGTTCCGAAAAGTGGGCCTCTTCGAGGGGCGTGTCGTCCTGCACGAACAGGTCGATGTCGTCGACGTGGATGAACGCGTCGCCGAACGAGCGGGGGACATGCTTGTTGATCACGGCGATCACCGTTTGAGCGCATTCGACGGCGGCCAGCGTCGCGTCGACCGACGTGCCGAGCGATACATAGCCGTGCGCGTCGGGCGGCGAGACCTGAATCATCGCGACGTTGCACGGAAGCACGCCGCTGCGGTAGAGCTTTTGCGTCTCGCTCAGGAAGACGGGAATGTAGTCGGCATAGCCCGACTGCGTCACCTTGCGCACGTTCCCGCCGACGAAGAACGAGTCGAGCTGGAAAACCCCCTCGAACTCGGGCGCGGCATAGGGAGCCGGACCCTCGGTATGCAGGTGGTGTATGTGAACGTGCTGCAACTCGCGGTTGCGGCCCCGCTCGCACATGGCCTTGATCAGGCATTGCGGAGCGCTGGCCACGCTGCTCAGATGGACGTGGTCATGGCTTTTGATCGCCCGGACGGCCTCCTCGGCCGTGATAAAATGGATCGGTTTGGTCATCGCGTTTAAACGGTTAGTTCGATTTGAGTCTTAAAGCATACAAATTTAAGCAATAAAAAGATAATAAAAAACGGGTAGGCGAGGCTGAAATCACTATCTTTGTGGACAGAAAATCCGATCGATACCTTCCGATGCGTCGTCTGGGCAAATTTTTCAGCGGAGAGCTTACGGCGGGCCGTCTCGTTTTCTGGGGCGGGCTCGTCACGCTGCTGTATGCCGTGCTGAGCACGGGCGTGTATCATCCCGACGAGCATTTCCAGATTCTCGAGTACGCTCAGATGAAGCTCTTCGGCAAGCCCGTTCCCGAGCAGCTTCCGTGGGAGTACGGCCTGAAAATGAGGCCGGGATTCCAACCCATGATCGCCTATGCCGTCGGCAGGCTGCTGCTGTCCGCCGGCGTCTACTCGCCTCATCTGCTCGCTTTGCTGCTCCGGCTTTTCAGCGGCGCGCTTTCGGTGTGGGCCGTCTGGTCGTTCGGACGGGCGGCCGTTCGCCGGGGATGGCTCGGGCCGTCCGGGCGGAACTGGTTTCTCGGGCTGAGTCTCGGGCTGTGGATGCTGGCCTATCTGCATGTGCGGTTCAGTTCCGAGATTCTCGCGGGGAACCTGCTGATGCTGTTCGTTTCGCTTTACCTGCTTTCCGACCGTGACCGGGGACTGCTGCGTCGGGGGCTCGCTCTGGGGCTGCTGGCCGGCGGGGCTTTCGTCGCGCGCTATCAGATCGGATTCGCGCTGTTGGGCTTCGGTTTGTGGATGCTGGCGTTCGACCGGCGCTGGCGGATGATCGCGGGTATGCTGCTCTCGTTCGCGCTGATGATCGGCGTGGGAGTGCTGTGCGACCGCTGGCTCTACGGAGAGTGGACCTGCACTCCGCTGAACTATCTGACCGAGAATATGCTGCATGGCCATATCGATACGTTCGGAATCGATCCGTGGTACTATTATCTCTATGCGATTCCGCTCGAGGGAGGAATCGTGTTCGGGGGTGTCGTGCTCGCGGCCGCCGTATGGTTCTTCGTCCGCTATCCCCGCCACGTGCTGACATGGACGCTGCTGCTTTTTCTGGCCGCGCATCAGGCGATCGGTCAAGGAGGTCCGCTTCCTGTTTCCCGCCCTGCTGTTCGCGCCTTTTTTCATCGTGCGGCTGGCCGAAAGCCTGCCTCCGGATTTCCTGCGTCGTCGTGCGGTCAGGGTGGCCGGTATCGTGCTGGCGGTCGTCAACGGCATGATCATGGTTGCCGCGCTGGCCGTTCCCGGGACCAACATATGCTTTTTCGACCGGGTGGAGCAACTGGCCGAGAGCGGGCGGCCCCTCGCCTTGGTTCATCTCAGGAACCAGAATACCTACTACTGCTACAACGAGGCGATTCTCGATTCGGTGCCTCGTCTGGTCATGTCGTATTATTGGATGCCGGCCGGTGCGACGTATCGCACGTTCGACTCGGTCGAGGAGCTCGGCCGGGGAGTACGCGAGCTGAGCTCCTCCACGGACGTTTATCTGCTGAGCGAGGACCCGGAGCCGGAAGTGCCGGGGTGTACGCTACAGCGAATCGCGTGGAGTCCCTTCCCGAGATGGGTGACGACTCACTTCAACTTCAACGACTGGGCCGGACGCAGTATCCGTACCAGGAATATCTTCCGGATCACTCCCGATTCCCCTGCCGTCGCATGGCATGAATAGATGCCGTATCGGCTAATAAATTTTAACACGAAATCGATTTTCGGGTTAAAATTTATTATTTTTGGCAACGGCTAACAACAATTGCTTTTCCACGATGGAGGGAGAAAACCATATTTCCGAACGCGATGACGTCGTCATCCGTTTTTCGGGAGACTCGGGCGACGGAATGCAGATGACCGGCAAGCTGTTTACCGATACGGCGGCTCTGATGGGCAACGGCATTTCGACCTTTCCCGACTTTCCGGCCGAGATACGCGCGCCGCAGGGGACCGTTTCCGGAGTGTCTGGGTTTCAGGTGCATATAGGCGATCATCCGGTCTGCACTCCGGGCGACTATTGCGACGTACTGGTCGCTATGAATCCGGCCGCCCTGAGGGCCAACGCCCGTTGGCTGAAGCCCGGGGCGACGATCATCTGCGACGGCGACACGTTCAACGACCGCAGCGTCGAGCGGGCAGGTTTCCGGACGTTCGATCCGGTGACGGAGATGAACCTGCAGGACTATAATGTCGTCTTTCCGCACATGACGAGCATGACGCGCGAGGCCGTGGCGACGGTCGGTCTGGACCCGAAGGCCGCGTCCAAATGCAAGAACATGTTCGCGCTGGGCATCTGTTTTTGTATCTACAACCGTCCGCTGGACCATGCCGTCGACTTCATCCGCCGCAAGTTCTCGAAGAAGCCGGCCGTCGCCGAGGCGAACGTGCTGGCGCTCAAGGGCGGATATAACTATGCGTCCAATACGCACGCGTTCGCCAATACCTATGTGGTAAGGCCGGCGCCGTTGCCGGCCGGGCTCTATCGCAGCATCAGCGGCAATCAGGCGACGGCTTGGGGGCTGATGGCCGCCTCCGAGAAGAGCGGCCGGCCACTCTTTTGCGGCTCGTATCCGATCACGCCGGCTACGGCCATTCTCGAGGAGTTGGCCAAGCGGAAAGATCTGAACGTCAAGACGCTTCAGGCCGAGGACGAGATATCGGGCATCTGCACGGCCATCGGAGCCGCGTATGCCGGCAACTTTGCCGTGACGACGACTTCCGGACCGGGCCTGTCGCTCAAGTCGGAGGCGATCGGGCTGGCCGTGATGACCGAGTTGCCGTTGGTGATCGTCGACGTGCAGCGCGGAGGTCCTTCGACGGGTTTGCCGACCAAGCCCGAGCAGGCCGATCTGAATCAGGCGCTGTGGGGCCGCAACGGCGAGTGTCCGCTGGTGGTCATGGCCGCGAGCACGCCGTCCGACTGTTTTCACTACGCTTTCTGGGCCGGCAAGATCGCCATGGAGCACATGACGCCCGTGTTGCTGCTTTCCGACGGCTTTATCGCCAACGGTTCGGAGCCGTGGCGGATTCCGTCGATGAAGGAATATCCGAAAATTACGCCTCCGATCGTAACCCGAGCTCCCGAGGGCGGGTTCCATCCCTACGCGCGCGATGAGAAGCGGCTGGCCCGGATGTGGGCGCTACCCGGGACCAAGGGCGTCGAGCACCGGGTGGGTGGCTTGGAAAAGGACTCGCTGAGCGGAGCCGTGTCGCACGATCCGGAGAATCACGAGCGCATGGTCGGCCTGCGTGCGGCCAAGGTGGCCCGCGTGCAGGACTTTATCCCCAAGCAGGAAGTCGTGGGAGGGCGCCGGGGCGAGCTGCTGGTCGTCGGATGGGGCGGCACGTACGGCCATCTGCTGACGGCCGTGCGCGAACTGCAGCGCCGGGGCGAGCAGGTGTCGCTCTGCCACTTCAACTTCATTCATCCGCTGCCCCGGGGCGTGCGCGAGATTTTCTCGCGTTTCCGGCGGATCGTCGTCTGCGAGCTGAACTCGGGGCAGTTCGCGGGCTATCTGCGGCAGCAGTTTCAGGAGTTCGAGTTCCTTCAGTACAATAAGATACAGGGGCTGCCCTTCACTGTGACGGAGCTCAGAGACGAGTTCGCGCGTCTGTTAAAATCGTAGCCATGAACAACGAAAAGAACGACAAGTACAAATACTCGCCGGCCGACTTCAAGAGCGATCAGGAGGTCAAGTGGTGTCCCGGATGCGGCAATCATGCGATCCTGACGTCGGTCGTCAGGGCGCTTCCCCAAGTGGCCGAGGCGCTGCATTACAAGCACGAGCGGTTCACGTTCGTGTCGGGCATCGGCTGCTCGTCCCGCTTCCCGTACTATATGAACACGTTCGGCTTTCACGGGATTCACGGCCGGGCGCCGGCTATCGCTACCGGCGTCAAGGTGGCCAATCCGAAGCTGTCGGTATGGCAGGTGACCGGCGACGGCGACGCGCTGGCGATCGGGGGGAATCATTTCATCCATGCCGTGCGGCGCAATATCGACATCAATATCCTGCTGTTCAACAACGAGATCTACGGACTGACCAAAGGACAGTACTCGCCGACCTCGAAGCTGGGCAAGGTGACGAAGACCTCGCCGTTCGGGACGATCGAGCACCCGTTCAATCCGGGCGAGCTCGTGCTCGGCGCGCGGGGCACGTTCTTCGCGCGTACGATCGACGTCGAGCTGAACCTGACTCAGGAGTGTCTGGTGGCCGCCGCGAAGCACGACGGGACGTCGGTCGTGGAGATATTGCAGAACTGCGTTATCTTCAACGATAAGACGCATGCCGATTTCGCGCTGAACAAGGAGGTGCGCGAGGAGAACACGATCACACTGCGTCACGGCGAGCGGATGATCTTCGGACGCAACCGCGACAAAGGGCTCGTGCAGATCGGCATGAAGCTGATGGTGGTTCGCATAGGCGAGGGCGGCGTGAGGGAAGAGGATATTCTGATTCACAATGCGCACGAACCGAACCCCGGCGTGCACATGATGCTCGTGAATATGCGCTATCCGAACTATCCGGTCGCGCTGGGCGTGATTCGCGACGTGCCCGATCATACCTACGACGACAATATCGTCGATCAGTTGGAGGAGATCCGGGCGAAATCGAACATCCACTGTGTCGACGACCTGCTTCGCAGCGGGGAGACGTGGGAGATACGGTAGCGGGTTTTTCCGCAGGTA
>CABUJP010000129.1:0-6095 GCA_902491835.1 uncultured Alistipes sp. | reverse complement strand
GGCTTGCAGTGGAAATTGCAGAACTTGCAGCCCGAGATGCAGACGTTGGTGATGTTGACGTTGCGGTCGATCTGCCATGTGACCGTGCGGCCCGGCACATGCTTTTGCCTCAGTTCCCATGCCAGCGACATCAGCTCGTTCAGCGGCCCCGATTCATAAAGGGCGAGAGCTTCGTCGACGGTCAGGGGATCGAGCGCGAGGGCCTTGCGGTAGATTTTCTCCATATTCATTGGGTATGCGGCGGGTCGGGATACAATAAAACCGTTCCTCGGGCGAGAAACGGTTTTATTGCGGTCGGTCCGGACTTATTCCAAGTGAATCGATTCGGTCGGGCAGACGTCGGCACAGGTTCCGCACTCGGTGCAGGCGCTGGGGTCGATCTTGTAAACGTCTCCTGCGGAGATCGCTTCAACCGGACATTCGTCGATACAAGTACCGCATGCGGTGCAGGTATCTTCGCTGATTTTGTAAGCCATCTTCTTCTGTTTTAAGTTTTGTAAAGAAATTACGATGCAAATATATAATTATTATTCTTTCCGGTCAAAAAAAGCGGGCCGTTTTGAGCGGAAGAAGTGCGCGCGGGACGAATGGCGCTCCCCTTGGTTTTGGCGGTGAGGTACGCTCCGAAAGCTCCGGTCGGAAAAGATCGTTTTCCGCGCGGACAGGAACCGGCAGGCGTCGCGTGTGAGTGCGCTTATCCTTCTTCTCCCCCCCCCTCGAGTTCCGGTTCCGGGTTAGCGTCCGGGCGTCTCGCCTTCCCGGGCCGAGAGCGCCTCGCCGGTCAGTGTGGCCGACGTGCAGCCGGTGATACGCACCGTCACGTATTCTCCGGCCCGGTGGGCGCCCCGGTCGAACACGACGACCTTGTTCTGCGACGTGCGTCCGAACAGCTGGTCGTCGCGCCGCTTGGAGACTCCTTCGACGAGCACCTCGAACGTGCGGCCCACGTCGCGGCGGTTGCTTTCGAGCGACAGCTCGTTCTGCAACTCGATGATTTGCGTCAGCCGCGCCGTCTTCACGTTTTCGGGCACGTCGTCGGTCATATGCCTCGCAGCTTTCGTGTTCGGCCGCTCCGAGTATTTGAACATGAAGGCGAACTCGTAGCCCACCTCGCGCATCAGCGACAGCGTGTCGCGGTGCTCCTGCTCGGTCTCGGTGCAGAATCCCGCGATCAGGTCGGTCGAGATCGCGCAGTCGGGCAGGATACGTCGGATCGCCCCGATCCGGCCGAGGTACCACTCGCGCGTGTACTTGCGGTTCATCAGCTCCAGTATCCGGGAGTTGCCCGACTGGGCGGGCAGATGAATGGCGCGGCAGATGTTCGGATGTCTGGCCATCGCGTGGAGCAGTTCGTCGCTCAGGTCCTTGGGGTGGGAGGTCGAGAAGCGCACCCGCAGCAGCGGATCGACGGAAGCCACTTGCTCGAGCAGGCCCGCGAAATCGGTCGTTTCCCCGTCGCGCTCCCAGCGGTACGAGTTGACATTCTGGCCGAGCAGCGTCACTTCGCGGTAGCCCGCGCCGAACAGTTCTCCTACCTCGCGCAGGATCGACTGCGGGTCGCGCGAGCGCTCGGCTCCCCGGGTGTAGGGCACCACGCAGTACGAGCACATATTGTTGCAGCCGCGCATGATCGACACGAAAGCGCTGACGCCGTTGCGGTCGAGCCGCACGGGCGAGATCTCGGCATAGGTCTCCTCCTGCGACAGCAGCACGTTGACCGACCGGGCTCCGTCGCGCGCTTGCCGGAGGAGGCGGGGCAGGTCGCGGTAGGCGTCCGGTCCGGCCACGACGTCGACCGGGCTGTCGCCCTCGATCAGTCGCTCCTTGAGCCGCTCGGCCATGCAGCCCAGGATACCGATCCGTACGCCGGGCTTTTTTCTCTTGAGGGGGCTCAGCTCACGCAGCCGGGACCGGATGCGCTGCTCCGCATTGTCGCGGATCGAGCAGGTGTTCAGCAGAATTACGTCGGCCTCCTCGACGCGCTCGGTGTAGCGGTAGCCCTCGTCTTGAAGGATCGACAGCACGACCTCGCTGTCGCCCGCGTTCATCTGGCAGCCGTATGTTTCGATATAGAGCCTGCTGCCGTCGCCCGCGAGCGGGCGGAGCGAGCGGAGATTCTCTGAGCGGAATTCCATCGGGCAGTCGTTATTTTTTTTCGGGGAACGCCTTGAAGCCGTCCCCGTAGGTTTCGTATGCGTCCACGATCACGACGAACGACGCCGGATCGATCTGGTGAATCATGTTTTGGAGCATCGACACCTCGTTGCGGCTCACCACCAGAAAGATCATTTCGCGCTGCTGAGCGGTATACATGCCGGTGGATTTGATGTAGGTCCCTCCCCGGTCCATTTTGTCGAGGACGAATTCCCGGATTTCGTCCTGACGGTCGGATATGATGAAGAGCAGCTTGTCGTAGCTGGGGCCGTCGATGATGTAGTCGATGATCCGCGACGATACAAAGATAGTGATTAGCGAGTAGAGCGGCAAGCGCCAGTCGCCCAAGACGACCATGCCGAAGACGATGATGCAAGAGTCGACGAGCAGGATGGCGCGCGAGAAACGCATCCGCGTGTAGCGCGTCAGCAGCATGGCGATGATGTCGGTTCCGCCCGAGGTGGCATGTCCCTTGATAATCAGTCCTGTACCGCAACCCAGAAACACGCCGCCGAAAATGCAGACCAGAAACATGTCCTGCGAGAGGTTCATGTTGCCTCCGAACATCGTGGCCGGGTTTTCCCCTATGAGGTAGGTCATGCCGTTCATGACTACCGGAATCAGCAGGGCCGAGCAAACCGTCTTGACGCCGAACATCCGGCCGAACACTTTCAGTCCGATCAGCAGCAGCGGAATGTCGAGCATCAGGCCGAACGTTCCGACCTGAACTGACGGCACGAGCGCGTGCAGCACGATGCCGGTGCCGTACACGCCGCCGGGAACGACCCGGTATGGGTTCATGAACAGCACGAAGCCGGCCGACAGGATCACGCTGCCCAGAATGACGCAGAACCACGAGCTCAGCGATTGCCGGGCAAGCAGCTTGTCGTAGAATTTCGATACCATCTCCATAGGGATTCGGAATAATTAACAAAAGTAGTCAATTTTGTTAAAACCGAAAACAAGTTCCGGCGAAAGAGCTATCTTTGCATAACTTTGCGCTACAAACGGAACGCTTTATGGCTTTGAACGTATTTCTCATTCTGGTGGCCTATGTGCTGGGATCGATTCCGAGCGCCGTATGGATCGGCAAGCGCTTTTACGGCATCGACGTCCGGGAGCACGGCAGCCGCAACGCCGGAGCGACCAATACGCTCCGGGTGTTGGGTGCGCGGGCCGCGCTGCCGGTTTTCGCGATCGACATACTGAAAGGCTTCGCCGCCGTCATGCTGGCGCATCTGTCCGGCTACGAGGCCGGCAGCAGCCAGATGTTCAACCTGAAGATAGCGCTTGTGGCCGCCGCCGTGGCGGGGCACATCCTGCCGCTGTTCGCCGATTTCCGCGGCGGCAAGGGGGTCGCTACGCTGGCCGGAGCCGTGCTGGCCGTTTACCCGGGCGCCGTTCTGCTCTGTTTGGTCGTGTTCGCCGTCGTTTTCGGACTGACGCACTACGTGTCGCTCGGCTCGATGAGTGCCGGGGTAGCGTTTCCGATATTCATCCTGATTCTGAAGCGGCAGCCTCCGGTCTCGCTCGTGGTGTTCGGTTGCGTGATCGCCCTGCTGCTGCTGTTCACGCACCGCAAGAATATCCGTCGTTTGTTGACTCGCAGCGAGTCGAAGACCTACCTGTTCAGGCACAAGGGCTGAGCAGCGCCTGGTGCGGTCGCTCGCATTTTCCGAGTCGGTCGGAACTCGTTTCCCGCCTGTTTCAGGCCGTATGTGTGCCGTTTGGAACGGGCGTCGCGTGATTCTTCTCGTGCGCCCGGCGTGTTTCGGTGATTATTCGGTTTTCGTTTCTCTCCGCATGGAACGGAGGTCCGAACCCGCAGCGGTTGCCGGTGGCAGTCGTACCGCTATCTTTCGGGCTCAGTCGGGCGGCGTCGGGAATACGTTAGGTCGTTGCGGCTCGCGCCTTCCCGCTACGATATGCTCAGTTCCTCGATCGGCTGTTGCCGGACTGCGTCGAGCGGATGGGACTGATATCCGACCCGTGCGAAGTCGATTTTTCTCAGATCGATGCAGCGGATCGAGTTGTTGTACGACGTCTTGTAGTAGAGTCTGTGGTTCGTCAGATCGATCGCCGAGGTCCATTGCGTCGCGCTCGGTATGTCGGGGGCATGGCCTTCGGGGTGCTCGATTCCGATCGGGATGTCGAAATTGTTCAGGATATGGAAGCTCTGCAATACCGCGTCGAGTCCCGTCGCGCATACCGGGGCGGTCGCCTTGTAGAATGCTGCCCGGACGAAGCGCGAGGGCGGGGTGACGTCTCCCGGAATACCCAGAAATCCGGAGCCCGCGCCGAAGGGGAAAATCCGGACGCTCCCGAGCCGTTGCGCCTCGGCGTTTCCCGGATGCAGATTCACGTAATTGTTCAGATTGGTTATCTGCCACGGGAAGTCGGGCGAGTTCGTCAGTACGCCGACTTCGTTGTCGTGGAAGCGGGGTTCTCCATCGATGAATTCCAGCACGACCTGTCTGCCGGTCGCGTCCGCGATGCGCCAGTGGACGGTCGAGCCGACGGACGGATCGATCGATACGACCCGGACGGTCGGTGTGGCGGCCTCGACCTCGTCTACGGTGGAGAACTGCGAGAGTATCCACGAGACATACTGAAGGTCCGAAAGCGTCCGGTCGTTCCGGGTCGAGTCGTAGGCCGGGTATTTGCCGTAATGGGGGAAGTAGAACAGCCCGGCCGACAACCCGGCTTCGTTGATTCCTTCGGCAATGAACTCTTCCCGGACGATTGTCAGCCCGACCGCCCCGTATTTCGCGCGGAACGACAAGCCATTGGCTCCGGTAGGCGTGTACGAGACGGTTTCGTGCTGCCGGGGAATGACGACATAGCCGCTGGGCAGCGGGCTCTCGCCCCATTCGATCGTGCGTGCCGTGACGAAGGCCCCGTCCCGGGCCGTGAAAGAGATGCCGGTGCATGCCAGCGCGGGCGCTGTGCCGTTCAGCAGCAGTGCTGCCCAAAGGAGTGTTCTTTTCATGTTTTTGTTCGCTAAGTGTCGGTGAGAGGAATTGCAAATATGCTGCCGTGCCTGAGCCGGCCGCGTTTCGTGCGGAACCGCATTGAACGACGGTCGGTCCTGTGCCGTCGAAAAGCGGCGCGACGCTCGGTTCGTTTGCGTGCCGTCCCGTTATGCGTTCGATGGCGCCTGGCGCGGTCCCCGCCGGACCGGGTTCGTCCCTTGGGCATGCGAGGCGGGCTCGGGGAAGACGAGTAGTCGGACCGGCTTTCCGGATTAAAAGCCGATCGCCCCGGAAACTCAGCGGCTTTCGGGGCGATCGAGATGGCTTTCGAGCCTGCTTTACTTGATCGTATCGAAGCGGGTATAGGGAACCAGCGCGGCCGGAATGCGGATACCCTCGGGCGTCTGGTTGTTCTCGAGCAGCGCGGCCACGATGCGCGGCAGCGCGAGCGAGCTGCCGTTGAGCGTGTGGCAGAGCTGCGTCCGCTTGTTCGCGTCGCGGTAGCGGAGCTTGAGCCGGTTGGCTTGGAACGACTCGAAATTCGACACGGACGAGACCTCGAGCCAGCGCTGCTGGGCGGCCGAGAAGACCTCGAAGTCGTACGTGATGGCCGACGTGAAACTCATATCGCCGCCGCACAGGCGCAGGATACGGTACGGAAGCTCCAGCTTCCGTACGATGCCCTCCACATGGGCGATCATCCCGTCGAGCGCTTCGTACGAGCGGTCGGGATGCGCGATCTGCACGATTTCGACCTTGTCGAACTGGTGCAGGCGGTTCAGCCCCCGCACGTCCTTGCCGTAGGAGCCGGCCTCGCGCCGGAAGCAGGGGGTATAGGCGGTCATCTTGACCGGAAAGTCCGACTCGCTGAGAATTACGTCGCGGTAAATGTTCGTGACGGGAACTTCGGCCGTGGGGATCAGGTAGAAATTGTCCGCTGTCACATGGTACATCTGGCCTTCCTTGTCG
>CABUJP010000128.1:0-6138 GCA_902491835.1 uncultured Alistipes sp. | reverse complement strand
GTACAGCAGCGTAACGACAGGATGCTTCCCGATCTCCTCGAGAAACGGCCCGGCCGAATCGTTGCCTTCGAGCTCCAGCCGGTACCTTCTCGAAAATTCGTCCCATCTTTCCGCCTCGTCCTGATGGAACCAGCTTCGCAATCCGGGCGACGGAGCAATCTCCTTGGCCCATAAATCGTAAGGCAGATCCTCCTTGCGGACTCCCCTCGGCCAGAGACGGTCGACCAAGACGCGGAAACCGTCGTCCGGTCCGGGTTTCTCATAAACCCGCCTGATGCGAACTTGCGTGACTCCCATTCCGTTCATCATTACGTACAGACGGTTCGGATCGGAAAAACGGACTCGCACGCGAACATGCTCCGACCCCGAATCGCACGCACGGTATCCGCAAGAACCGTGCAAAGGGAATTTCCGCTGCCTGAAAACGCACGGCAAGCAAAAATCCGCACCCGCCATTTCAATAACCTATTCCAGAAAGGGCCGGGGATACCTCACCGTTCCGCTTACGCCTTCCAGTCCGCCCGGTAGCAGTTCGACCGCCATGCAGCACTCCTGCGGAAGCCCGAAAGGAAACACGATGCCGAAATCGGCCGCCTTCCTGTATCCGAACCTCGGATAATAGTCCTTATGCCCCAATACGACGGCGGACCGGTATCCCGAATCCGCAGCGCGCCGGTGCGCTTCCCGAATCAGGGCGGAACCGATCCCCTGCCGCTGAAACTCCGGAAGCACCGCCACCGGAGCCAACGCCAAAGAAATTTCGTAGTTCCCGTCCGATTCGATCCGCACTTCGCTCATCAAAGCGTAACCGACGACGATTCCGTCGCATTCGGCGACCAGAGAGAGCCGGGGAACGAATGCCTCCGAACCGCGCAAACGCTCCACGAGCAGATGCTCCCGATGATCGCTCCGCTCCTCGGCGCGAAAAGCGCGCTCGACCACCCGGCCGATCGTCCGGCGATCCTCCGGATTTTCCTCTCTGATCGATATCCCCTTTTCCCTCGACATGATCGCGTATTCGATTCGTTTTCGCGCTCCGCCGGACCGGAGCCCGGACTGCTCGTCGCCTCTCCGCCCGGCCTCCGCCGAGAGACTCCGCCGACGGCCTCGGACATCCGCCCGCGCCACGCATGCACGGCTCCGGCAAACGCTGCCGGTTTTCCGTCCTAAATATACTCCGATTATCCGAAACGACACAAACGTCCCGTCGTTTCCCCCGAAATTCCGCCTCCTCACTTATCGATCCTGCGACGGGACGGGACGTTCCGAACGGCTTGGCGGAGCATCGCTCCGTCCCCTTTCTCCGCCTGCCGGCGGCGGGACGGAAATTCCGGGTACGGACACCGGTTCCGAACGGTCTCCGCCGGACGTTTTTCCCGCACCGGGAGCGGGGAATCTGAATTTCACGTAGGTAATGATAACGAGAACGATGCCGACGAAAATCAGAATCGCCGCGACCAGGTTGTCATATCCGAGCTCGATCTGATGCCGGTACAGACCGAGCGCCGTAGCCGCTATCGGCTGAAGATAAGCATACAGTCCCGTATGAACGGACGTGAGCTTTTCCGTCCCGTAATAAAGCAGGTAATTGGGCAGCGTAGTCCCGAGAACCAGCACGTAAACGATCTCCGCAACGGCAAGCGGCGGCAGCGAGCCGTAGTTGAACTCGAAAACGTCGCGGCCGAAAAAGGGTCCGGCGATCAGCACGCCGATCACGTAGTACCAGCCCGTGACAGTCATCGTGCCGAGCCGCACGAGTTCGGGCTTGATGAACACCGTGTTCGTAGCGGCGGCGACGACGCTGACCAGCATGAACAGGTTGCCCAGCTCCTCGCTCTGCATTTTCGGCCATCCGTTGCCCAGAATCAGTACGGCCGAGCCTGCTATGCCCATCCCGATACCGACGATCTTGGCCCAGTGGAGCCGTTCCCGGAAAATCAGCGACGACACGACGAGCGTAACGATCGGCGCCATCGTAGCCAACGTCGAGGCATCGAGCGGATTGGTGTATTTCGCACCCCACAGCATCATGAATTCATGCCCGTAAATGACCAGCACCGTCGGAATCAGAATCCCGATGAAATCCCTCCACGTAATCCGAAAGCGCTTATAGAGAAACGTCAGCGGGATGAAGCAAACCGCCGAAAAAAGGACTCTTGCGAAAAAAAGGGTCTCGAACGCCATGTAGTGCCGGATGATCGATACGAAAAACGAAAAGTTCATCCCGAACAGCACGTTCGCGACGACCAGCGCCAGATGAGCCGAAAATGAGTGCGGATGAGTCGGACGATTCATTTCTCAGGGTCAAAACGATCCGGACGGGGAGAGGAAAGACTCCATAAAAAGCGGCTCCGGAGAGAATGCGCTCCGAAAAACGCCTTCCGTCCGGAACCGCCGAATACTTGCCGATAGATAAGAGGCATCAGCCGAACAGGTTCAATCCGAGCTTGTTCGTGACATACCTGATCGCATGCTGAGCCCGCACGGAATTACCCGAGCCGTCGAGCTTGGGAGAAAACGCCGCGATACCCATCACGCCGGGCAGCACGCCGACGATCCCGCCGCCCACGCCGGTCTTGGCCGGAATGCCGGACGAGAAGATCCAGTCTCCCGTATGCTCGTAGAAGCCCACCGTAGCGATCATCGAGACGATCTTCGGCGTAATGGCCGCATCGAACACCCGCTCGTGCGTTACCGGATTGACCCCGCGGTTGGCGATCGTGCCGCCGCAGATCGACAGTTGGCGGGTCGTCACGCCCATGGAGCACTGACGGGTATAAATATCGAGCGACATGTCCGGATCGTCGTAGATGCGATCGTAATTCTTCAGCAGCCATGCGATCGAGCGGTTGTTGAAGTTCGTCTCCGACTCCGACTTGTAAAGCTCGTCCTGCAGCACGAGCGGGCTGCCGCACAGCTTTTCAAGAAAGTCCGTGATCGCTTTCCATTTGCCGCCCGCGTCGCCCACCGGCTTCACCATGCTGCACGCCGTGATGGCGCCCGCATTGACGAGCGGAGTCGAAGGGTGGTCGTTCTCGAGCAGGATAGCCATGATCGAGTTGAAAGGCAGTCCGGTCGCGTCGGCGCCGATCTTATCGAGCACCGTGTCGGGCCCGTACTGCTGCATGGCCAGAACGGCCGTCGGAACTTTCGACACCGACTCGATGCCGAATACGTAATCCGTATCGCCGGCCTCGACGATCTCTCCGTCGGGCAGGCAGACCGAAATGCCGAAAAGCTGCGACGGGACATTGGCCAGAAAAGGTATGTAATCGGCATTCTTGCCACCGTCGTCCCCTCTGAATTTCTCGTAAGCCTCGTTGACGGCCTCGTTCATTTGCTGAGTGTTGAATTTCTGCATGATCAGGATTTTTTATCGTTTTCGCTTTGGTTGGTCGCCGTCGAGCCGGTTGCCGTAGGCGATACCGGCTTGGCGGCCGAGGCCGCGCCGGACGGAGCCGTTCCGGTAGCCGTCGGGGTCACGGGCACGCCTGCGGAGCTCGTGCCGGCCGAAACCGCAGCCGGCCGCACGTCCTGAGCGCCTTTTTCCCAATGGAAGGGCTGAAACTCCTTGGCGGCTTCGGGATCCTGCCACGAGGGCTTGCGCGAAGCGTAGATGATGAAAGGCGCCACGACGACTACGACGCACCCGATGATCAGCACCGAGAACCATACGGCATTGCTGCCGGTCGAAATCTGGCTGGGCGGAATAAAGCTCAGAATGAATGCCAGCAAAGCACCGCAGAAGCCCAGTCCGGCGATGAACCAGATCAGTCCGTTGCCCTTGCCGACACGGAACGGGCGTTCGGCCTTGGGCATCTTGTAGCGGAGCATGATCGCCGCCGTGAACATCAGCAGGTACATGATCAGGTAGAGCAGCACGGTAAGCTGCGAGAGAATCTGATAGAAGGACTGGACCGAAGGCATCACGACGAACAGCAGGCTCAGTACCGTCACGACGCAACCCTGAATAATCAGAATGTTACGCTGCACGCCGGCCTTGTTGGCCTTCTGAAAAAACGGAGGCAGATAGCCCGCCTTGCCGACGGTGAAAATACCTTTGGAGGGACCGGCAACCCAAGTCAGCACGCCGGCCAGTACGCCGAACATCAGCGCAACGGCAATGATCGGAGAGGCCCAGCTCATATGCAGATACTGGAAATAATTGTCGAAGCCGATCAGCAGGCTTTGCGTCAGGTTGATATCCTTGGCCGGAATGATGAAGCCCAGCGAGAAAGTGCCCAGAACGAAAATGCAGACCGTAATCAGCGAGCCGATGAAAATGGCCTTCGGATAGTTCTTGCTCGGATTCTTGACGTCCATCACATGAATGCCCATCATTTCCATGCCCGCGTAAAACAGGAAGATTCCGGAAGCCAGCACCAGGTTGTCGAACTTGGTCAGGTCGGGGAAAAACCCTTGGCTCATATCCATGTTGTTGTGGCCTCCCGTACTCAGATAGACGATGCCCAGAACGATCAGCAGACCCGCCGGAATAATCGTTCCGATCATACCTCCGATTTTGGAAATCTTGCCGACCCACGTCAGTCCCTTCAGCGCGATGAACGTAGCCAGCCAATAGATGACGAGCACGACGATCAGCGTGAAAATCTTGTTCGAGGCCAGCATCATGTCGTGCTGCGGATGAATGCCGATAAAGGCGATCGCCACGGCCCCGAACGTCAGCACGGTCGGATACCAGATCGTGCTCTCGATCCACTGGAGCCAGATAGCGAGAAAGCCCGTCCGGGCGCCCATCGCCTCGCCGACCCAGCGGAACACGCCTCCCTGCTTGTCCGAGAACATCGCCGCCAGCTCGGCGGCGACCAGAGCCGTCGGAATGAGGAAAACGATGGCCGCGAACAGATAGTAGAACGCCGAAGACGGCCCGTAAACGGCTTCCGAGGGCAGTCCCCGAAGGCTTACGACGGCCGTCACGTTCATAATCGCGAGTGTCATCACACTCAATTTGAACCCTGTACCCGTAGCTGTGGTACTTTTACTTGTTGCCATACGATAATTCTATTAAGCTTTTTGATTAACAGTGCATAACGAACAACGAGAGGCTATCCGTACGCGCGGCGCGTACAGATAGCCCTGCATTTTCCCGCCGGAGGCTAGCGACTCGCCTTGACATGGGTATGCGTGAAGACCTTGCCGACCACCCTCTGCTGCTTGTTCTGGGCTACGCGCGTCTGCGTAGGATACTCGAGCTTCTCGAACTCGGTGATCGCGTTCTGCATGTCCGTAAGCAGCATGTCGGTCATGTCGCGGCTCATGCCCTGACGGAACACGATGCGCATCACGACATAGTTCTGCAGATTGTTAGGCAGCGTATAGGCAGGCACCATCCAGCCGTTCTGCTGAAGAGCCGCCTGCAAATCGTAAAGCGTCCATTTGGCCGTACGGTCGTATTCGGGCTTCATGTACCAGATGAACAGCGGATTCACGACATCGTCGCTGTAGTTCTCGAACGGAGCCATCTTGCCGATCTGCTCGTGAGCATAACGGGCGATGTCCATGCTGTTGGACTGAATCTCCTTGTAGCCCTCGAAGCCCAGACGGATGAACTGGTAATACTGTCCGAGAATCTGCGCGGCCGGACGCGAGAAGTTCAGTCCGACCTGCGTAATGTTCGCACCCAGGTAGTTGACGCTGAACGACATTTCGTCGGGCAGGTATTTCTTGTCCTTCCATACGACCCAGCCGAGGCCCGGATATACGAGCCCGAACTTGTGCCCCGAGGTGCTGATGGAAAGCACCCACTTCAGCCGGAAGTCCCATTTCTTGTCCGGGTCCAGAAACGGCAGGATATAGCCGCCCGAGGCGGCATCCACATGAATCGGAATATCGTAGCCAGTCCGGGCATTGTAATCCTCCAGCGCCCGGTCGAGCGCCTCGACGTCGTCGTTCAGGCCCGTCCACGTCACGCCTTCGATCGGCACGATGCAGATCGTATTTTCGTCGCACATCGAGAGAGCCAGCTGCGGATCGAGCGTCGTCTTCTCGAGCGTCAGGGGAACCGTTCGCATCTCAATCTGCCACAGCTGCGCGAATTTCTCCCACACGACCTGAAAACCGGTCGAAATCACGAAATTCGGCTTGTCGTACGGTTTGCCCTGCGCTTTGCGCTTCGCG
>CABUJP010000127.1:0-6223 GCA_902491835.1 uncultured Alistipes sp. | reverse complement strand
ATATGACTCTTGGGGAAATCGGAATCGGTATCAATCAATACCTCAATCGCAGCGCCGGAACAGTCAACCGCACCACACGAGACTGAGTAGGAACGACTGAAACGCCGAGAATCGAACGAATCGAGGTCTCTCTCTTCCCTGAAGCCCAAGACGAAAACTGCCAAACGAGAAGAAACGTTCCGCTCGCATGGACTCGAAAGAGGGTTATACCGGACCGGTACATAACGTCTTCTCTCTCCTTGTTTTTTAAAGCCGAGCCCCCCACTCCGGCGCTCTACACGAAAAAGATATAACTACGCTTTCGGATAAGCCGGCCGGAAAATCGGATTTTGCCCCGCATAGCCGGGCATGCCAGCGCGCTCCCTTCCTAAAACTCGAAACGCAGCGAGTCGGTCGGCTCGCGAATTTCTCCCTGCCAATCGAAATAGCCCTTATAGGTGGGATCGTTGGGGAAATCGACCGTCAAAATACGAGAAAGCGTATCGGTAGTCGTAACAGTCAGATACTTGCCCGTATACTTCTGCTGGCAGGGCCAGCGATCGTGATAGTCGCCGAAAAGGGCTACGACGTAGTATTCTCCCGGCTCGACACGGATCGAATGATGGCTGCGGTACGGGTCCCACGTATCGGGATGCCTGTAATCGGGCATGACCAATACATACTTGTTTCCCTCTACGAACTCGTTACGATCCACGACCAACGGTACGGCCGACGTCCCGTCGGTCAGAGGAAACTCGTTGTCGCGCAGCAACATGCGCAGAACGGTCAGATTCGCGTTACGGTAATCTTCTTCCGTCCCGGACGGGATATCGATCCGCTCCTCGACGAATTGCTGTCCGTCGGAAGCATCGAAGAAATAAAAATGAGCCGATGTTTTCTTGGCATTCTGTCCCGCCTCGTCCAGCATATAGGCGTAAAGCTTGACTTCGAGCCGGCCGTCGTTCTGCTGCTCGTCCTTCGAGCAGGAGAGCAGCGCCCAAGCGATCGGAATGGCCAGCCATACGATTTTTTTCATATCGGAAAGACTATTTCGCGCAAATTAAAAACATTATCGGCTATTTCGCAAATAAGGCTGCCGGAAACCGCCTGCGGACAGGATTCCGGCCAACAGTACCCCGACTCCACGCCGATCTTCCGATAAACGTATTTCCGTGCCTTTTTCGTATAATACGGTCGGACCGGACGGCATCACGCCCCATATAAAAACGGCAAGAAGAAGCCGGCCCGATCGTTCGGGAACGCGCCTTACCCGTGCAATCCCCCGGCAAGGCCTTGCGGACCGGCTCAAAGAAACGGGCCGGACAATATGCCCGGCCCGCCTCTTCCGAGTCGTCGGAATCATTTCATTTTCTCCTCCATCCGATCTTTCGCTTTCTGTACCTTCTCCTCGGTGACATGGGCGGCATGAGTCGCCTTTTCCTTCACCGTGTTTTCGGCATGCGTCACGTTTTTCTTGACGTCGTGCACGACTTCCTCGGCCTTCGTCCTGGCCTTGCTTTTGCTGTTTTCCATAATCGCTAAATTTAAACCGTTATCTGGCTTTTTTCCGCCGACCCACCAGCGCAACGATCCACAAAAGCACGATCGCTCCGACTACCGATGTAATCAGGCTTCCGAAAGTGCCGACGGCCACCAAGCCAAACAAACTGAAAATCCATCCGCCGAGCATGCTGCCGATGATACCGACGATCAGATTGACGAGCATTCCGGACCCGCTCCCCTTGACGATCAGGCTGGCAATCCATCCGGCGACCAGCCCGATAAGCAAATACCATAGAAAATACATAGCTTTCGTTTTTTAAATTTATTCCCATGCTACGAACCGATCAATACGCGTGCCACAGCGCGGCGAGGTCGGGCTACCACCTTCCAAGGAAGAGAGAAAAAGAGGCTTGAACGGAGCGATGCTTCTGTCGCCGTTAAAGGGCATGCCCCCGAAACATGCGTACGGACATATTGCACAAAGATCGACTGGCAGATGCACAAGCGGAAGGCCGACCGCGTTTCGCAGGCCATGGCCCGCATCGATAAGAACCGGGGAAAGGCCGCATTCCGGAACTATTCGGCTTCGGAACGCCCCGCTGCGTCGCAGAGGCCGCTTCCGACCCATTCCTCGAAGGAACGGCAAGTCAGGGGAGAAAAACCGGGCCGGTACCACTCGATGCGATCGGGCGCCGAAACCCGCACGAGCGGAAGCGATTCGTTTCGGCTGTCCGATATCGGACGAAACCCGTTGCGCTCCAGCGCATTCTTCGTCCAGCGGATCAAAGCCTCGTCCGCCGCCTCGATCCGCACGGCGGGAGCATCGTCCTGTCTGCTGCGCAATTCCCCGGTCTTCCGATCGAAAAACAGACCGCCGCGCCCGAAATAGAGGTCCATCCGGCCCGAAAGCGCCAAGTCTTCGGGCGTACCGCAGCAAAATCCCTCGGCACGCGAAAGCAGCCAGATCCGGTCGGAAAGCCGGAGAGCCTGCCCGACATCGTGCGTCGAAAGCAAGACCGTTTTGCGTTGCAGGCAGGCCAAGCGATGAAGCAGCTCCATGATCTCGATGCGGCTCGCCACATCCAGAAAAGCCGTCGGCTCATCGAGCAAAATGACGGGACACTGCTGAGCGAGCGTCTTGGCGATCATCGCCTTCTGGCGCTCTCCGTCGGATAGTTCGGCCACATAGGAATCCGCCTTGGCCGTCATGCCGACAGCCTCGATCGCCTCGTCCGCCGCTCGCCGGTCGGTCGCATCGAGGCGGCCGAAAAAACCCGTATAGGGATAGCGGCCCATTTCGACCAGCTCTCTCACACGCAGGCCGCCGGCCTGCGACCGGTCGGTCAGGACCACGCCCAGCAAACGCGAGCGTTCCCGAGCGCCGTACCTTTCCAGCGGCCTTCCCTGCCATGTCACCCGACCGCCCAAAGGCCGCTGAAGACCGCCGAGCGTGCGCAGCAGCGTCGACTTGCCCGCTCCGTTGGGTCCGAGCAGGCATGTCAGTTCGCCCGGGCGAAGAGCCAGGGAAAGGGCGCCGTACAGCCGGCCGCCTTTCCGGCCGCGAGCCGGATAGCCGATCGAAAGGTTTTGCGCGCCAAGAATCGCACCGGTCGGTTCCATCAGTTGAAGTATTGGATTCTTTTCTGGTTCACGATCACATAGATAATCACCGGAGCGCCTATCACCGGCGTGATAGCGCTCAGCGGCAGCACGCCCGATCCGCCGGGCAGCGTACTGACCAGATTGCAGGCCAGCGCGATGGCCGAGCCGGTCAGCAGGGTCAGCGGCATCAGCAGCTTGTGGTTCGACGAGCCGGTCATCAGCCGGGCCAGATGAGGCACGGCCAGTCCGATAAACGAGATCGGGCCGCAGAAAGCCGTCACGACGGCCGTCAACAGACCGGTACTCACGAGCAACAGCAGACGGACCCTTTTCACCCGCACGCCCAGATTCTCGGCATAGCGCTCGCCCAGCAACAGGGCATTGAGCGGCTTGACGAGCAGCGCCGCGAGCAACAGTCCGACACCGAGCATCGAGCAGAAAACGGGCAGCTGCCCGAGCGAGACACTCGAAAAGTCGCCCATTCCCCACAATACGTACGAACGGATGCCCTCGGCCGTCGCGAAGAAGTTCAGCAGCGAAATCAGCGAGGAGGTCAGGTAGCCGACCATAATGCCGATAATGAGCAGCATCACGTTGCTGCGCACGAGCGTCGAGAAGAAGATGATGATGCCCAGAATCGACGCGGCTCCCGCGAAAGCCCCTGCCACGACGGCCAGATAGCCTGTCAACGCGAGGCCGCCGCCGACCGTTCCCCCGAGCGACAGCATGACCAGCGCTACGCCCAGACTGGCTCCGGAATCGATCCCGAGCACGGACGGACCGGCCAGCGGATTGCTGAACACGGTTTGCAACATCAGGCCCGAGACCGCCAGCGCAGCGCCGGCCAGCAGCGCCACGACCGCCTGCGGCAAACGCGACTCGAGCACGATATAACCCCACGGAGGCTGCGAAGCCTCTCCGCCGGTCAATACGGCCCACACCTCGGCGAACGGTATGCGGATCGATCCGAGGAACAGATTGGCCGCCCACAGCAGCACGACGGCCGTTACGGCCCAAAGAACCGAACGGGCAGGACGAATACTCATGGCTCCAACGGCTTGAAGTATCGCAACTCGTACCCGGGCAGCAGCTCCGGATGGAAAACCCCGATCAGGTCGCGCAGCAAGCGGTCGGGATGGATCGGCGTCTCCTCGTAATAGGGCGTCTGCCCCGAATGGCAGGCATAGACCCGGCGATTCTCGAACGCGGCGAACCGACGATAAGGCTCGTAGTCGCGGCGAAGGCCGTCGTAAGTCAGCGGTTCGGCCGCATTGTACTTGATCAGCCAATAATCGGCCGGGCCGCCCTTCTCGAACACTTCCTCGAAAGAAAGCGGAACCGATCCGGTACTCGGATCGTCGGCCCATACGTAGTCGGCTCCCGCATCCCGGAACAGACGAGCCATATAGCTTCGGCCGCCGGCCACATACCACACGGCCCCGTATTTACGCTCCGAGATCACGGTAGGCCGCGCGGAAACGCTTTCGGCGAGCGTACGCAGCGAATCGTACGCACTCTCGGTGGCGCGAAACAGCCTCTCGGCCTCGACCTCCCGTCCGAAGAACACCCCCAGCAGACGAATCCACTCGGCCCGGCCCAGCGGATCCGCCTCCATATAGTCGGCCAGCTCGAGCAGCGGAATACCCGACTTCTCGACCCGGCCGTAACCCATATTCTCGAACGGAGAGACGAGCAGCGCATCGGGCGAGAGCGCGATCATCCGCTCCAGATCGGGCGACGAAGCCTCGCCCAGATCGGCGATCGTTCCCCGCTCGATCCCCTCGCGGACGAACGGCAGGTCGATATAGCGCGACTCGCATACGCCGGCAATCCGGTCGGCTACGCCCAGCTCCTCCATCATGCCGCAATGCACGACCGAATAGACGACGACCCGCTGCAACGGAACCCGGACGAGCGTTCCCTCGGGCAGGCTGTCGGGCAGCGGAGCCGAACGATCGACCAGCACGTAGCGTTGCAGCAGCCGCGTCGTATCCCACGGATCGACTATATCGACCAGCGTGCAACTGTCCGCATGCCGAACGGTGAAGCCGGCGGCATAGACGGTCGAATCGGGTTCGGCCGCCGCAGCGGCAGGAGCGACGGACCGGCAAGATGCCGTCCAAAGAGCTACGGCCAGCCATGTCAGGCCGATTTTCCAAAGATTCCTCATATCGAAAACAAAATTAACATAACGATCCGAAATGTCGACTTCCCCTTAGGCGGAGACGCACTTTCGCCGCGTACGGACTTCCCCTCCCGGGAAAAGCCGTCCCTCGGGCACGCGGGTCCGGATTCGGAACCGCATATTCCCCTCCGCCTGAAATGAGAACAGATGGGGGCTATGGCATCCCCCCATCTGTCGCTCGTCAGGGAAAACCGACGCTCCGAGACTCCCTGTGCGGCACGGTGAAGATCGCCGGCACGAAAAGAGATCGTCCCTTCTCCTCGGGCAAGAAATATCTTGAAGTGAAAGCAGGTCCCGGAAAACCCGGATAAACTTGCATTCCGCTTTGGACCCGAAGCGTCGATGCGCGGGAGCAAGGGCAGGTCTTCTGGCTCGTCTCGCCCCGGGCTGTCTTCCCGTCCCCGGCGGGGGGACAGTGACTGTTCGGATTGCCCGGTGCATGGAAAGAGACTTACAGCTGCGGGTACAGCTCCGGACTCCGAGCGCGGCTCGTCACCGGATTCCCTATTGAGGCTTTTTCGCCCGAGGCGAAGCGCCACCCTTACCCGACGGAACAAAGTTAAACACTTTTTTCTATCGGACAACCCTTTCGACGACCGATTTTCATCCGCCCGGCAAAACATCCGGTACGAGGGCACGTACCACGAGCGAAAAGGCGAGCGCGACCAAACATGCCCGGACTGCGACGAGCCGGACCGCCCTATCTCTACCACGCCACTCTATCGCCGCCTATTTACTCTATCGTACCGTTCTACTGTCCCTACCTCCAGCCGGGGTCCGAAGTTTTCCGAGCCCGCCTCGCTCCGCCAGAGCGAATCCCTGCCCCACCTCGCAACAGGCATCGACGGGCAATAGCCGCTCGGACTTACCGGCTCCGTACGGAAGACTTCGCCGGCGAAAACCGCCGGAGCCAAGACGAAACGAACGACGACACCGGCCGGAGAACGGGAATCG
>CABUJP010000126.1:0-6392 GCA_902491835.1 uncultured Alistipes sp. | reverse complement strand
CCACATGGACTCCGATCCGGTTCTGGTTGAACGGGCAGACGTTCAGGCCCAGCTCCGGGGAAACATAGAATCCCCAAGTCTTCTCATAGGCCTCGAGCACGTAAAAATAGGAAGAGACCCGGGCATAGTTGGCACCCACCTTCACCGCCACGTAGGGCTCCAGCACACGGCCCTGTGTAAAGCGATAGCGGCCCGTGACGCCGAACGGAAGCTGGAATACCGAATGCTGCTGGTCGGTCGTGATAGCCCCGGTCCCGCCGACGGGGAAAGTCTGGCGGGGAATATACTTGTTGTTGGTATGGAACGCGATGAACGCGCCCAGACCGACGTTCGACGGGAAGTAATAGCCGCCCTCGAAATTCATGCCCCAGCCGCTCGACTTGTCGGCATAGCTGTCGCCCAGCGGCCAGTTGTACTGCCAGTCGATATTGAAATAGCCGTTGTAGAGCATCTGCGAATGGCCCGTGGCAGGCAGCGAAAGCGCCACGACGGTAACGGCAACGAACCCGATCAGTTTGCTTTTTATGTTTTTCATGATGATATGCGTTTTATCGTCTGTTAATGAATTGGCTTATTGAGCTAAAGCGGTAATGTTCAGATAAGGCGACTGCACGAAAGACTGGTCGATCGCCTGAACGGCCAGCGCCGTGTTGATCGTGTTCGAGCCGGTCAGCAATCCGCTCATGAAGGAGTTCCACACGACGGTGAGCTTCTTCTCCTGCCCCTGAGGAACGCGCAGATCGACCATCTCGGTCAGTAGCGATCCGACATGGTAGCTGTACACGATGTTGTAAGGGTAGTACCAGTAGCCCCAGTTACCCCAGTAGCCCGGTCCCCAGTAACCGGGATAGCTGTCCCACCAGTAGGGATAGCTGTACCCTACGAAATACCGCGTGCTCTGAACATAGCTGATCTGCAGCCCGAGAGCCGCATCCGCCTTGGCGGCGACACGGGTATAGCCGAAACTCTGCATGTTCTCCTCATAGGCTTCCAGGTAGGGAGCGGCCTGATCCCCCGTCCAGTATTCGGCCTTGTCCTCGTCGCCGATCACCAATACGCTGTCGGGCATGTAATAGTTCTTCATGTTGCTGAACTCCGTGCTCTTGTCGTAGTTGGTAAATACGAGAAAATCGCTGCTCAGCTCCGACAGATCAGGCTCTTCCCTGCAGGAGGTCAGAGCGAAAACGGCCAATAGAATGTAGACTAATTTTTTCATACTCTTTTTTATTAAAAGTTTTTAAATAGGTATTTCGCGGTACGTTACGGACTACCTTTCAAAATCCGTTCCACAATTCGCCGGGCTGTCGTTTCACAATGAGCCCATTAGCACGACCCTGATCCGGCACGTTTCCGAAGCGGCGAACGGCCGGAGCGGACCGCATGCGAGCCTCGCGCTTTCCGCTCGAAACTCCGACGGCAAGACTTTCGCCCGGCTGCACGGCAACTCGTGGGGAAGGGCTTCCGCAAACCCCGTCGCAGGCGACGGTCTCCCTCTTTCTGGCCGATCCTTCCTTTTTATAACCCGAAAAGACTTTTCGAGCGAGCCGCTTTGCACGCAAGCGTAAAATGAAGTATATTTGGTGCGGTGTCGTCCCTTCCGTATCCGGAAGCCGGAGCCGTTCGTCCCATCCATCTCGTAGCCTTATGGTGCTGAACGCCGGAAATATCTTGTTGGTCGGAGCGGTCTTGCTGTTCGTCAGCATTCTCGCGGGGAAAGCGGGCTCCAAGTTCGGAGTTCCCGTCCTGCTGCTGTTTTTGGGTGTGGGCATGGCTTTCGGCAGCGACGGGCTGGGTATTCAGTTCAACAGCCCGACGATCGCCCAGTTCATCGGCATGATCGCGCTGAGCGTCATCCTCTTTTCGGGCGGTATGGACACGAAGTTCAAGGAAATCCGCCCCGTACTGGGTCCGGGCATCATACTAGCCACGCTGGGCGTGATGATCACCACGGCCATTACCGGAGGAATCATCTTTCTTGTCACGCGCTACTTTTTCGGATCGATCACGCTGACGCTCTACGAGTCGCTGCTGCTGGCAGCCGTCATTTCGTCGACGGACTCCGCCTCGGTCTTTTCGATTCTGAGAAGCAAAGGCCTGCGGCTGAAGGAGAATCTCCGCCCGATGCTCGAGTTCGAGAGCGGAAGCAACGACCCGATGGCCAACATCCTGACGATCCTGTTCATTCAGGTGATCCAGGTCGGCCACATGAGCTTCGGGCATTCGGCCGGCGTGCTGCTGATGCAGATCGGCGTCGGCGCGGTCGCCGGTTACGTACTCGGCCGCGTATCGCTTTTCTTCGTCAACCGGCTCGACGTCGACAACCAGTCGCAATATCCGATCCTGCTGCTCGCGCTGGTGTTCTTCATCTTCTCGTTCACCGACCTGATCGGCGGCAACGGCTATCTGGCCGTCTATCTCGCCGGCCTGGTGATCGGCAACAGCAAGATGCCGCACCACCGCAGCACGACGACCTTTTTCGACGGCATCGCCTGGCTCGCCCAACTGGTCATGTTCCTGACGCTCGGCCTGCTCGTCAATCCGACCGAGCTGCTGCCCGTCGCAGGCATCGGGCTGCTGATCGCCGTCGCGATGATTCTGATCGCCCGTCCGGCTACGGTCTACCTATGCCTGCTGCCTTTCCGCAAGATTTCCGGCCGGGCCAAAGCCTACGTGTCTTGGGTCGGTCTGCGGGGAGCCGTGCCGATCATCTTCGCCACCTATCCGCTCATCGCCGGAATCAACAATGCCAACCTGATCTTCAACATCGTGTTCTTCATCACGATCATGTCGCTCGTCATTCAGGGAACCACCGTGGGCTACATGGCCGGCAAGCTGAAAGTGATCGACGATCAGAAGCCCGCCGCTCCCAGTTTCAGTTTCGAGGAACTGCCTGACGAGATCAAGTCGACGCTGTCGGAAACGGAAGTGACCGCCGACATGCTGGCCTCGGGCGACCGGCTGATGGACCTTCCGCTTCCCGACGACGAGCTGGTCGTCACGGTCAAGCGCGGCGGCGCCTTCTTCATTCCGAACGGCCGCAGCAAGCTCTGTCTCGGCGACAAGCTGCTCGTGATCTCCCACAGCGAACGCGGCCAGATCCTGCAAACGAAATAGACGCCGCCGGCATGCGCTCTTGCAAGCGATCGCTAACGATTCTGCGCTTTTTCTCCCCGCAAAGCGTGGAATTCCTCCACATCTTTCCACAAATCTCCCCACCCCGAGGCAAGCCTCCCTTCCGCCGCAACGCCAAACCAACAAGCTATAAATCAACATAATAAAAACGGAACCGACAAAAATATCATGCTCTGGTACGGTTTTTCTTCCTTGTTTTTGTCGAAAGCAAAGAACAAGTAGAAAGAATTTTTTAAACGCCAAAGCCATGAAAAAGGTCGTATTCGCGGCTGCCGTACTCGCAGCCATCGTTTCAGCAACCGGAACCGCTTCAGCCGTCTCGTCGTCCGTTTTCCCGATCACCGCACAGGAGGGCTTTATCCGCATCGCGCCGAGCGACCTGCCGCAGGCCGTCCGCGACGCGCTGGACAAAAAATATCCAGGCAGCTTCGTCGAGGAAGCCTACTACGATGCTGCCACAAGCCTTTACAAGGTAATTGTGAAGAAAAGCGACGGCTGGTCGGCCACGATCATCCTCGACAAGGAAGGCTTCATACGGCAGGCATCCGAAACGCCGGCGGCCTAACCGACCGGCCGCGCACCAAGCCCGTTTTCGGCCCGCGCGTAAAAACCGAAATACGCCCCCATCCGTTCAACTTTTACGACAAGATCTCATGAACAAGCTATTGCTTACCGTTGCCGCGCTGTCTGCCGCCATATGGATGGCCGGCTCCGTCTCTGCATACGCCCTTACAGGAAGCGCATCGACGCAAGCAACGGCCGTCCGAACGGGATTCGTCGAGATCGACCCGAGCGAGCTGCCTCAGGCCGTGCGGTACGCGATAGCCTCGCGGTACGCGGGCTCGTCGATCGAGAGAGCCTATGCCAGCGCCGGGATCAGGCTGTACAAGATTACCGTACTGAACCCGAAAGGGACCGAGATCACTCTCCTTCTCGACGCTCAGGGAACGGTCATCGACATGGTCGAGCGAAGCGCCGGTCCGTCCGTCCCATAAAAGAAAATCCCCGTTCCCGACCGCAGGGGAAAGCCCGACGGTCGCCCGGCGAAATCGGATCGTCTTGCTGAAGGCCTGTTTGCGAACAGGCCTTATTCTTTATCCGATTATTGCTATCTTTGCAGTCGAAAAACATTACGAAAGGAATCCGATGACAAAGGTGCTGATTGTAGAGGATGACGTCGCCTTCGCCCTCATGCTGCGGACATGGCTGTCCAAGAACGGATACGAGGCGGAGAGCGTCGTCAGCGCGGAGCAGGCGGTCAAGCGGATGGGGGAATGCGTGTTCGACGTGGTGCTGTCGGACCTGCGCCTGCCCGACCGCGACGGCATCACGCTGCTCGAATGGATACGGCACAAGTCGCCTCACAGCGAAGTGATCATCATGACCGGCTATGCGAACGTCAGCACGGCGGTGGCGGCTATCAAGCTGGGAGCTTTCGACTATCTCGAGAAACCGGTCAACCCCGAAATACTGCGCGAAAAAATGACCGCCGCGGTCATGCGGCACGAACAGCGCCGCTCACGGCCGGAAACGCAGTCCGTTTCGGAACCCGGAACGGCTATCGTATGGGGACACAGCGAAGCGTCCGCCAAGCTCCGGAACCACCTGCTGCTCGTCGCACCGACCAATATGTCGGTCCTGATCACGGGCGAAAGCGGTACGGGCAAGGAATACGCGGCCCGCTTCATCCACGCCAACAGCAAGCGGAAAGCCCGTCCGTTCGTCGCCGTCGACTGCGGCGTGCTCTCGCGCGAGCTGGCCGCCAGCGAGCTGTTCGGACATGCCAAAGGAGCCTTTACGTCGGCCGTTTCGGACAAAAAGGGCGTCTTCGAGACGGCGGAAGGCGGAACCGTTTTCCTCGACGAGATCGGCAACCTGCCCTACGACGTGCAGGTACAACTGCTCCGCGCGATTCAGGAACGCGTGATCCGTCCCGTCGGCAGCGTGAGGGAAACGGCCGTCGACGTACGGATCATCGCCGCGACGAACGAGAACCTGCTCGAAGCGATCCGCGAGAACAAGTTTCGCGGGGACCTGTTCCACCGTCTCGACGAATTCACCGTGCAGATTCCCCCGCTCCGGGAACGGAAAGAGGACATACCCGCTTTCGCCGAGTCGTTCCTGCAGGACGCCAACCGCGAGCTGGAAAAGCAGGTCGAAGGATTCGACGCCGAGACCGCCGCATGGATGAACCGCTACAAATGGCCCGGCAACCTGCGCCAGATGCGCAATGCGATCAAGCGGGCCGTTCTCTTCTGCAAGGGACGCATCGTCACGATGACCGACCTGCCGGAAGAATTGACGGCCGACGCGGAGAGTATGCCGGAGCAGCCCGCCTCGCCCCTGTTACGCAAGGTCAACGAGAAAGAGCAGATTCTGGATGCGCTGCGTCGCGCGAGGAACAACAAAAGCGAAGCGGCCCGTCTGTTGGAGATCGACCGGAAAACGCTGTACAACAAGCTCAAACTGTACGGCATCGAGCTATAACGAGCCGGACATTCTCCCGAGTATTCGCCTTGCCGAGCCGATCGCGCGATCGACCAGAAAGGATATCCGCGCCGGTTCCGCCGAGGAACCGCTTTTTTCCAATTCCTCCAGATCGGCCGCCACGCGGTCGGCATGCAGTTGACGGAACATCGGCAGCATCCGGTGAGCCAGCTTGGCGAGCGACGGCCAGTCGCGGGAGGCACTGTATTCCTCGAGCAGTTTCAGGCTGTCGCGCGTAGAAGACACGAAAGTCTCCACGACCGTCCGGACCGCCTCCTCGTCGCCGCTCATCATTTCCCGAAGTTCGCTCAAATCGTATCCCGGATCGGGGGACGGCATGTCGGCGATCGTCCTCAGAAGCTCGCTCTGCGTGAATGGCTTGCGCAACACGGCGTCGAACCCGTCGCTCTCTTTCTCCAGACGGTCGGAAGCCGAGACGGCAATCACGGGCAGCCTCCGCGCCCAGTCTTCCGGAGCGGAACGAATCGCCGAAAGCAACTGATAGCCGGAAAATCCTCCCAGTTGAATATCGGTCAGCACCATATCGATATCAGCCAGCTTATCTACGCACTGCTCCAACCGATCACAGAAGCAGACCCGGTGACCGGCCGATTTCAGTATTTCGCCCAGCATGGCTCGTTGCGAGGGATCGTCCTCGACAACGAGTATCGAACGAGGAGTGACCCGAGGAGGAGCCTCGGCCGGGACAGGCTTCGGAATTTCGGAAACGGAGACGGACAGCACGGGTATCGAGACTCGGAAAACGCTCCCCT
>CABUJP010000125.1:0-6394 GCA_902491835.1 uncultured Alistipes sp. | reverse complement strand
AAGCTCCGCGAGTACGAGGCCGAAGGCAAGCTGTTCCAGCGCATGGCCGTGCTCGAGGAGGCCAAGAGCATGCCTTGGGCCGCCGTTTACGACTACTTCTGCTACCAGAACAACGTTCCCGTGGCCGAAGACTACATCGCCGAAATCGAGAAGTACGAGAAGGAAGTTACCTCGAAAAGATAACGTCCGTTAACCGAAATGAACTGTCCGTACATGCGATTTTCATCGAAAAATCGCATGTACGGATGATTCATTAAAAACTACTGATCTTATGGAAATATTACTGGGTCTATTGATTATCGCCATAGGCAGTTTCGGACAGTCGAGCTGTTACGTGCCCATCAACAAGATTAAAAAATGGAGTTGGGAATCCTATTGGATCGTTCAGGGCGTGTTCGCATGGCTCATTCTGCCGTTGCTTGGCGCTTTGCTCGCCGTCCCTGCCGGGCACAGCCTGTTCGAGCTGTTCTCCAGCGATAACTCGTTCAATATCTGGATGACCATCTTCTTCGGAGTCTTGTGGGGTGTGGGCGGACTCACGTTCGGCCTTTCGATGCGTTACCTTGGCGTCGCTTTGGGACAGAGTATCGCATTGGGAACCTGCGCCGGTTTAGGTACCATCATGGCTCCCGTGCTGCTCAATATGTTTTTCCCCGAGCTCGATGCGCTTTCCAAGCTTACCGGGTCGGTTATCGCTGGAGTCGTAATCACCCTGATCGGTATCGCCATTATCGGTATCGCGGGCTCGATGAAGTCGGCCTCGCTCTCCGAAGAGGAGAAAAAGGCTGCCGTGAAAGATTTCAATTTCCCCAAAGGAATCACCATCGCTTTGCTGGCCGGTTTCATGAGCGGATGTTTCAATGTGGGACTGGAGTTCGGCAAGGGTATTTCGTTTCCCGAGACGGCGGAAATGTTCAGAACTTTGCCCGCCACATTCCTTGTGACGCTGGGCGGTTTCGTCACGAACGCCATCTACTGTTTTTACCAGAACCAGAAGAACAAGACTTGGGGCGATTACAAGAAAACCGACGTATGGGCGAATAATGCCTTGTTCTGCCTTTTGGCCGGAGCTCTGTGGTACAGTCAGTTCTTCGGACTGTCGATCGGGAAAGGCTTCCTTACCTCTTCGGAGGCTCTTACCACATTGTCGTTCTGTATCCTGATGGCTCTCAACGTCGTATTCAGCAATGTGTGGGGAATTATCCTGAAAGAGTGGAAAGGTTGTAACTCGAAGACCATTAGCGTATTGGTGATCGGCCTGATCGTTTTGGTTTTCGCCGCCTTTGCCGAGCCGCTGCTTAACAAGGTTTTCGGCAATTGAGCCGTTCTCCCGGAGGCTGTGGAACCTATTCGATTTCCGGCAGATGAGAAGACTCGGTCTGTCGGAAGTCATTAACCGAATAAAACTTCGAAATTATGAGATGTGCATTCAAAATGAAGCTCAAGCCCGGATGCGAGGTTGAGTACGAGAAGCGCCACCGCGCCATTTGGCCCGAGCTGGTCAAGCTGCTCAAGGAAACGGGTGTCAGCGAGTATTCGATCTTCTGGGACAAGGAGACGAATCTGCTGTTCGCCGTTCAGGAACAGGCGGGCGACAGCGGCTCGCAGGATTTGGGTACGAATCCCATCGTCAAGAAATGGTGGGACTACATGGCCGATATCATGGACGTCAATCCCGACAATTCGCCGGTATCGATTCCGATGAAGGAGGTTTTCTATATGAAATAGGGGATTTTCCGGTTTCGGCCGGTTGATCGGATGCAACAGAGGGCGGCCTATGGCCGCCCTCTGCATTTCGGGTTATCTGCCTTGTCGGGTCCGGCTATGTTCCGAAATTTTTCCGAAATATGCTGTATTCGGGGCAAAATGTTTATCTTTAGGGTAGTATTAGCACCCGATTATGTCGAAACTCACCCGTCTCCGTTTCTCATTTTTTGTCTTTTCCTCGGTGATCGCACCGGCCGTTTGCGGAAGAACGGACGAGCGTCGATGCCGGTTCCCGTTCTGTCGCCGGAACGCGGTTTCCGGGACATGCGTTCCGGGCGACGGCGCTGCGTGGGCCGGGTGGATTGGCTGTCATCCTGCTGCAGAAAGCGGTCTTATGCGGAACGGTATGCCGTCTCTCTGCGGATTTGTGCCTTGGCAACGGTCATGTATTCTGTTGGTGATTTAAATGGACGATCATATGCGAAATTTCACCCGTCTTTGCGTTTTTCTGCTGTTTATCTCTTGTTGCTGGAGCGGTTGCGGCGACCGTTCGGTCCGGCACCGGATGCTGGAGGCCGAGGCTCGTTTCGACACGGTACCGTCGGATATTTTCCGGCTGTTGTCGGAGGTCGGGTCTCCCGACAGTCTCTCTTCCGAGGACCGGGCCCTTTACGATCTGCTGACGCTCAGGTCTTACAGCATTGGGGGGTAAGCCGCTGCCCGACTCGCTGGTTCGGCATGTGTACGCATACTATCATGCGACCGACGACAGCCTGCACCGTGCGCGGGCATCTCTTTATATGAGCCGTCTCCATTACAAGTCGAGATCCCATTTCCGCCAATGGTTGCTTCCCCTGCTCGAGGCCGAGCGTTACGCGCCTGCGGATAATTTGCTTCTTCGCGGCCAAATCTCTTCCGACATGGGAGCCGTCTATGAAATGCAGTACGAGGACGAACTGGCATTCGACAAGTATCGCCGGGCCTACGAGATTTTCAAGCGGCTGGGACGGTTGGATTTGCTGGTTCGGGCTGCCGGTCGTACGGGATACGCGCATTTTTACCTGCACCGCTACGACAGCGCCCGATATTATTTCCGGGAGGGATTTCGGATATCCGGGATTCTCCGCGATACGGCCAAGCTCTCGAATTTTGAATACAGCACAGGGAACGTTTTCAAATACGAGAACAGGCTCGATTCGGCCTATTATTATTTCAATCGGGCGATTGCGTGGAGCCGGGATACGACCCCTGAGATGCGCCTTTTGCTGGCCGATGTCTACCTCGAGCAGAACAAGGTGCTCGACGCCCGAAGGACTTTGCTGAAAGGACTTTCCGTTTTCAAGCGGAGGAAGGACACGGCCAAGATATGCGGTGCGTATCTCGTTCTGAGACAAATCGAGGAGAAGGCAGGAAACCGGGAGCTCGCGCTGGTGGCAGCCGACAGCGCCCACAGATACAAGGATTATCTGACGGACTTTGTTCAGGAGAACCTGATCTCCGAGATACGCAAGGATTCCGATAACTTGCAGCTCGCCGGCGAGCGTAACCGACTGTTGCTTCAAAGGCGTAACCTTTGGCTGGTTCTGTCGCTTTGTCTGGCGGCGCTTCTGGGTGGCCTTTGCCTCTACTTCGTGGCCGTCTCTCGCCGCGACCGGCGGATTTTGCAGGCCGAATCCGACCGCCGGCGTCAGGAGAACGAGACGCAGCGGGTCCGCTTGCAGTTGCAGGACGAGACGATCAGCCGTCAGCAGACCGAATTGAGGCTCGAGCGCATGCGCTCGAAGCTGGGCGAGTCGCGTCAGCTGCTGCTACGGCATTTGGAGGTGCAACGCCATATCAGCGAGTTGAAGCGGGCAGGAGAGCAGGCGGACGATCTTGACGGACAGCAGGTCGCTCGCTTGATCGACCGGTTCTCTCTGACTCCGAAGAGCTGGCCCGAACTGGCTCGGATCATCGATCAGATTTACGACGATCTGCCGGTGGGCCTTTCGGAAGTTTATCCCCAGTTGTCGGTCGACGACGTTCGACTTTGCTGCATGATTATCGTCGGCTTGTCGTCCTCGGAGATCGCGCAGGTTCTGGACATCCGTACCGAGTCCGTCTACCGCAAGCGCCGCCGTCTGAAGAAAAAACTGTCTTTGGGCGAGAAGGACAGTCTTCGCGAGCACTTGCAGCGGTTCATAGACCGGATGGCGGACGATCCGCGAGCCGTCTGACGGCTTCCGTAAAGGAACATAGGTTCGTCTGCGTCCCGGAGCCGTTCGACGACCGTTCGGGCCGTAACCGGGACGACAGAGCGTTCGGGCCGTCATGGATTGCCTGCCGTTTTCTCGATCGGCCGCAGGCTCCGGAGAGTCGCTTGTCTAAATGGCTGCCGTTTCCCGGACGGGCTGCTTCGGCCGGCCGGAAAATCCGTCGGACGGTTTCGGCGGTAGCGCAAAGACAGAGCCCCGTTTCCTGAGAAACGGGGCTCTGTCTTTTATAGAAGGCTCGGCCTTACTCTTCGGCAACCACCTCGAAATGGACGGTTGCGGAGATTCCCTTGTAGATTTTGACAGAGGCTTCGTAGGCTCCTATCGTCTTCACCGCATCCAGCGAGATGCTCTTGCGATCCACCGTGATGCCCTTGGCTTCGAGCGCTTCGGCCAGGTGAGCCGCCGTGATCGATCCGAAGATGCGTCCTTCCTCGGCCTTGGCCGTCAGCTTCAGCGGGGTTTCGGCGATCTTGGCCGCGAGCGCCTCGGCGTCGCCTACCAGCTTGGCTTCCTTATGGGCTTGCTGCTTGAGGTTCTCGGCCAGTATTTTGCGGGCCGAAGCCGTCGCGCTTTTGGCCAGACCCTGCGGGATCAGGTAGTTGTTCGCATAACCGGGGCGTACGTCCACGATGTCGTTTGCATAGCCCAACTTGTCTACGTCCTTGATCAGAATGACTTCCATAGTGTATCCTCCGGTTTAGATTATTTGAACATGTCGGTTACGAAAGGCAGCATGGCCAGATGGCGGGCGCGTTTGACGGCGGTAGCCACCTTCTTCTGGTACTTCTGCGAGGTGCCGGTCAGACGGCGGGGCAGCAGCTTGCCCTGCTCGTTGAGGAATTTCTTGAGAAACTCCGCGTCCTTGTAGTCGACGTACTTGATGCCGGCTTTCTTGAAGCGGCAGTATTTTTTCTTCTTGACCTCTACGGTAGGCGGATTGAGGTATCTGATTTCCGATTGATTCTGTGCCATGACTGTTTACTCCTGTTTTGATTTGTTCTTGTTTCTGCGTTTTTCTGCGTATTCGACGGCGTACTTGTCCATTCTGAAAGTCAGGAAGCGGATCACGCGCTCGTCGCGGCGGTACTGGGTCTCGAGCTTCTCGACGAGGTCGCCTTCGCCCTCGAATTCGATCAGGTAGTAAAAGCCGGTGGTCTTCTTCTGGATCGGATAGGCCAGCTTGCGCAGTCCCCAGTCCTCGGAGGAGACGATCTGACCGCCGTTCTCGGTGATGACACCTTGGAATTTGCCGAACAGTTCCTTCGTCTGGACGTCAGACAGAACCGGAGTGGCAATGAAAACGGTTTCGTAATGATTCATAATCGGTTGAATTAATCGTTTGTACAAAATGTGCCGCAAAGGTAGCAAAAAATAATCAATCCGCAATACTTCGCCTTGAGTCGGAGGCTTTTCCGCCGATAGTCCGGCTTGCTTCGGATACGGGTTGTCCGGTCCCGCCCGGTCGGCCGTGTCGCGGGGGGCCCCGCGACACGGCCGACCGGCCTCGCTCTTCGCGTTTATTGGAAGCCGGTAGGGGATGGCTTACCCGACGCTTCCGGCGCCTGTTTGCGCTCGTCGTGTCCGGCAGGCGAGCGCTCCGCCGTTCCGCTCCGCCCGGACAGAGGCTGTTCCGAAGCGACCGGACGAAACGGCGAGATTTTTACCGTTAGCGGACTAACAAACGGAAAACAATTCTTACCTTTGTCCGTGTGGAATTTTTAAAACAGAGACTATATGGCTGAATTCATTTATCAGGAGCCGTTCCCGCTGTCGGAGGACACGACGGAGTACCGCCTGCTTACGAAGGATTACGTGGAAACGGTCGAGTGCGACGGCCGTCGCATTCTGAAGGTGGCCCCCGAAGGGCTGGAACTGCTGGCGCGCGAGGCGATCGCCGACGTGTCGTTCTACCTGCGCGCGTCGCACCTGCAGAAACTGACGCGCATTCTGGACGATCCGGAAGCGACCGACAACGACAAGTTCGTCGCCTACACGATGCTGCTCAATCAGGCGGTCGCCGCCGAGGGCGAGTTGCCGACCTGTCAGGATACCGGTACGGCCATCGTGATCGGCAAGAAGGGCGAGGACGTCTATACGGGCTGCAACGATGCCGAGATGCTCTCGAAGGGTATCTACGAGACATACCGCGACCGCAACCTGCGCTATTCCCAGGTCGTTCCTTTCACGATGACCGAGGAAAAGAACACCGGTACGAACCTCCCGGCCCAGATCGACCTGTACGCCACTCAGGGCAATGCGTACAGTTTCCTGTTCATCACCAAGGGGGGCGGATCGGCCAACAAGACGTTCCTGTACCAGCAGACCAAGGCGCTTCTGAACGAGAAGTCGCTGACCGAGTTCATCAGGACCCATATCATGGACCTCGGCACGTCGGCCTGTCCTCCGTACCATTTGGCCATTGTGATCGGCGG
>CABUJP010000124.1:0-6569 GCA_902491835.1 uncultured Alistipes sp. | reverse complement strand
CAGAGTGAAGTCGCCCTTGAGCGAGCTGATGCGGGAGCGGATATTGGCGATACCCATGCCTTCCTGCTGCTCGCCCCCGCCGGTCTCGAAGCCGCAGCCGTTGTCCCGGTAATCGAGCCGGATCAGGCTATCGATACGGATCAGCGACACCGAGGCCTCGGCTGCGCCCGAGTGCTTGATGCTATTGTTTATCAGCTCGCAGATGACCCGGTAGAGAATCACCTCGATGTCGGCATCGAAACGCTCGGAATGCAGATTGGTCGAAAAATGAATCTGCATGCCGCTGTGCGGCAGCCTGCCGATGAAATTGGACACGGCGCGCGCCAGCCCGAAGTCTTTCAGAATATGCGGGCTCAGATTGACCGAAATCTCGCGTAGGCTGCGGATGGCCTCGTCGATCACGTAGCTGGCGTTTCGCAGAATCTCGCGGCTCCGCTCGTCGGTCTTGTCGGCGGCCAGCGCCGAAACGGACATTTTGGCCGACGAGAGCAAAGGCCCCAGTCCGTCGTGCAGATCCTTCGAGAAACGCAGCCTCTCCTTCTCCTCGGTGCGCAGCACGGTGTTCAGTATGCGGCGCTCGCTGATCCGGCGCTGGTTCTCGGTACTGGCGATGTAGTTGAAGATCCGCTTGACGAGCAGCATGCCGAGCGCGACGCAGAGCGACGTGACGACGCCCATCCACACGAAAAACTCCGGCGGCAGGCGCAGGATCGTCTTCAGGCTCGTAATCTGAACGTATTCGGCCAGACGCATGAACGCCATGCAGGTCAGGGCCACCGTGAACAGCATCCACGAAAGGTTATACTTGGTCCGGCGTATCAGACCGATCGCGACGATGGCGGCCACGATTTGCAGTACGACGGAAATGATCAGCAGAATTTCGATAACCATAGGCCTCCCTCTTATGACGCCGGTCCGACCGCCGTTCCGGTTTTCGTGCCCCGGCCTGTATGACGCGCGCGATCCGGCTGCCGGTGCCTCCGACAATACAAAAGAAACAAAAAACGCGCGGATTGCCAAATCGGCACAAGACAAAGGCAGGCGGTCGCACGACCGCCTGCCCCGAAAACGATAGTCTCCCGGACTATTTCGAGAATACTCTCTTCTTTTCCTTGATACGGGCCTTCTTGCCGGTCAGACCGCGCAGATAGTAGATGCGGGCCCGGCGCACGACGCCTACCTTGTTGACCTCGATATGGTCGATGTGGGGCGAATAGAGCGGGAAAATACGCTCCACGCCGATGCCGTCGGAAATCTTACGGATCGTGAACATTTTGGTAATACCGCTGCCCTTGATCTGAATTACGGTGCCGCGGAAACTCTGCAGACGCTCCTTGCTGCCCTCGACGATCTTGTACGTCACGGTAATCGTGTCGCCGCTCTTGAACGAGGGGACGTCCGGCTTCGCCCACATGGAGTCTTGGGCGATCTTGATCAAATTATCCATTTCGATAAACTTTAATTTACAGTGGGAATATTACGGGCCCCTACGTCCACATAAGAGATTCCTGCACTTTCGGAGTGCAAAGATAGCGCTTTTCGCCGAAAAAACAATCCTTTGCCGAAAAAACGGACGTCCCCGGACCGGGACAGCCGGCATACTCATCCTCCGAAAAGTCCCGCATGCCGGCTCCCGGCGTGAACAACGCGAGGAGCTCACGAATCCCGAGCACCCTGCCGGCATATCCCGTGCAGGTTGCGTACCCGCAACCTGCGCATCGAGCGACACGGCCTGTCACGACAGCTTTGACCACTGCAAGCTGGAAACGACCACTGCGCCGGAACTCCCCGAAAAAATCAAGTGGCCGTTCAGCCATCGCGGACGGAGAACATCCCTCCGCCCGCAAGGCGTACGGCCAGCCTATGTCCTCGGACAAAGCGCGAAAGGCAAAAGGCCGCCTATCTGACTATCCGGACGTATCCCTCCTTACGCGGCTTGCAGGGAGAAGGCGCGCCGTCGGGATAACCCAGCGATATGGCGCCCACACCCGTCAGTCCCTCGGGCAAACCCAGTTCACGGACCATCAGGTCATGACCTTCGGATGTACGGAACATCTCGATCTCGCGGTTGATCCAGCATGAGCCCAACCCCAAGGCGTGGGCTGCCAGCATCATGTTCTCCAACACGCACGAGGCATCCTGAACCGCGTTCCGGCTGTCGGCCGGAGCAAAAACGAGCACGACGGTCGGCGCATCGTAATACGGATTGCCCTTCGATCCCATGATTTCGGCATTCATACGCGCCAGACGGTCGAGCAGATCGGGCCGTTGCACGGCCACAATCCATGGGTCCTGACGCCCCATGCTCGTCGGCGCGAACGTACCGGCCTCGAGAACGGCGGCGAGCTCGCGGTCTTCGATCTGCGCCGGACGATAGCGGCGGCAACTGCGCCGTGTTTTGATCAGTTCCAGCAATTTATTTTCCATAAAACCTGTTTTTACATCCCTCAAGGAATGGGAGTAGGTGCAAATATACGGATATTCGCCGTCACCCCGTCCGACTTTCGCTCCGATTCTTGCCAATGCGCTTCGGACACGGCTGAGCCGGCTCCGGACATGTGGCGCGATACAAGCGGGAAAGGAAGACACCGGTCCCCGGTCCGTGTTCCGAACCGGGTCATTCCGCCGTTCTCCGAAAGCGGAGTTGTCGACCGACCGACAACTCGCAGACAGCGAAGACGCCTCGAAACCAAGGAAGGAGCCCCCTCCGGCCCGAACTATCGCAGGTATTCGCCGTTTAACCGACCGGCGCGGTCGGCCGCCGAATTTTTACTATCTTTGCTACCTATGAAAAAGACGAGCGAGAGGACGGCGAACAAGCCGCTGATATTTCTGACCAACGACGACGGAGTGAACGCGAAGGGACTGCGCATGCTGATCGAGACGCTGCGCCAGGAGGCCCGCCTGCTGGTCGTCGCACCCGAACGGGCGCAGAGCGGCATGGGGCACGCCATCACGCTGACGCGGCCGCTGTATCTGAAAAAGGTAACCGACGAGCAGGACCTGAGCGTGTATGCCTGCAACGGCACGCCGGTCGACTGCGTGAAAATCGCCTTCGACTGCATGATGCTCGGCAAGGAGATGCCGTCGCTGGTCGTCTCGGGCATCAACCACGGCTCGAACTCGGCGATCAACGTGCTCTATTCGGGCACGATGGGCGCAGCGATCGAGGGCGGCTTCTACGACATTCCGTCGATCGGCTTCTCGCTGCTCGACCACGACGAGGACGCCGACTTCAGCGCGGCTCTCTCGTACGTGCGCCCGATCATAGACCGGGCGATGAACTCGGACGCGCTGGGACGGCCGCTCTGCCTGAACGTCAACGTTCCGAACCTGCCGGCAGACCAAATCAAGGGCATCAAGGCGTGCCGGCAGAACCGGGGCTTCTGGCGCGAGGAGTTCGAGCGCAGGCAGGACCCGAGGGGACAGGACTATTATTGGCTCACGGGCTATTTTCACAACACGGAGCCCGGAGCGCAGGACACCGACGAGTGGGCGCTCGATCACGGCTACGTGTCGATCGTGCCGATCCAGGTCGATCTGACCAACTACCGCCAGCTCGAGCGAATGAAGCAATGGGAAGATGACCGACGACCGGCGCCGGCCGCGGCAGACCGCCCCGTGTCGGACAACCGGTAGGTTTTGCCGAAAAAGCAATTCCGCAGGGAGGCAAACGGATGATAAAGAAACGCTATCGCTTCTTCGGCAACCGAAGCGCCAGACAGCAAAAGTCGCTCAACGCCATGTCGCATAAAGGATACCGTCTAATCGGAACGGGCAAGATCTCATACGAATTCGAGCGTTGCCGTCCGGACGAATACCGATACTGCGTGGAATCCGTGACCCACCTGGTCAGGATGAAAAAGCATACCGCGACTCACCGGAAAAGAAAGGACATAAAGTATTTTACAAAAACATCAATCTGAATCATTCGATCGGCAAAGTACGCTGGAGGCCCTTTGCAGGCAAATACGGCCAAATCGCCACGTCGCCCCGCAATTTCAACAAGGAACTATTGATCGTGGAAAAAACGGCAGCCGGGAAACTGAAGATTCCGCAGAGCTACGCCGCAGGAGCGAGTAAAGCGACATCCCTACCCCCGACCGTCCCGACCCGAAATCCGCCCGACACCAAACCGACAATCCCCCATAAAAAGCCCTTGCTCGTTTCCGGCAGCAAGGGCTTTATCGGTCGGTCCCAAAACTATTCGGTTTCCCAGTCGTACCCGTCCTTGCGATCCTTGACCCGGATGCCGACCGAGGCAAGCCCGTCGCGGATCCGGTCGGACGTCGCCCAGTCCTTGGCCGCCTTGGCCTGCTGGCGGATGTCGAGCACCATATCGACGACCGAGGCGAGCATCTGCGAGTTGTCGCCCGCCAAATCGTCCCTCAGCCCCAGAATGTCGAACACGAACAGCCGCACGACGCGCGTAAGCTCTTTCAGGTCATTCTCCGAAATCGTCCGGTGGCCGTCGTAAATCTGATTGATCGTCCGCACGCAGTCGAACAGCACGGAAATCACCACCGGCGTATTCAGGTCGTCGTCCATCGCCGCCACGCAGCGCCGCTCGACGTCCGACACGTCGACGGTAGAGACGGCGGAAGGTTTCAACTTCGGGAGCGTGGCGACGGCTTTCATCAGCCGCTCGTAACCCTTCTCGGCAGCCTGAAGCGCCTCGTTCGAAAAGTCGAGCGTGCCGCGATAATGGGCCTGCAGGATGAAAAAACGAATCGTCATCGGCGAATAGGCCTGCTCGAGCAGCTTGTGGCGGCCAGTCGCGAGCTCCTCGAGCGTAATGAAGTTGCCGAGCGATTTGCCCATTTTCTGACCGTTGATCGTAATCATGTTGTTGTGCATCCAGTAGCGGGCCGAGTCGTGACCGCAGGCGGCCGTACTCTGCGCGATCTCGCACTCGTGATGCGGAAACATCAGGTCCATGCCCCCCCCGTGGATGTCGAACGTCTCGCCCAGATAGCGAGTGCTCATCGCGGAGCACTCCATATGCCAGCCGGGGAATCCGTCGCTCCACGGAGACGGCCAGCGCATGATATGCTCTTTCGAGGCTTTTTTCCACAGCGCGAAGTCGAACGGCCCCCGCTTGTCGCCCTGACCGTCGAGCGCCCGCGTATTGGCCTGCATTTCGTCGAGCACGCGGCCCGACAGCTTGCCGTAGCGGTACTTGCGGTCGTAAGCCTCGACGTCGAAATAGACCGAGCCGTTGCTCACGTAAGCGAAACCCTTTTCGAGAATGGCCTTCGTCATCTCGATCTGCTCGATGATATGTCCCGAGGCGCGGGGCTCGATACTCGGCGGGAGCACGTTCAGGGCGCGCATCGCGTCGTGGTAGCGGTCGGTATAGTACTGCGCGACCTCCATCGGCTCGAGCTGCTCGAGACGGGCTTTCTTGGCGATCTTGTCCTCGCCCTCGTCGGCATCGTGCTCGAGGTGGCCGACGTCGGTAATGTTGCGCACGTAGCGCACCTTGTAGCCCGCCGCCCTCAGGTAGCGGAACAGCAGGTCGAACGTAACGGCCGGGCGCGCATGTCCCAGATGCGGATCGCCGTAAACGGTGGGACCGCAGACGTACAGACCGACGAAAGGCGGCTCGAGCGGTTCGAAGCGCTCCTTGCGGCGCGAAAGCGTATTGTATAAGGAAAGCGTAGACTTCATGGTTCGGCGAACTTTGATACGAGGCGTAAAATTACAAACTTTCCCGCTATGTTCAGACTAAAATGCGGATTATGCCGTTATTTTTCTAATTTTGCAGGGATTATGCGCCGGCATTTCGGCCGATACGGCCGAAACGCTCACCGGAATTTCACATAACGCAAAACAACAGCATGCAGTACAGTTTCAAGAAACTCAACCTGATCGTCGGCTGGCTCAGCTTCGTCCTCGCGTCGACGGTCTATCTTCTGACGATGGAGCCCACGGCCAGCTTCTGGGATTGCAGCGAGTTCATCGCGACGTCGTACAAGCTCGAGGTGGGGCACCCTCCCGGAGCGCCGCTCTTCATGATGATCTCGCGCTTCTTCACGATGTTCGGAGGACCCGGTCAGGCGGCCGTGCTCGTCAACTCGATGTCGGCGCTGGCGAGCGGGGCGACGGTCATGTTCCTGTTCTGGACGATCACGCATCTGGCCCGGCGCGCGATGCGCAAAAGCGGCGACGAACTGACCCTGCCGCAGACGATCGCGGTACTCGGAGCCGGACTCATCGGAGCGGGAGCCTACACGTTCACCGATACGTTCTGGTTCTCGGCCGTCGAGGGAGAGGTATACGCACTGTCGTCGATGTTCACGGCGCTCGTCTTCTGGGCGATCCTCAAATGGGAGAACGTGGCCGACGAGCCGCACGCGAACCGCTGGATCGTACTGATCGCCTATCTGACGGGACTCGCCATCGGCGTTCACCTGCTGAACCTGCTGATCATCCCGCCGATCGTGCTGATATACTATTTCCGCAAGTATCCCCGCGTGACCAAGTGGGGCGTCGTCAAGTCCCTGCTCGTGTCGGCCGCCGTGCTGATCTTCGTGATGAAATTCATCATCGCGGGCACGGTCAACATG
>CABUJP010000123.1:0-6640 GCA_902491835.1 uncultured Alistipes sp. | reverse complement strand
GATCGAATCCCGACAGAATGATCGCCTCGGGCGTGTCGTCGACGATGATTTCGATACCGGTGGCTGCCTCCAGCGCCCGGATATTGCGGCCCTCGCGGCCGATGATGCGGCCCTTCACCTCGTCGCTGTCGATGTTGAATACCGTGACCGAGTTCTCGATCGCCGCCTCGGTGGCCACGCGCTGGATCGTCTGCACGACGATTTTCTTGGCTTCCTTGCCGGCGGTCATCTTGGCCTCCTCCATGACTTCGTTGACGTAGGTCATCGCCTCGGTCTTGGCCTCGGCCTTCATGTTCTCGATCAGGATGTTCTTCGCCTCCTCGCTGCTCAGTCCGCCGATCTGCTCGAGCCGGACGTTTTGCTCCTTGATCATGCGGTCGAGCTCCTCCTTGCGCCGTTCGACGCCCTGAAGTTGCGCGTCGAGATGCTCGCGGGTCGCGTTGACCTCCTTGGTCTTCTTCGAAAGCTCCTCCTGCTGGGCGAGCAGGTTGCTCTCGATCTGCTTGGCGCGCTGCTCGCTCTGCGCTATTTTCTGGTTCCGCTCGTTGACTGCGCGGTCGTGCTCGCTCTTGAGCTGAATGAACTTTTCCTTGGCTTGGAGAATCCTCTCCTTCTTGATCATTTCTCCTTCGGCCTCCGCCTCCTTGATGATCTTCTCGCCCCGTTTCTTGACGACCTTCGAAGCGATCTTCGAGGCGGCATAGCCGGCGACGGCCGAGGTGACGAGCGTTATGATTACAATTGTTAGCACATCCATAATTCGTTAAAGTTATTTGTTCGTATAAAAGTCTGTCGTTAGCGTAAAAAAAATACCCGCATGGGGTTCCTCTTCTCTTGTTTGACGAATCTCCGTTCCGTCATGTGTGGGGCTGCCGTAAATCGCAAACTTCCAACGTCCCTCCGGGGGGGAGGAACCTTTCCCCGAAGGGAGAGGTAAGGCCTGTTTTTGAGCTACCGAGCTTGACCCCAATCGATAATAGTGTTGAGTTTCGCAAAGCTTAAAAGGAATCCATGCGGGTTTTGCTTCCTTGGCGTATGTAAAGAACCTCTCGCTCTGTTGTCCGTAAGAACGCGGAGCTACTCCTTTATGTCGTTCAGGTAACCGTCGATCCGTCGTTCGATTTCCTGCAGACGAACCATTTGGTCGGTCATTTCCCCTTTCATTTCGAGATCGACCTTGTCGACCGCCACTTGCAAGGCCGCCATGGCCAGATAATCCTCGGGCTCGGCCATGAACCTCGTTTTGTAGGCGGCGATCAGCGAGTTGATGTCCCGGGCGGCGCGGCGGTACTTTTCCTCCTCGGCCTGAGGAATCGTCATCGGGTATTCCCTGCCCGCCAGCCTGACCGATATTCTTCTTGTCGCTGCCATCTCGAAATATCTTCCCCTCCCTTGCCGGGAAGAGGTTTGATCTATTTGTTCATCAGGGCGATGCAGCCGTCAATTTCCCGCAAAAGCCTGTTGACGCGCAATCGTGCCGTCCGCCTGTCGGTGCGGCTCGTGAGAAAGCCTCCGGCGGTTTCCAGCGTTCTAATCCGTTTTTCCAAGAGACGGATGCGATTCTCGGCTTCCCGCTTTTGCCGCAGAAGCCTGTCCCGCTCGGTGGTCAGGCCGAGGGCTTCGCTCCTCAGCCTGCGGTTCTCGTCGAGGACTCGGTCTATTTTCTTCCCCAGCGATTCGACAAGCTTTGTACGGTCGTCCATGTCTCTTTTGAACGGAATTAAAATTACCCATTCAAAAGTAATCTTTTTTATTGAAATACCAAAAACCTTGCCGCTATATTTCGTCGCAAATCGCGGCATACAGGTCGTAATCGTCTGCCTGTGTTATCTTTACGGTGCACATGCTTCCCGGCGCGAGCTCTTGTTGCGTATGGATCAGTATTTCGGTGTCGACCTCCGGCGAGTCGAATTGCGACCGCGCGACGAGCAGATCGCCTTCCCTGCCGTCGACGATCACGCGCTCGGTCGTGCCGAGGCGCTGCATGTTGAGCTCGCGGGAGATGCCGTTCTGGAGCTCCATAAGCCGTTCGACGCGCAGCCTTTTGGTTTTTTCGGGCACGTTGTCCGGCAGGCGTTGCGCCGAGTAGGTCCCCTCCTCCTCCGAGTAGGCGAAAACGCCCAGCCGCTCGAAGCGGACCCGCCTGACGAACTCCATGAGCTCGGCGAAATCGGCCTCGCTTTCGTCCGGATAGCCCGTGAGCAGCGTGGTCCTTAGCGCGATGCCGGGAATCTCGCTTCGTAGCTTGTCGATCAGCGCGTAGGTCTGCGCCCGGTCGATTCCCCGCCGCATGCTGCGGAGCTGGCTGTCGCTGATGTGCTGGAAAGGAATGTCGAGGTATTTGCATATCTTCGGCTCGTCGCGCATCGCGTCGATCGCGTCCTGCGGGAACGAGGCGGGGTAGGCATAGTGCAGTCGGACCCATTCGATGCCGTCGATGCGGCACAGTCGGCGCAGCAGTTCGCCGAGTTTCCGCTCGCCGTACAGGTCGAGCCCGTAATAGGTCGTGTCCTGCGCGATGACGATCAGTTCCCGGGTTCCTCCGGCCGCGAGCTTTTCCGCCTCGGCGACCAGAGCGTCCATCGGGACCGATACGTGCCGGCCCCGGATCAGCGGGATCGCGCAGTAGCCGCACCGGCGGTCGCAGCCTTCCGAGATTTTCAGATAGGCGTAATGCCGTGGAGTCGTCAGCATCCGCTCTCCCGCGAGGTGATCTCGCCATTGTCCGCCGACCGCGGCGACCACGTCGGCCATGTCCCGCACGCCGAAGTAGTCGTCCACTTCCGGAATCTCCGGCCGCAGCTCCTCCTTGTAGCGTTCCGACAGGCATCCCATCACGAACAGGCGCTCGATTTCCCCCCGGTTCTTGGCCGCGGCGAAGGAAAGGATCGTGTCGATCGACTCCTGCTTCGCGTCGCCGATGAATCCGCAGGTGTTGACGACGACGATTTTCGCGTCGGTCGAGTCCGAGTCGTGCACGATTTCGAAGCGGCCGTGCCGCAGCTGGGCCATCAGGTACTCCGAGTCGACTCTGTTCTTGGCGCATCCGAGCGTGACGACGTTGATCTTGCGTTTCATGGGTTGGTCTTTGTTCGCTGCAAAAATAGCGAAAAGTTCGCAAGGCGCCCTGCGAGGTGAGCGGTACGGACGGTTTTTCCGGGCGTGCGCCGGCGCGTTTCGCTTCCCCGGAGCCGTACTTTCGGCCCTCGGGATTCTCCGAGTTTGCCGTATTCCGATCCGCATTTTTCGGATAATCAAGTTTATAGGCGGAAATACCGTTCCGTGCGACGACAGAGATACCGCGAAAATTATTGTTTTTCGTTCGACTATTTTTACTACTTTTGACGTATGTAAGAAACACGAAACTTACCCGAATATACCGTAAATTAAAAAAACAAAGCCATGTTGAGTGAAAAAATGGAGAAAGCGTTGAACGCTCAGATCAATGCGGAGTTTTGGTCCGCTTACCTCTATCTGTCGATGTCGGTTCACTTTTCCGCCAAGGGAATGAAAGGCGTGGCCAACTGGTTCGCCATTCAGTTCAAGGAGGAGCAGGATCACGCTCAGATTTTCGTCGATTACGTGCTCGCGCGCGGCGGCCGTGTGACGCTCGCTCCGATCGCCGAGGTTCCCTGCGAGTGGGAATCGCCGCTGGCCGCTTTCGAGGCGACGCTCGTCCATGAGAAGAAAGTGACCGCCATGATCGACGCGCTGTGCCGTCAGGCCGAGGCCGACAAGGATTTCGCTACGGCCAACAAGCTGGTCTGGTTCGTCGACGAGCAGGTCGAGGAGGAACAGAACGCTCAGGATATCATCGACTCGCTGAAAATGGTCGACGACAGCAAGATGGGCCTCTACATGATTGACAAGGAGCTGGCCGCCCGCGTATACACGGCTCCTTCTATCGCCGGCGCATAATCGTCCGGGCGAAACGGAAATCGGCGGATCGTCTTCACGGACGATCCGCTTTTTTTCGATGTGAGATGCAGCGATCGGCTCCGTCTTGCGTATTATGATTGAAAGCGCGTTTCCGACATGAAGGTTTTTCTTTCCGATATAGACAGCCTCTACGACCGGTATTCCGGGCGGCTGTTCCATACGAGCCTGAGGATCGTCGGCGATCGGACGGAGGCCGAGCAGATCATGCACGACACGCTGCTCAAGTGGTTGCGCCGGAGTCCTGTCGGGCCGGCGTCCGGTGCGATGCCCTGTCCCGCTTCGGACGGCAGAATCGAGGCTTGGCTCGTCAAGGTCTGCGTCCGGGCCTCGATCGACGCGATCCGCAGACGCAGGACCCTGCGGAGGCTTTTCCCGGAAAGGAGCCTTGCGGAACGCATACCCGACGAGGCGGAGACGGAGGCCGCGTGGAGCGGCCTGCTGGGTGACACCCAGGGCGAGGCGGCCGAGAAAGTCGAGCGCATACGCCGGGGAATGAGCCGGCTGCCTGCCGGCTACCGGGCGGTGCTCTCGCTGCTGCTGTTCGAGGGGTACGATTACGAGGAGGCGGCCGAAATCACGGGGCTGAAAGCCTCGTCCGTGCGTTCTCAGTATGTCCGGGCCAAAGCCCGGTTGCTGGAAATACTGGAAAAGGATGGATAATTTACGTGAGTTTGTCAAGGAGAACCGGGCGGCGTTCGACACGGAACCGCTCGACGAGGGGCATCGCGGACGTTTCGCGGCGAAGCTTGCCCGCGAAACCGAACGCAGAGCTTCCGTATTGCTTCGGCGCTTTTGGGCGGCGGGTTGCGCCGCCGCGGTTGTGCTCGGACTGTTATGGCTGCGCACGGGACATAGCCAGGGGGACCCGGTCCGGCGTGTGATCGCCGCGTACAACCGCGACATGGATTCCCTGAACCGGGAGATTACGGCGTTCTGTCTGCGTACCGGGGCGGACACCTCTCAGGTTAACCGTACGATTCGGATAATCGACTGCGAGGCGGTTCCGCTGTACGAGCAGTTGCCCGATGAGCTGGACGATGCCGAGAAAGTACGGATACTGAGACGCTATTTCGGGTTGAAGATCGATGCGGTCAAACAGCTGAGGGCGCAGATCGCCGACGAGCAGTAGAGAACGAAAAACAATGAGACGATGAGAAACTGGTTTGTGGCATTCCTGGCGGCGCTATGGCTGCTGCCGTCCGAGGCGGCCTCGGTTACGAAAAAGATCGGGGTACGGGATTTTACCGGTGTCGTGGCAGGCGGTATTTACGATGTGACGCTGATCCGTGCCGACGTCTGCTCGGTCGAGGTGACCTGCGAGGCCGATATGGCCGACGATCTGCGGATCGCGGTGAAACAGGGGCGTCTCGTGCTGGAGATCGATCAGTCGGGCTGGTCCTCCGCCGAGCGCAAGAAATTTTCCGACCTTCGCCCGAAAGCGGTCGTTCGGCTTCCCGTGCTGAGCTATCTGGAGATCGGCGGCGCATGCCGCATGGAGACGTCGGGCCGGTTCGATGCCGGCGAGCGTTTCCTCGGGTGCGTCAGCGGCGTGGCTTCGTTGTCGAAATTGAGCGTCGGCGGAGCCTTGGGAAACTGGGATATCAGCGGCGGAGCCTCGGTCCGAGTCGATGCGAAATTCGACGAATCGATCTACGTGGTGTCCGGGGTTGCTCAGGTAACCGCCTCGGAAGCCGGTCAGCGCGTGCAAGTCGAGACGGTCGGCGGAGCCTCGTTGCGGTTAGACGTGTCCGATGCCTCCCTTGTGCGCATCGGGGCGGCGGGCGTTCCTTCCGTGAAGGTTGCCGGACGAACGGATAGTCTCACGGTCGAATGCGGCGGAGGAGGACGCGTGAATGCCGTCGCATTGGACGCCTGTCAGGCTCGGGTAGGCTGTTCCGGGGTCGCCTCGGTCGAGCTGAACGTGTCCGGCGAGCTCGACGTCAGCGTGACCGGCGGCTCGCGGGTAACCTATTCGGGCGATGCGAGGATCGTTTCGCAGTCCGTGAGCCGCACGGGTTCGCTCAGGAAACGGTAAATGAAGTCTTGCGGCGACTGTTTCTAATATTCACCCTAAAAAACAATACGATGAGAAAATGGCTTTTGCTCGCGGCGCTCGGCCTGCTTATGCAGCCCGCATCCGCAACGACGGTGACGAAAAAGATCGATGTGCCGAAATTCACGGGCATCGTGGCCGGCAGCGTGTACGACGTGACGCTGGTCCGCTCGGGCGGTTGTTCGGTCGAGGTATCTTACGATACGCGATTCGAGGAGTACGTTCGCGTGTCCGTATCGGACGGAAATCTGGTATTGGAGTTCGAGCAGCCGGATCGCGGCCGAAAAGGCCGTTCGTTCGATATGAAGGACGTGAAGCTGTCGGCCGTCGTCCGGATGCCGGAGCTGAGGTATCTGAGGCTTTCGGGCGCCTCGAAGCTGACGACCGACGACGAGTTCGACGCCGGGGCGCGTTTCGACGGCGCGTTGAGCGGAGCGTCTTCCGCCCGCGGGCTGAGTGTGAGCGCCGGGCGGGGCGAGCTGAGGCTGAGCGGCGCTTCGTCGGCCGACCTGAAGGCCCGCTTCGACAAAGCTTTTTTGATGCAGTTGTCCGGGGCGTCCAACGCGTCGGTCGACGTGCGGAGCGATGATGTGCGGATGACGGGCAGCGGCGCGTCGAATGTCAAAGTCGGGATGCGCGATGTCGGAC
>CABUJP010000122.1:0-6646 GCA_902491835.1 uncultured Alistipes sp. | reverse complement strand
TCCGCCTTACGCAGGACCAAGGCTTCCCTGGTTCGCATGGAAATCAGATTGCGCTCGATTTCCGCCACCAGTCCGAAAGCGAAGCAAAGGACCTTGCTGTTGATGGTATTGTCGAACGAATACCCTTCTTTGGTCGTATAGAGATTGATCTCCCGGGCCAGACATTTGCCCATAATGGCCATGATGTCCGTGAGCGTGCGGCTCAGCCGCGAGATTTCCGTCACGATCAGCGTGTCTCCCGGCTTCATCCGCTTGAGAAGACCGCCGAGCTTGCGATCGCGCTCGCGCTTGCGACCGCTGACCACCTCGGTGACCCAGCTGTCGATTACGAAATCCTTGCTGTCGGCGAAACGCCGGATTTCGTTCTGTTGGTTAGCCAGATTTTGCTTGCCCGTACTAACCCTGAGATATCCTATAACCATTATCCTGAAAATTAAGCGAAGGCGACGTTGCCTTCATTCGCAAAAAATAATCGGTACGGGAAGATGAAAAAACTGAGCCGCGATTTTCCCGCCCCGGACATCTCCACCGAACCGGCAGCGCACGGGCTCGCCGTGCGCCCCCACGCTTGTCAGGCAGAAACAATACCAAAAGCGGTATGTCCTTCGATGAAAGACATACCGCCCGAGAATCCGGAGGACAGGAAGGATCAGTATCGCCTTCTGCCGTAGCCCCCGTTGTTGCCGAATCCGCCCCGGTCGCCCCGCTCCGTTTTCGGACGGGCCACGTTGACCGTGATGACCTTGCCTTCGAATTCCGTTTCGTTCAAGGCGTCGATAGCCGACCGGCCCTGAGCCTCGTCGGGCATCTCGACGAAGCCGAATCCGCGTGAGCGACCGGTTTCGCGGTCCGTAATGATGTTGGCGGACGATACGTCGCCGTATCCCGCGAATAAGTCGCGTAAACTTTCGCCTTTCGTGGCGAAATTCAGGTTGGAAATGTAAATGTTCATTTTTTTCGTTTTTTAAATCCGTATACTGTTCTATTTCGTTCTCGTTATACCCACCGCATTCATTCCCCGGGCTCCCTTTTCCGTTCCGAAAGCGACGATATGGCCCTCGGCAATGTCCGGGGGAGCCGACGAAACATGGAAGAAATACTTCTCGGAAGACTCCATATCCTTGATAAAGCCGTATCCCCTGCTCTCGTCGAAGTGCTCGACCCGGCCCGTAAGCAGCTCCGGAACAAGCCTCTCTCTTTTGGGTGTCGCGATCGGCACGTCTTCCGGCCTGATCTCCTCTCTCCCGCCTTTTTCGGGCAGGGTATCGGCTATCCGCCCGTTTTCGTCGACATAGGCGATCATCTCCTCGAACGAACTGGGACCGCCGGCCTGCCGTTCCTCCCTCCGCTTTTGTTTTTCGAGGCGCCTGGCCCGCTTCTTTTTTTCGTTCTCTCTTTTTCCGAACGATTGTGATCCTGCCATAGAAACGTTTTGAATGGATAAAATGATCAGGCGGTGCAAGACACCGTCTCGAGTTTTCTGCCGGTCAGCTTCTGGATGTCCCTGACCTTCGCGCGCTCGTCCTGCGAGCAAAACGTAAGCGCTATGCCTGCACGGCCCGCCCGGCCGGTTCGACCGATGCGATGGACATAGGTTTCGGCCGCGTCGGGCAGATCGTAGTTGATGACGGTATGGAGCTCGCTGACGTCGATGCCCCGCGCCGCGATGTCGGTGGCCACCATGACCTTCACCTTTCCCGACTTGAAATCGCCCAAGGCCTTCTGGCGCTGCCCCTGCGACTTGTTGCCGTGGATCGCTTCGCTGCGTATGCCGGCCCTTTTCAACATGCGGGCGATGTTGTCCGCGCCGTGCTTCGTGCGCGAGAAAACGAGCACCGACTTGTCCGCCTGCTTTCTGAGTACCGATACCAGCAAGCTCTTTTTCTCCGGCCTCTCGACAAAGTAGACGCGCTGATCCACCCTATCGACGGTGGAGGAAGCGGGAGTCACCTCGACCCGCACCGGTTCGCACAAGATAGAACCCGACAGGGCCACGATATCCCGGGGCATGGTAGCCGAGAAAAGAAGCGTCTGGCGCCGGACCGGAAGCAGCGGCAACAAGCGCCTGATATCGGCGATAAAGCCCATGTCGAGCATCCGATCCGCCTCGTCCAGCACGAAATGCGACAGGCTCCCGAGCTCGATCTCTCCCTGAGCGATCAAATCGAGCAGACGTCCGGGAGTGGCGATCAGGATATCGACGCCCCGGCGGAGCCTGTCCGTCTGAGGCCCCTGCTTGACTCCACCGAAAATCGTCGCGTGCCTCAGGCCCGTGTACTTTCCGTAATCGGCGAACGACTCGCCGATCTGAAGGGCGAGCTCCCGCGTGGGGGTCAGAACGAGGGACCGAATAGCACGGCGGCCGCTTTTCCCGTGCGACCTTCCCCTCCGTTCGCGCCGGAGCGGAACGGTCTCTCCCGCGACGGCCGACGGTTCCCGTTCGAGGGATCGTTCCTCGATCAGTCTCTGCAAGAGGGGCAGGGCGAACGCCGCCGTCTTGCCCGTGCCCGTCTGGGCGATTCCGAGAATATCCGCGCCCCGCAGGGCGATCGGAATAGCCCGCTGCTGAATGGGCGTGAGCTCGTCGTATCCTTTTTCGCGGACAGCCTTCAAAATAGGCTCCGCCATGTTCAGTTCGTTGAATGTCATAATGATTTCGTGTCCGCATTCGCGGACGTTTTTAGTGGTCGGCCGCCCGAAGCGGCCCGATAAGAAATAGAGAAATTGTTTCCGGCTCCCCTGACCGCGCAGGGCGCCTTTCGCCCGGCCGGAAAGACAAGAGCCTTCAGAAACAAGAGACGTGAAGCCGGGCTTGCGCTCGCCGGCAAAGAATGATTTCATTCGCGTTAAATCGTTGAATTGGACATAAGCCGTCTTCGGTCTCCGCCGTGAGACTTACTCTGGCCGTTTACTGCCGAAACAAGGAAAGCTTATAAAGGTCGATTTCAACGATGAAAGAACCGGGGCAGGAACGCGCCCGAGAAATGCAAGGAAGATAAGGATCAGAATGAACTCGCGTTGTTTACTGCTCAAAGGTAAGGATTATTTTCCCGTTCGCACCATGTTCGGCGAAAAAAACGCCGCCGTCTCCGATTCCGGACGTCGGAACGCCCGTTCGCGGTTATATACAAACCTCTATGGGACAGCGCGCTGAACCGGCCTGCACGCGACAGAAGAATGGACAATAATTTTACCGGGATGTGGCTAATCGCTTTTGTGGCGATTGAGCCATGTGTTAACCGCGCTTTTTTATTTCCGCACGGCTCAACGGCGCGCTATCTTCGGCCCGGCATCCGGAACGCGGACGGAGAAACTCCCTCCAGCTTGCGCCCCATGTAGAATACATTCCACGCATCCTTGCCGTAACCGCCGCCCAAACTCTCGAACGAGGATGCCGAGGCTTCCCGCACCTTGTCTCCCCGAAAGAAAACCGCCCAGTCGTCTTTGCCGTAGCCGCCACCGAGGCTCCCGAACGACGAGGCGGAAGCGTCCTTCACCTTTTTGCCCCGGTAAAACACGTTCCAGTCGTCTTTCGCATACCCTCCGCCCATACCCGCGAACGACGAAGCGGAGGCGCCGTCCATTTTCACTCCCTCGAAAAAGACGCTCCACGCATCCTTGCCGTAGCCGCCTCCCAGATCCTCGAACGACGAGGCAGAGGCGCCGTCCACCTTCCACCCCCTGTAATAGACGTTCCATGCGTCCTTCGCATACGAGCGGCCTCGGCTCGGTCGGGAAAACCCGGCATACTCCGCAACGAGGGAACATGCGTCGTCCGGTACGACGACGCCCGACGACCCGGCGCCGAGAGCAGCACACGACAGAATAACGGATAGGATGACGATTTTCATGGCTCGACGGATTTGCAGGATTACCAGGCAAAGATAGCGAGATCGGACGACAAACGCCGCCCGACCCGAAACTTTCCGGCAAAAAACACGGAACCCGCCGCAAGCCCGACCGCTCAGCGACCGGACGAACCGCACCGGAGCCGATAGCTCAAGGCGCCGGACGGACAGCGTTCGATCTGCTCGATCAGTTGCCGCGTCGTCGCCCGAGTCGGATCGACCCACGGCCGCAGGCGGGGCCTGTAAACCTGAGGAAGCATCCGGACGCAGACTCCGGCATGAGTGCAGAGACCGGGCTTCCAGATTACGGTCAGCTCGCCGTTGGTATATTCCCTGACTATTTCCATGATCGCTCAAATTCAGTCATAAGAAAGCAAAAGCGCCGACCTGCCGTCACGCCCGCGCGACGATCCGTTCCCACCGGGGATTCTTCCGAATGTACCCGGCTACGAACGAGCACCGGGGAATCAGCCTCAACCCCTGCCGGTCGATGTCGGCGAGCGCCTCCTCGACCAGCCGGCTCCCGATGCCCCGTCCGGCGAGCTCGCGGGGAACTTCGGTATGGGTCAGAACGATCACGCCGTCCGCGGGCTTCACGTACTCTATCTTGGGAGTCAGCCCGTCGATACGGAACTCGTAGCGGTTACGCGGGGCGTTGTCGAACAATTCGTATGCCTTCATGACTTTTTCCGTTTGCATCGGCCGGAATTCTGCAATTCGGATACCAAACGGGAAACTCCCGCGCCACTCCCCTTTCTGTCCGACGGTTCACGGCACGGTTCGGTCCGTACAGGAAACGCCCCTGCGAAGAGCCTTTCCTTGCACAACGGCTATTCGTGGCCCAAGGCCGCGAATCGGCCCGGATTGTCCGGACAGTCGCGGGACCGTTCGCCGCGCAACCGACAATATAGCCGGAGTCGCCGGGCGAACAAAGAACGCCCGAGAAAACGAATAAGAAAAGAGACGTCCGCCGGACGCCGCGCAAGAGAACCGCCGGACCGTCCCGCCGTGCCGAACCGTCCGACCGACTGCCCGGCGCTTTCGCTACCGGGCAGTCACGAACGCAAGCCGGACAGGAAAACGGCCGGATCAGTACCTGCGAAAAAGGGGTCAATCGAGGTAATGCAGTATGCCGCCGCTGATCTGGAGCAGCGAAATCTCGCACAGCTTCGTATTGTACTGCGCCGAGAGAATCCGTTCCTCGGCATCGAGCAGGCTTTTCTGGGCCTCGCGCATCTCGATGCCCGACAGGTCGCCGAGCAGATAGCGCTCCATGGCTATCTCGTAATTCTCGTTCGCGGCGACGAGGTTCTCCTCCTCGAGCTTGAGCAGCTCCACGTTGTTGCGGTAAGCCTGCCAGAAATTCGAGAAGTCGGCCTCCAGCGACAGCTCGAGCTGTTCGGTCCGCAACCGGGCGTTGTCGATCTCGATCCGGGCATTGCGCTGCTCGCGGCGGCGGTTGCCGTCGAAAATCGTCATGCCGAGCGTCAGGCCGGCATCGGGACCCAGCGTGCGGCGCTGAAGCGTCGAGCCGCTGCCGTAGCGATTCAGCGAGTAGCCGTATCCCGCGCCGAGCTTCAGATAAGGATAATTGCGCGAGCGAAGCGTCTGCAAATCGAGCTCGGCCAGCGTCTGCTCGCGGGCCGAGCGAAGCAGCGAGGAGTTCGCGCGCAGCATCTGATCCTCGAGCTCCCGGCGGTCGAGCGTCTCATCGACCCGAATCAGCGAGTCGAGCACCAAAATGTGCCTATCGACGCTATCGACGGCCATCAGCTCGTTGAGCCGGATACGCGAAGCGAAAACGAGCTCCTGCTGCGTGATGTACTGCGAGCTGTCGGCATTGAAGTCGACCCGCGCCTGCAACAGGTCCAGACGAGAGAAGCTGCCGATCCGGTAACGCGCCTCGACGATGCGCAGCCGCTCTTTGGAAAGCGACACGGCGTAGCGGAAGTTCTTCAGTCGGATTTTCTGCTGGACGAAATTGTAGTACTCGGCCGCCAGCGAAGCGACGAAATCCTCGATCGCTATGCGCGTCTCCAGCTCGCCCTGAGCCTTGAGCTCCTGCAGGTGGCGATAGTCGGTCCGTATGCGGAAGCCCTCGAAAATCGTCCACTCGAGGTCGAGCCCCGCCGACACGGTCTGGTCGTACACCCCGCTCTCGGAGGATGTCTCTCCGGCTCGCGGACGGGTGCGGCTGTCGGACAGCGCTCCGTCGTAGCCGGCCGAAAGATCGAGCGTCGGCAGGGCCCCGGCTGCCGCCCGGGTCGCATTCGACGAACTGATCCGCTCGTCGTTGCGGGCGATGCGAATCGAGTAATTGCGTTCCAAGCCCGTCTCCAGACAGGACTTCAGCGTATAAGGGGTCTGCGCGGACAAGACGGACAAGCCGCACAGCGCCCAAGTCAGCGACAGGAATCTTCTCATGCTTTCTTCTTGTGTCTGTCGGTGGAAATATAGCTGTACATGGCCGGAACGATGTAAAGCGTCAGCAGGGTCGAGACGAGCATGCCGCCGACGACGGCCACACCCATCGCCACGCGGCCGGCAGCTCCCTCGCCGGTAGCCACGGCCAACGGAATCAGTCCCAGCACGGTCGAGGCGCTGGTCATCAGAATCGGGCGCAGGCGCTGCAACGCGGCCTGCTCGATCGCCTCCCCGCGGGCAAGACCCGACTCCTGCTTCTGATTCGCGAACTCGACGATCAGGATACCGTTCTTGGCCACCAGCCCGATCAGCATGATGATGCCGATCTGGCTGAATATGTTCATCGTCTGCCCGCCCGCATACATGAACACGAG
>CABUJP010000121.1:0-6709 GCA_902491835.1 uncultured Alistipes sp. | reverse complement strand
TAGCCGCCCGATACGCAGACGACCGTCACGGCCGTGCGGGGCGAAACGACCAGCTCATGCCGGTCGAGCCGGCCGAAAGCGATCGCCTCGAACAAGTCGATCAAGTCCGACTCGATGCGCGGAAGCACTACCTCGGTCTCGGGATCGCCCATGCGGACATTGTACTCGATCACGTAAGGCTTGCCTTCCACGTTCATCAGACCGATAAAGATGAATCCCTTGTAGTCGATCCCGTCCTTGCGCAGTCCCTCGACGGTCGGCTCGACGATCGTCCGGACCACCTCGCCCATGAAAGCCTCGTCGGCGAACGGGACCGGCGACACGGCACCCATGCCGCCCGTATTGGGTCCGGTATCCCCCTCGCCTACGCGCTTATAGTCCTTGGCTACGGGCAATACACGATAGCTCTTGCCGTCCGTCGCGACGAAAACGGAACACTCGATACCCGAAAGGTATTCTTCGATCACGACCGTATCACCGGCATGGCCGAAACGGCCCGACAGCATCTGTCCGAGCTCCCTCTTCGCCTCTTCGAGCGAAGGCACGATCAGCACGCCCTTGCCGGCGGCCAAGCCGTCGGCCTTCAGCACATAGGGAGCCTGCAGGGTCTCCAAAAACGCGTACGCCTCCTCAACGTTCTTTCTGGTGAAGCTGCGATAACGGGCCGTCGGAATTCCGTGCCGCGTCATGAAATCCTTGGCGAACTCCTTGCTACCCTCCAAGCGCGCGCCGAGCGCGGACGGCCCGATCACCGGGATATTGCTGATCTGGCTGTCCTCCCGGAAAAAGTCGTATATCCCGCGCACCAGCGGCTCCTCGGGCCCCACGACGACCATGTTGATGTTGTTCGACAGCACGAACTGCTTGACCGAGCCGAAATTGGTCGGATTGATATCGACATTCGTGCCGCAAAGGGCCGTTCCGGCATTGCCCGGAGCGATGAACAGGCGCGCCAGGCGCTTGCTCTGTGCGATCTTCCATGCGAAGGCGTGCTCGCGCCCTCCGGAGCCCAGCAAGAGAACATTGGCTGATTCGGGTAGTCTCATCGTTATCCTTTATCCTTTAAATTCATACAGGCTGTCTCGCTCGGAGCCGACGCCACGAACGCCTTCGCGGCGGCCCCTGCCCGACGCCCGAACGCCGACGTCCGGTCGCACGAGGTTAAAGATACGAAAAACAGCGTTGCAAAAATAAGCAGATTCGTCCGTACTTTCGCGGATTCGATCGAAAAAAGTAAACAAAATATGGACATCGGCGGCTCCCGTCCCGCGAAGGGCTTTCCGGCATGGTTGCCGAACGAGGAGACCGCTCCGGCAACCTATCCGCCGCTCCGGTCCGGGGCTACTTCACCGGCAGCCATGTACAGATATGAGCTCCCTCCCATCCGTTCACCGAGGCGTAGTCGGTCATCCGGATCGGCCCGTCGTCCGTCGGGACCTCAAACTCCAGCCGCGTCGAGGCAAGTGTCGGAGCGACGCGCTTCACGCGAACGACACGGTCCTTGCCGGCCACGACGCGCACCGGTTCATCGTAGTCCGGATCGATGTTCTCGTCGCGGGCCAGCACGATCGGCCCCCAGACCAAAGCCTGAAACGAGTCTCCGGCCCGGTTGCTGCCGCGCGGAGCGTCCAGCAGCCGGCAGCGCATGTCGAACGCGAGCTCGACGCGGTCGCCCGGCTTCCAGATCCGTTCGAGGGAGAGGTAAGCGCCCGGCTCGACGCTCCGGACCTTTTTGCCGTTGACTTTGACGACGGTCCGTTCGCTCCACGACGGAATGCGCAGCGACAGCGTGAAAAGGGACGCGGCATGCGGATCGACCCGCACGAGCACCCGATCGGAAAGAGGAAAATCGGTCTCGATGCGAAGGCTCAGCGAGTCGCCCTGCGGCGTCGAGAGCTCGGCACGCGCGGCGTTGTACAGATTCACGACCGGGCCGCGATCCGACTCCATGACGGCCACGAACGGAATATAGGCCAGACCCATCGGACCGTTCAGGTTGCAGCACGTAACCGGCAGCGAGCCGAACGTCGTCCCCCAACCGTAATTGGTGACCTTTTCGCCATTGAACAGGTTGACGTAGCTGAAGCCGTCGCCCGAGGGCTTCATCGCGCCGAGCAGCCCGTTGTAGATATACTTCTCGATCTCGTCGACGGCCGACGGATCGCCCGTAAGACGCAGAATCTGGCTGCAGAATTTCATCCACGTCACGCCGACGCAGGTTTCCATCATGCGCGTGATGTCGGGATTGGTCTGCTCGACGGCCGTATGGTCCCACCCCTCGCCCATCACGGCCGGATGATAGGGCTGGTCGCCTCCGCCGTTGCCGATGATCGTGATCTCGTTGTGGCGGATGTTGTCGTACAAATTCATGAACGAACGACGGACGTACTCGTCGCCCGTCACTCGGTAATACTCCACCGCTCCCTCGAACATCGACATCATCTCGTAGGCCTTCGGATAGGGACCGCCCATTTCGTGGGGAGGCACGTTGTCATAAGCCTGACGGAAAATATCGTACCCTTCGGAGCCGCCGGTCGAGACGATATAGCGGGCGAAATCGAGGTAGCGCTTCTCGCCCGTGCGGTTGTAAAGACGCATGAACGGCTCGAGCAGCGTGCTCGATTCGATATGGTTCGGACTCCAGCCCAGCGACGTGATCGGCACTTTGGGCGGCTCGCCCACCTGATCGATGATGCAATCGGCCTGATCGGTCATCGCCCGCAGCACGGCCGGATCGGCCTCGACCAGATCGTAATAGCGGTCCAAGCCGAGCAGCACGTACTTCCGTTCCCACAGGTCGCCGCCGGGCCCGTCGGGCTGCTTCTCGGGAGGCACGCAACTGATGCTGCCGTTCGGCCGCACCGTGCTCAGCAGGTCCTTCACGGTCTGCGAGAGAATCTCCTTGAGCTCCGGATCGGCCGTGTAGCGGTAGAACATGCAGCCCGAACGGACCGCCTTGCCCCACATCTCGCCCAGCGCGAACTGGCTGCGTCCGTTGCGGAAAAAGTCGACCATGGCGGCGTAGGGCACGACGCCCTTGTTCCAATGGTCGATCGAGTTCCGGATGTCGTTCTCGAAAAATCCGTCGAGACGCACGGCCCCGGCCGGAAGCGGGCGGATCGCGTCGTGCACTTTCTGGGAAAAGGCGGGGGCTACGCACAGCAGCGACACTCCGGCAAGGAGAATGCGCCGGGCGGCCGCGAGCGGTCCCGCAGAGCGGAAGAATGGTTTCGGTGTCATAAGTCTTAGGTTTAGCAGGTTGTTTCTGGTCATACTATCGTCGCTTTCACACATTGTCGGGCCATCCGCCTCGCTACGGGGCCTTCGGGAGATTCCGTTCCGCCGGGTCCGCCGCCTGTCCGAAAATTCCGTCGCCGCCGGACTCGACGCGCCGGGCTATATCGAGCCGTTCACGAACGGCTTCAGGATCGCGTTCAGCTTGTCGTGCTCGACCAGAAAGCCGTCGTGCCCGAACGGGGAATCGATCAGCCGGAGCCGGCTGTTCGGAATATGCCGATACAGAAACACCTGCTCCGACACGGGAAACAGCATGTCGGACGAGATGCCGACGATCATCGCCGGACACCGGATCGACGAGAGCGCGCTCTCGACACCGCCCCGGTAGCGGCCCACGTTGTGCGAGTCGAAAGCCTGCGTCAGCCGATAGTAGGAATAGGCGTCGAAGCGGCGGCAGAGCTTGTCGCCCTGATACTGCTGGTAGGTGGTGGCTCGGAAGCCGGCCACCTTGTACAGGTTGTCGTTTTCCTGCTGCGTCGCGTTGTAGGCCGACGAGCCCCGGTAGCTCAGCAGTCCGACCGAGCGGGAAACGCGCATGCCGCGCTTCCCGGCCTCGCCGTCTTCGGCGCCGAACGTGCCGTCGGCCTCGATGGCCATTCGCTGCGACTCGTTGAAGGCGATCGTCCACGGCTGACTGCGCGCGGCCGTAGCGATCAGAGCGAGACGCTCGGCGAAGCCGGGCCTCGCGAGCGCCATCTCGAGCGCCTGAAACCCTCCGATCGAGCTGCCGATCACGGCCCGGACCGACCCGACCCCCAGATGGTCGGCCAGCAGCAGGTGCGCGTTCACCATGTCGCGCACGGTAATGAACGGAAACGACCCGTAATAGGGCTTTCCGGTCGCCGGGTTCACGCTCAGCGGCCCCGTCGAACCGTAGTGCGACCCGATGACGTTCGCGCACACGACATAGTAGCGGCGCGGGTCGAGAAAGCGTCCCTGCTCGACGGTCCGCGGCCACCAGTCGGCCACGTCCGAGTTGGCCGTCAGCGCGTGGCAGACCCAAATCGCGTTGTTGCCCTTGAACTTGCCGTAGGTATGATAGGCGATCTGCAGCTCGGGGAGCCGCTCCCCGTTCTCGAGTGCGAAAGGCTTGTCGTATTTGTAGTAGCGTACAGGCATTTTCCGTCCGTCAGGCTTTCACGTAAGAAAAGGCTTGCTCGAAATCGCGGATCAGGTCGTCGATATGTTCGATGCCGGCCGAAATGCGCAACAGCGTCGGCAGAACGCCGGCCGCGCGCTGCTCCTGCTCGGAAAGCTGCGAATGGGTCGTCGCCGCCGGCTGGATAATCAGCGTGCGGTTGTCGCCCACATTGGCCAAATGCGACACGAGCCGCAAATGGTCCACCAGCGACTCGGTCTGCCGCTTGTCGCCCTTGAGCACGACCGACAGCACGCAGCCGAAGCCGTGACGCAGATAGCGGGCGGCCAGCTCGTGGTGCGGATCGTCCTCCAGCCCGGGATAGAACACCTGCTCGACGAGCGGGTGAGCCTTGAAGTAGCGTGCCAGCGCCAGCGCATTGTCCGCCTCGCGCTGCACGCGCAGCGACAGCGTCTCGATGCCCTGCATGATCATGAAGGAGTTGAACGGCGAGATGCAGCACCCCAGATCGCGCACTCCCTCGGCCCGGCACTTGGCGATGAAAGCCAGCTGTCCGAAGGCTTCCGTGAATCGCAGCCCGTGATAGCTTTCCGAAGGCTCGGACAGCATCGGGTACTTACCGTTGTTCCAATCGTAGGTTCCGCCCTCGACGATCACGCCGCCCATCGACGTACCGTGTCCGCCGAGCCATTTGGTCGCCGACTCGACGACGACGGCTGCGCCGTACTCGATCGGACGGCACAGATAGCCGCCGGCTCCGAACGTATTGTCGACGATCAGCGGAAGGTCGTAGCGCCGTGCAAGCGCGGCAAGCGCGCCGAAATCGGGCACGGCGAAGCTCGGATTGCCGATCGTCTCGACATAGATCGCCCGCGTGCGCGAGTCGATCAGCGGCTCCATGCGCTGCGGATCGTTGTCCGGCGCGAAGCGGCACTCGAGCCCGAAGTTGCGCAGCACGATCTTGAACTGGTTGTGCGTGCCTCCGTACAGATAGGGCGAGCTGACGAAATTGTCACCCGGGCTCAATATGCTCGTCAGCGCGACGAGCTGAGCCGAATGCCCCGACGAGACGGCCAGCGCGGCCGGTCCGCCCTCGAGCGCGGCCACGCGCTTCTCGAGCATGTCGGTCGTCGGATTCTGCAAGCGGGTATAGATATTGCCCGGCTCGCGCAGTGCGAACAGGTCGGCCCCATGCTCCGCGCTGTCGAAAGTATAGGCAGTGGTCTGATACAGCGGCGTCACGCGCGAGTGCGTCGCGTCGGGCGTATAGCCCGCATGGACCTGCAAGGTCTCGAATTCCCTCTCGTCTCCGTTCATGGCTTCTTCCTGATTCGTTCGCGCACGGGCGGCCTGCACCCATACGGTACAAATGTACGTGATTTTCGGCTAATATCCGCCGCACCGCAGACGAAAAAGCAGGGCAAAACGCGCGCGCCGCCGTCCGTAACCGTTCCGATCCTTCGCTCTTGCGCGGATTTCCGTGTCCGAAGATCGGAACGGCCGCTTTCCGACCGGGCCGGCGCGATAAGAGCTTTCCGTACCATAAGAGCCGAGCGGCGACTGTCCCGCGCTGTCCGGCACTTCCGCTGCCGACTCCGTCAGCGCTTTCTGAAAATATTGAAACGGGCCAGCAAACGACTCCGGCGCTCGAGCATCGCGAACTCGAGCAACAGCAAGACAAGAGCCAAACCGATCAGATACTGGTACTGCTCGTTGAAATCTTCGAACACGGTCGACGTGAGCTCCTTCTTCTCGACCTCGTTGATTTTTTGCACGATCTCGTCGAGTCCCAGACTGCGGTTCGTAGCCCGGATATAGGCTCCGCCGGTCGTCAGCGCGATCTGTTCGAGCGTCTGCTCGTCGAGTTTCGACACGACCATGTCGCCCTGCTCGTCCTTGATGAATTCGCCGTCGATCGAAATCGGAGCGCCCTCGGGCGTGCCTATGCCGATCGTGTAGATTCTGATGCCCTTCTCGGCCGCCGCCTTCGCCGCCGCGAGCGCATCGTCTTCGTGATTCTCGCCGTCGGAAATGACGACGATCACGCGGCTACCCTCGCTGCCGGACGAAAACGAGCTGGCGGCCAGATCGATCGCCGCGCCGATCGCCGTACCCTGCTTGGACACCATCGTAGGCGATATTTGAGCAGCGAAGCTGCGCGCGGCCACATAGTCGGATGTAATGGGAAGCTGCATGTAGGCGTCGCCGGCGAACACGATCAGCCCGATGCGGTCCTGCTCGAGCTGCTGGGTCAGCTTGTCGATCGCGAACTTGGTTCGCTCCAAGCGGCTCGGCTCGAAATCCTGAGCCAGC
>CABUJP010000120.1:0-6817 GCA_902491835.1 uncultured Alistipes sp. | reverse complement strand
ACCGGACCAAGCTGCAGATCATCGAGGAGCTCAAGGAACTGATCGACAGCAACGAAACGCTCAACCATACGTTCAACTCCTTCCGTGAGTTGCAGCGCCGCTGGAAGGAGACGGGCCCCGTACCCCAGACCCACCTGAAAGACTTGTGGGAAACGTACAACATGTACGTCGAGAATTTCTACAATTTCATCAAGATCAACAAGGAACTGCGCGATCTGGACCTGAAGAAGAACTACGAGGCCAAGCTGCAGCTTTGCGAGGAAGCCGATGCGCTCGTACTGGAGACTTCCGTCATCACGGCTTTCCACAAGCTGCAGAAGCTGCACGAGCAATGGCGCGAGATCGGACCGGTCGCCAACGAATACAAAGAGCCGCTGTGGGACCGTTTCCGCGAGGCGAGCTCGAAAATCAACAAGCGACATCAGGAGTATTTCGACAACATCAAGGAGGAGCAGAAGCGCAATCTGGAATTGAAAACCCAGCTTTGCGTCCGCACCGAGGAACTCTCGGAGGCTTCGCCGACGACCCGCAAGGAGTGGAACAAGGCGTCGGAACAGCTGATCGAAATTCAAAAGGTATGGAAAACGATCGGCTTCGCCCCGAAAAAGGACAACACGAAAATATACGAGCGCTTCCGCACGGCCTGCGACCGCTTTTTCGAGAACAAGCGGAACTTCTACCTGCAGACCAAGGCCGAGATGGAGAACAACCTGCACCTGAAGAACGAAATCTGCGCGGCGGCGGAAGCCATTATGGACAGCGAGCAATGGAAAAAGACGACCGACGAGCTGATCGCCCTGCAGAAAAAGTGGAAGGAGATCGGTCCCGTTTCGCGCCGCCATTCCGATGCCGTCTGGAAGCGCTTCCGCACGGCCTGCGACCATTTCTTCGAGCGCAAGGCGGCCCATTTCTCGGAAATCGACTCCCAGTACGAGGAAAACCTGTCGAAAAAACGGGAGCTGATCGAAGAGCTGAAAAATTTCTCGGTCGAGGAACGGGACAAGGGCTTCGAGGCGATCAAGGAACTCCAACGCCGCTGGGCCGAGATCGGGTTCGTTCCCATCAAACAGAAGGACGCGATCCAAAGCGAGTACCGCTCGCTGGTGGACGACATCTTCGCGCGGCTTCGCGGTAGCGAGCGGGAACGCCACATGGAGCGTTTCCGGGGCAAGCTGTCGAGCCTGTCCGAAGGAGGCGACCGCCGCATCCGCCACGAACGGGACCGGCTGTACAACAAGATGAAGCAACTGGAGGCCGACATCGCGCTGCTCGAAAACAACATCGGCTTCTTCTCGAAAAGCAAGAATGCGGAGGGAATGATCCGCGACGTGAACGACAAGATCGAGCGCGCCAAGCAGGAAATGGCGACCATCATCGAAAAGATTAATCTGATAGACAAGCAAGGAGAGTAACATCATGGCTGTAGCTAACACGAACAAGACGAAATTCATTTTTGTAACCGGAGGCGTGGCTTCCTCTTTGGGCAAGGGCATCATCTCCGCCTCGCTGGCCAAGCTGCTGCAGGCACGCGGCTACAAGGTGGCCATTCAGAAGCTCGATCCGTACATCAATGTCGATCCCGGCACGCTGAACCCTTACGAGCACGGCGAATGCTACGTGACCGAGGACGGCGCCGAGACCGACCTCGATCTGGGGCATTACGAGCGGTTTACGAACATTCCGACCTCTCAGGCCAACAACGTAACCACGGGCCGCATCTATCAGAGCGTAATCAACAAGGAGCGACGGGGCGAGTTCTTGGGCAAGACCGTGCAGGTCATTCCGCACATTACGGACGAAATCAAGCGCCGCATCAAGCTGCTCAGCGCGAAGAAAATCTACGACGTCATCATTACGGAAATCGGCGGCACGGTCGGCGACATCGAGTCCCTGCCGTATATCGAGGCGGTCCGCCAGCTGCGCTACGAGCTGGGATACAGTAACTCGCTGGTGGTGCATCTGACGCTGATCCCCTACATGGCGGCCTCGGGCGAGCTGAAGACGAAGCCTACTCAGCACTCGGTCAAGCAGTTGCTCGAGAACGGACTGCAGCCCGACATTCTGGTGCTGCGCACCGAAAAGCACCTGACCAACGAGATCCGCCGCAAGGTGGCGCTGTTCTGCAACGTGGACGTGAACGCGGTCGTCGAGTCGATCGACGTGCCGACGATCTACGAAGTCCCGCTGATGATGCTGAACCAGAAACTCGATATCGTGGCTCTCAACAAGCTGCAGCTGCCCGACAACGGGGAGCCCGACCTGAAGGCATGGATCGAGTTCGTCGATAAGGTCAAGCACCCGCAGACTCAGGTCAACATCGCTTTGGTGGGCAAGTACACCGAGCTTCCGGACGCCTACAAGTCGATTGCCGAGTCGTTCATTCACGCCGGCGCGGCCAATCATGCCAAGGTCAAGCTGCAATACATCAACTCGGAGAAAATCACCGAGGAGAATATCGCCTCCCAGCTCAAGGGCATGTGCGGCATTCTGGTGGCTCCGGGTTTCGGACACCGGGGCATCGAAGGCAAGATACTGGCCGTAAAGTACGCGCGCGAAAAGAAAATCCCGTTTTTCGGCATCTGCCTCGGCATGCAGTGCTGCGTGATCGAGTTTGCCCGTCACGTGCTGGGTTACGAAGACGCCAACTCGACCGAAATGGCCAGCACGCCGCATCCGGTCATCGACCTGATGGAGGAACAGAAAGGGGTTACCGAGAAAGGAGGCACGATGCGTTTGGGCGGCTATCCGTGCACCCTCGAGAAAGGATCGAAAGCCTATGCGGCATACGGTCGCAAGGATATCGTCGAGCGTCACCGCCACCGCTACGAGTTCAATAACGACTACCTCGACGAGTTCGTCCGGGCCGGTCTGAAGCCGGTCGGCGTCAATCCGGACACCAATCTGGTCGAAGTGGTCGAAATGCAGGACCATCCGTGGTTCATCGGCGTGCAGTACCATCCCGAATACAAGAGCACGGCCCTGCACCCGCATCCGCTTTTCGTATCGTTCGTCAAAGCGTCGACCCAGTACTGTAAAGATAACAACGGCTGCAAATAATCTCACGCATACGACATGGACAAGAAATCGCTATTGGGTCTACTTATCATAGGCGTCATTCTTTTTGTATTCACATGGTATAGCAGCAAACAGCAGGCGGAAATAGCCAGGCAGCAGGCCTCGATCGACTCGGCGGCCAGAGCCTCGCTGCCGGTCGAGACGGTCGCGTCCGAAATCGATCCCGCGTCGCCGGCTCCGACGGCGGATAGCGCGGCTCTGCGGGAGAAACAACAGCGCGAGGAGCATTTGGGCCGTTATCTGTACGCGGCGACCGAAGGCAATGAAACATTCTACACGATCGAGAACGACCTGCTGAAAATCCGCTTCTCGAATAAGGGAGGCCGCGTCGCGTCGGTCGAGCTGAAAGACTACAAGACCTACCGTCAAACTCCGCTCCTGCTGTTCGCCGACTCTACCTCGGTGTTCGATCTCTCCTTCTTCATCAAGAAAGGATACAACAACCCCCAGATCAACACGAGCGAGTACTATTTCGAGCCGGTCGACGCGAACGGATTGGCTTTCGCGCCCGGCGAGGAACAGAAAAACTTCGCCATGCGGCTGAACGTCGATTCCGCATCGTATGTCGAATACCTCTATACGATCCGTCGGGACAACTACATGATCGATTTCGACGTCCGGTTCGTGGGAATGGACGACCTGCTGGCGCCGAATCAGGGCGATCTGGAGATCAACTGGCAGAACGTGGGTCCTCAGAACGAGAAGGGCTTCGATAACGAGAACAACTACACGACGATCGCCTACAATTTCCCGGGCGACAACACGATCGAGGAACTGGGCATGTCGAAGGAGACCAAGGACGAGACGGTCAACTCGAAAATCAGGTGGGTGGCCTTCAAGCAGCAGTTCTTTTCGTCGATCCTGATCGCCGACAACGACTTTCAGAACGCTACGCTGCAATACGAGACATTCGCACCGGGCAGCGGCAATATCAAGAAGTTCCATGCCCAGCTTTCGGTTCCGTACACTCCGCAGACCGACAGCTACGGCTTCAGTTTCTACTTCGGTCCGAACAAGTACTCGACGCTGAAAAAGTACGACGACCTGCATTTGCAGCGACTCGTGCCGCTGGGCGGCTGGATTATCGGCTGGGTCAACCGCTGGCTCGTGATCCCGACGTTCGACTTTCTGGGCAAGTACATCGCAAACTACGGCCTGATTATTCTGCTGCTGACCGTCTTCATCAAGATCATCATCTCGCCGCTGACCTACAAGTCCTACCTCTCGACGGCCAAGATGCGTCTGCTGAAGCCCGAGATGGACAAGATCAACGAGAAATACCCGAAGCAGGAGGACGCGATGAAGAAGCAGCAGGCGATGATGGCGCTTTACAAGAGCGCCGGCGTCAATCCGATGGGCGGGTGCATTCCGTTGCTGATCCAGTTCCCGATCCTGATCGCGATGTTCCGTTTCTTCCCGGCCTCGATCGAGCTGCGCGGCAAGTCATTCCTTTGGGCCGACGACCTGTCGTCCTACGACAGCATTCTGCATCTTCCGTTCGACATTCCGTTCTACGGCGACCATGTCAGCCTGTTCGCGCTGCTGATGGCCGTATCGGTTTTCATCACGTCGAAGATCAGCTACTCGCAGACCGCCCAAGCGGGCCCGCAAATGGCCGGCATGAAGTTCATGATGCTCTACCTGATGCCGCTGATGCTGCTTTTCTGGCTCAATAACTACTCGAGCGGCCTGAGTTATTACTATTTGGTCAGCAATATCATCACGATGGGGCAGACTTTCGGATTCCGCTATATCGTCAACGAGGACAAGCTTCACCAGCGGATGAAGGAGAACGCGAGAAAACCGAAAAAGATGAGCAAGTTCCAGCAACGCTACGAAGAGCTTATGAAGCAGCGCGAGCAACTGGCACGGCAGCAGGCCGCCGCGAGAAACAAGCGGAAATAGGAACGGCAGGCCCGCTTCCTGTATCGACCGAACCGCGTGCCTTTTAAACGGCAGGCGGTTCGTCGTTTTCAACGGAGAGTATAGCAAGGAGACTTCGATCCATGAACGGTATTAGAAAATATCATACAAGTCTGTACCCATCGCATATCGAGCCCGATTTCGAGCCTCGGTTATGGAACAGGTCGAAACCGGAGTTTCTCCGCGGCTTGCGGCCACAGGCTGCGTGTCCGATGAGGTCTCTGCCGTGAAGTCCCTCCGACGGAAGCGATCTCACACGGAGAAATCGGGAACTCGAAAACCGGTACAATAAAGCGTAATCGGGTATATGAGAATCGCTTTCAAAAGCATGACGGACGAATCTCGCATAGACGAGGGAAACAGCATGGCAATCACTCCGGCTTAGGCAAAATAAATTCGCTGCCTTCCTTCTGCATGACAGGCATCTATGCCGAGGGTTCTCGGGACGGAAGGCATGATTGGCTTTCAGGGCAATCGAGCCAGGATGTCATCGTTTCCAAGACTTTTTCCCGGACCGGAGCGGCCGAAAGTACCAGATCGTGCAATCCTCCCTCGATCGTCACACTCGTCACGCAGGAGCCCAGACAGCCCGCATAGCGCCTTATATCCGCAACGTTCAGCACGGCATCGGCCGAACGAAAACAATCGTTCCATGTTCTGGCACGACACGAATCCGCCGAGGAAAGAACGAGTACGGGAATACGCAGTCCGAGACCGCGCCGCAATCGTCGCTGCGCCCTGCGGATCGCGCCGAGCCAAACGAAATAGAGCGGTACGCCGTCGCGCGGCTTCCACTGCGTATTGAAGTCCCATTCCCCATGCGCGCCCCGATAGACGCTGTCGAAATAGAACGGAGAAAGCTCGTTTTTCTTATGAGCGTAGGGCCACAGCCGCCCGAGAGCGGCGGCAACCGGCACGGCTACGCGCCTTTTGAACCACGACGCGTTGAACTCGAAAAAAGGGCTGTTGAGAATCAGTCGCTCTATGTCGGCGCGACGCCGGCCGTCGGAAGCGTACAGCGAAGCGAGCAGTCCTCCGGTCGAATGGCCCATCAGAACGATTCGCTCGATCCGGTCCCGGCGCATCCGCTCGATCGACCGGTCGATCTCAGGGTAGTACTCGTGCAGATCGCGGCAATAATACGGAGTCTGGCCGACCGTCAGCGAGCGGCCGTACTTGCGCAGATCGAGCGCATAGAAGTTCCATCCGCGCGCGACGAACCATCGCGCCATGTGCGTCTGAAAAAAATAGTCGACATATCCGTGCAAGTACAATACGGCCCGCGACGGAGCGCCCTCGGCCGCAAAGCAGACCAAAGTCGCCTCTGCGCTGCCCTCGTAATCTTCGGGTAAAGGTATCCGGAAAATGCTTTCTTTCATAACGTATCCATATCCTGTCGGCTCAGATCAAAGATAGTGCAAGTTCCCGGCAAAACGAGGCGGGAAGGAACGGAATGTGAAGATTTTTTTAACTTTGTTAGAAACCTCAAACATTTCAGACAATGGACAGAAAACTGAAAATGGGCATGATCGGCGGCGGGAACGGCGCGTTCATCGGAGCCATACACCGGGCGGCGGCCCTGATGGACAACCAGATCGAGCTGGTCTGCGGTTGCTTCAGCAGCAGGCCCGACGTCTCGCTGGCATCCGGGCGGGAATACTTTCTATCCGACGAGCGGATCTACGCTTCGTTCCGCGAGATGATCGACCGCGAAGCCGCGTTGCCCGAAGGCGTGCGAATGGACTTCGTATCGATCGTAACGCCTAACTTTCTCCATTTCGAGCCGGCTATGGCCGCGCTCGACCGGGGCTTCGACGTC